>DATJTB010000117.1:0-5339 GCA_035503795.1 Methylocella sp.
TCCTCAGCCACGTAATCCTCAACGCTCGGCGGAAGCAGATGCGTCTCGTCAATCTTCCAGGGTCGAAACTGCTTGCTCATGGCCACGCAAAGAATCAGACTCGTCGCAACTTGGCTAGTGACTACTCAGACAGGCTCCTAGGTGCGGGATTCCCTTCCGAAAGGAGGTGATTCGTGATGCCGAAGCCGTATTCGCTTGATCTGCGCGAGCGGGTTCTCAGCTATGTCGATGAAGGTGATTCTCGCCGCGCGGCCGCGGCGCATTTCAAGGTGTCGGTTTCCTTTGTCGTTAACCTGGTGAAGGCCTTTCGTGTGCGGGGAAGCCTCCCCCCAAACCCAGCGGCGGACGCCGCCACGCCAAGCTCGAACCGCATCGGGCGTTTCTTTTGCAGAAGATCGCCGAAAAGGCCGACATCACCATGCCGAAGCTGGCGGCCGAACTGGCCGCTGCGACCTGCGAGAAGGCCGATCCCGCCTCGCTTTCCCGTTGGCTCATCCGCGCCGCCGCCGAGCAAGCTATTCGCGCCACGGGCGCTTGGCTCTTATTCCTTCCGCCCTATAGCCCCGACCTCAATCCGATCGAGATGGCTTTCGCAAAGCTGAAGGCCCCCTGCGAGCCCGCGGAGTCAGGACAATCGACGCCCTCTGGCGCGCCATCGGTGAAATCTGCGATCTCTTCAGAGTGCCAAAATTACTTCAACGCCGCAGGCTACGGATTCACTTGAAAGTCCGACGCTCTAGGCCGCCGCCAGGTGCCAGAAAGTCTCCCCATTTATGTCTATTGGCACAAAGTTGTTGCAACCGCAGGATGCCAACGTCGGGCCTCGGGGGTGGCGAGCCGCTTGGGCCGCGGAAACTAGACGTTCAGTAAAGGGGGAGTTGCACATGAAAAAGAGATATCTTAGCGCGGCGGTGGCCGCGATCGGGGCAGTCGCGCCGATGCCGTCAAACGCAACTGTGCTGCTCGATCTTGTCAATCCGCCAGGAGCTGAGGGAACGGGGTACAACCTCGTCTTTGTAGCAACAGCGAGCGAAACGAAATTGTCAGTCGGAGGATACCAAATTCCAGCTTATGAGTATGTCGAGTATAACAGCGTCGCGACCGGCGGCGGCTCAAACTTACTGGGCTCGACTTGGACGTTAGAGCCCGCTTCGATCGGGAGTGATGCGTTTACGTTTTATGACGGCACCGCGGTTCCTGCGCTGAGTTTCGCTGCCGGTTCTTACGTAAACGACACCTTTTCGCAGACATTCGCGACGACACCAGGAACCACATACACGTACTCGTTCACCTTCTTCAATAACGAGGTCGAGCCTGCGCCAAGCGCCTTGCTGGTGGCAACCACGGCCTCGGTTGTTCCCGAGATTTCGACCTGGGTGATGATGGCGCTGGGTTTCGTCGGCCTTTGCTTCGCCGGCTATCGAGCACCGCGAAGGTCCGCCGCAGCAGCATAGGACATTGCCTCATCGTCACGCCCTCGCGATCCTCCAGATCACGTCCTGTAGCTCTCGCTGGCATGGGGCGACTTAACCTTTCCTGCCCTCATCCCTACGCAGCTTTCGCAGCGGCTCGAAGGTGCCTTGCGGTGGAGCCGCGCTTCCGGATCGCTCGGGCGTTTTAGCACTAGTCAAAGCCGCCGCCGGCCACCGGCATGATGCGCGAGTCCTCGTCGGTGAGATTGATCTGATCGTTCGACGCTCCCGCGCTCGGCGGCACCGGTGGCCCGCCGCGAGGCTTTTTGCCGGTTGCCGCCCTCTTTGGCCGCCCGCGCCGCCAGCTTGGCCTCGTGCTCCGCAAGCTCACGCTCATGACGCTCCTTGGCGCGCCCCTCGATCTTCGGGCGCGCCTCAGCGATTTTCTGCAAGCACTCCTCGCGCTGCGCCAGTTCTTTGGGGATCGACATCCCATCGGGAACGTCCGCGGCGTCCGTCGCCTCGGCTTTGACCAGCAGTTCAGTTCGGTCACCGCGGCCTTCAACTGCGCTTCGATCTCGCCCGCGTGCTGGTAAGAAAGAGCGCCGTGCCGGCTGGCGTTGGCGTGGATCTTCGTGCCGTCCAGCGCGACCGTGCCCGTCTCCAAACCGCCCATCTCGCGCGCCAGCAAGAGCACCTGAACGAACGACGCTTTGATCGCCTTCACAAACCGCCGCCGGAACGCCGCGATACTGTCGTGATCGGTATGATCGTTGGTGACGATGAAGCGAAACGCCACGCTGTCATAGGTCGCCGCTCCAGCTTGCGACTCGAAAAAACCCCCTCCCATAGCGGTACACGAGTAATCCAAGCAGCATTGAAGGATGACACCACGCCGAGCCTGTGGACCGCGGGGTGGAGTGCCGCGATTTCATCGGCGTCGCGGCGACGCCGTGGGCAAGGCGGGCGCCGGCGAGGTGCCATTCGTCGGCGTAGGGGCAGGCCAAGGGGAGCGCGAACTTGATTCGTCGCGCGCTGATGCGCACCAGGCCTACGAGCTTGAGCCTGATCGTGCCGCAGGTGGCCTCGGCGAACTCAGTGTGCGCCAAGCCGATACGCCTGATCGCGCAAAGGGCTCGAGGCTCGTTTTCTCCGGCGGGCACTCGGGCGATGGGCCTTTTCACCTTTACAAGTCTGTGGGCCTCTTGCCGCGGCGCACGTGGTCGTTCATTCCGGGTACGCATAGGCCCCAGCAGTGTATGGAGCCTTGCGAGCGGCGCCGAGGATGTCGACTGTCGGCGCGCCCGTTGCCGTTCCGGTGCTGATCGCCTGCGCGCCTGCCTTGAGCATCACGTTATAAGTGAGCATCGCAGGGTTGAAGTTGGCGAATTCGCTCACTGGTCCGCCCGAAGCCAGGATGTTGTCGTTCGCGTAGGTTCCCGGTGTACCAATATACTGTGGGTCACCACTCACATACCAAGCAAGCTCCGGGGATGAGCAACACATGACGACATTGTGGTCCGCTTCGACGCCATAAGCGACGTTGTAGATCCAAATGCGGTTCGCAAGATTGTTCCGCACCACGGTATTGCTGGTTGGCGAACCCTCGTGCGTGGTGTCGGAGAGCCAAACGGAGGCGACGCAACCCGGCGCCGCAATGAGACCGTCGTCGACCACCGTATTGTTGACGATCTGGCTGTTATGGAGGCTCCCGAAGGCGATCCCATTGCAGACGCCGCTCGTGATTACGACATTGTTGGTCACGGTGACATTCGTCCAGTCCTCGTCGAAGGCGTCGATGCCCTGCAGATAAGTCGGAAACGCAAGCTTCGGGTCCATCTGCCGGATAACCAAGTTGCTGTCGATCAGGACGTTCTGGAAATAGTTTACGGCCGCGCCGGAGGCTAGGATGCCGATCTGGCCCTGCATAGCGTCTTCATGGTTGCCGTCGCCGATGTTCAAATTGTCGTGGATGTCATTCTTAGTGATGACGAGATTGCTCGCCGCGTAATCAATTCCGTCGTCGCCAAAATGGTCGATCTGGTTGTTGGAGAACACGAGCTGGCTGGCGGTGAGCGAAGCGCCGAACCTGACATTGCTGATATGCGAGCCAGTGAGCGAAACGCATTTCGTATTCTTACCGGGCGCGGTGCTCACCGCCGAGAACCCATTGCGCGCGTTCGCTCTCCATTGAGCTTGGCTCCAGGCTTCCGCGTTGTCCAAGGATGAGATGATCATATTCTCGAACACAATGTCGGACGTCGGAAGCGTCGCGCCCGCGTCCTTGACCTGAACCAGGGCGTTGCCGCTCAGAGCGGCGGGTTGGAGACTTTGCACCTTGAGTCCGTTGAACAGCCACTTATTGGTTTCCCCGACGAAAAGAGATGTCAGGACCGGGGTCTGCCCCGGCACGGCTGCGATTGTCACAAAATCGGAGTTTGAAATCTCTGGAGAAAGACCGCCGATAGAGACGTCACCGTAGTTTCCGCTCATGAGCAGGATTTCATCACCCGGCTCGACTGGGCCTGCTTCTGGACCAGTCTTGTTGACAGCTGGTTGTCCGGGAACCGGAACCTGGCGATAGGGGGCGGTCGTCAGAAGCGGGTAGGTGTAGCCCGCCTCCGCTCGAGTTAAGGCCTGGAGGTTGTTCCATGGCGCAACTTGAGAGCCGTTGCCGCCGGCCGCTTGGGTCCTTCCACGCACTGGATCAAAGTACCAGACATGTGTGAAGGTCGAGGGCGGGACGGCGCAACCGGGATAGACGTTGGCCGCATGAGCAGGAAAAGCGAAGCAGAGCAGCATAACTCCCATGTAACTGAGCGTCTTCACTGAAAGCCCTTTCCCAACAGAACTGCTTGATTGTGTATAATGTGCAGATTAACCGCCCTATCAAGATCTCAATTAGCTTTTTAACGATCGATATCTAACAGATTTTTTATCCTTAAACTGAAACTAACTCAGTAAAGTCCTGCTTCAGGCTGCCTTCCGCGGTTGGCAATTTGGGTCGCAGATGGACAGAACCCACGCTCCCAGGCGGACTTGTCGCCGACTCTCGAGTCCAAGGGCAGATCAGTCTCTACTCTGGTGGGCCAGTCGAGAAGAAAGACATGCTCTATGTGCTCGAGAGCGCATTGACCGCGAATAACCGGGTCATGGTGTGATCCGGCGTGGAAAAATTGACCCCTAATTTCCGATTTCTTCGGCAGCGGCAGGCGGATGAGGCCGGGGTGCGTTTGCGACCCCACATCAAGACATACAAGTCTCTTCATTTGGCGCGCAGACAGATCGCAGTTGGAGCTGTCGGAGTTACCGCGTCCAAGCCTAGCGAAGCATTGATCTTCGTGGTGGCGGGATCCCGTCTGTGACGCTTGCCTACCCGATCATTTGCTCCACACGGACTGACGCGCTGCTCGAAGCAGCTCGCGCGCGAAACAGTAGTGTGTTGAAGGTTCTGCAAAATCGCTGAGGGCGAGAGGCGGTCATGGCAGGCTGGCGATGTCCAGTCACCCGATTCTCCTGGGAGAACCGCCGCCATGACCAAGACCGAAGCTAAGTCTGCGATCGCCGCCGTCAACGAGCTTTTCGCCAAGAGCCCGGATGGGCTGCGCGAGATCGTGCGCGCAGTGATGCAGGAGATGCTGGAAGCCGAGATGACCGACGCGCTCGGCCCCGAGAAGGGCGAACACACGGCCGCCAGGCTCGGCTACCGAAGCGCAAAACCGCGACGCCGAGGACGAGCGCCGACTAGATGATCTGCTGCTCTACGACCGATCGCGCCTTTTAGGGACCTCGATAATCCCGGGCTGGCCAGGCGAGAGCCACGGTCGACCTGACCTTGTCCGCAAAAGCCGTGCGCATCCGTCACGGTCGAGGAAGAAATAGCCGTCCGACCCCACAATCCTTTCGATGGTGCCCCCATGCCTCCGC
>DATJTB010000118.1:0-17405 GCA_035503795.1 Methylocella sp.
CGACCGCCATCTGGGGAAGCGCGCCAACCAAACGGCGATCATCTGGGAAGGCGACGACCCTTCCAAGTCGAAGCGTATCTCCTACGCCGAACTCGCTCAGCACGTCGGCCGCTTCGCAAATGTCCTGAAGGCGCATGGCGTCAGGAAGGGCGATCGCGTCACGATCTATCTGCCGATGATCCCCGAGGCGGCCTATGCGATGCTCGCCTGCGCGCGGATCGGCGCCGTCCATGCCGTGGTTTTCGGCGGCTTTTCTGCCGATTCCCTTGCCGGGCGAATCAAGGACTGCGGTGCAAGAATCCTGATCACCGCCGATGAGGGTAAAAGAGGCGGGCGCAGAACGCCCTTGAAGGCGCATGCCGATGAAGCGGTGGCGAAGAGCGGCGGAATCGTCGAGACCATGCTTGTCGTGCGCCACACGGGAGGTGCGATTGATTGGGTGGCCGGCCGCGATCTATGGCTTGATGAAGCCATGGCCGAAGCTCTGCCGGACTGTCCCTATGTCGAGATGCAGGCGGAAGATCCTTTGTTCATCCTCTATACCTCGGGCTCGACCGGCGCGCCGAAGGGTGTCGTCCACACGACCGGTGGCTATCTCGTCTTTGCCTCGACAACCCATCATTATATTTTCGGCTACCATGAGGGCGATATCTACTGGTGCACCGCCGATGTCGGCTGGGTGACCGGCCACAGCTACATCCTCTACGGGCCGCTCGCCAATGGCGCCACGACGCTGATGTTCGAAGGCATTCCCTCCCATCCGAGCCCTTCGCGCTTCTGGGAAGTCATCGACAGGCACAAGGTCAATATCTTCTACACGGCGCCGACCGCGATCAGGGCTTTGATGCGAACGGGCGAGGCACCGGTCAAGGCGACGAGCCGCGCATCGCTCAGGCTTTTGGGTTCGGTCGGCGAGCCGATCAATCCGGAAGCCTGGGAATGGTTCTATCATGTCGTCGGCGAAGGCCGCTGCCCGATCGTCGACACCTGGTGGCAGACGGAGACCGGCGGCATTCTCATCACGCCCCTTCCCGGCGTGACCGATCTCAAGCCTGGCTCCGCGGCGAAGCCCTTTTTCGGGGTCAAGCCGCAGGTCGTCGATCTCGAAGGCAAGGTCCTAGAAGGACCGGCCGAAGGCAATCTCGTTCTCCTCGACTCCTGGCCCGGCCAGATGCGTACCATTCATGGGGATCACGAGCGATTCGTCCGTACTTATTTCTCCACCTATCCCGGCAAATATTTCACCGGCGACGGCTGCAGGCGTGATGAGGACGGCGACTATTGGATCACCGGCCGGGTCGATGATGTGATCAATGTCTCCGGCCACCGGCTCGGCACGGCCGAGGTTGAGAGCTCGCTTGTCGCCCATGAAACGGTCGCGGAAGCCGCCGTTGTCGGCTTCCCGCACGACATCAAAGGCCAAGGGATCTATGCCTATGTCACCCTGATGGCAGGGGTCGAGCAAAGCGAGGAGTTGCGCGCCGCCCTCATCAGTTGGGTGCGCAAGGACATAGGTCCAATCGCAAGCCCCGATATCATCCACTTCGCTGCCGGTTTGCCGAAGACAAGGTCCGGCAAGATCATGCGGCGGATTCTGCGCAAGATCGCCGAGAAGGAATTTCATGCGCTCGGCGATACTTCAACATTGGCGGATCCGAGCATTATCGAAGATTTGATCCGCAACCGGACTTGATACTCGGGTACCTGGGCCCATAAATCCATTCAACCATTTATTAAGCGTGTTTTGTTCATGGCTAGAGTGGGATGAGCAAGAGTGTGAAGCGGTTTTGCGCTCGCATCCCGCTCTCGTGCCGCGCGCATGGCTTTTTTGATTCGCGCATTTGATTCATGCAGAGCGGCGCAGCCATCGGTTCTCATTGATCTTGTGAATGGCACGTCAATGATTTGGAATCCTCCTCTCCTTCGATTGAAGGCGTTGCCGAGCGTAACGGCAGGCTTGATCGGCGCTCTCCGCCTTATCGCTGCACTAAGCCTCCCGCAAGCGGTGCAAGCGCGGGAATTCGTCGCCATGTGGGCCTCCTATCCAGCCGGCACGATCATCATCAAGCAAAGCGAGCGCATGCTTTACTTCACGACCGGAGAAGGCACCGCGGTCCGCTATCCGATCGCGATCGGCAAAGCCGGTAAGGCCTGGCAAGGACAAACCTCCGTGAAAGGCAAGTTCGTTGCACCGGCCTGGGTAGCGCCCGTAGAGGTCTTGCACGATCATCCGCAGCTTTCCCATTTGATTCCCGGCGGCTCGTCGCGCAATCCGATGGGCGCTGCGGCGATCACCTTGAATCTCTCCGAGGTTGCTATTCACGGCACCACGGCGAGGATGCGCAAATCGGTCGGCACGGCCGCTTCTTATGGCTGCATCCGCATGTACAATGAAGATATCATGGACCTCTATCGACGCGTGGATATAGGGACGCCGGTCGTCGCTATACCCTGAATGAACTTGCCGTCTATCGGGGTTGAATAGGTAAACAGGGAATTGGCCGGCGGTCTGTCATCCCTTAGCCTGTTTCGATGGTCCTGGCCCTTATGGGAATATTCCGGCAGAGCGGGATGAGCAAAAGTGTGAAGCGGTTTTGCGCTCGCATCCCGCTCTAAATTAGAGAATCGATCACGTTTCATGATTTTGGATCGATTCGATCCCGTGATCGAAAGGTCGTGGCGGATCGCAGGCTTGAACGTGCATTGCGCGTCATTCAGCCTTGCCCTCATCAGCCGCGTTCGGATAATCGCTCGATCATCGCGCCGCAGGCACCCAGCTTTTCCTCAATATGTTCGAAGCCCCGATCGAGGTGATAGACCCGGTTGACCATGGTTTCGCCTTGTGCTGCGAGTGCCGCGATGACAAGCGACATGGAGGCGCGCAGGTCGGTTGCCATGACGGGTGCGCCTTGCAGCTGGCTGACGCCCTCGACGTGGGCCGTGTCGCCGTCAAGCCTGATATGGGCGCCGAGCCGGGCCAGTTCCTGGACATGCATGAAACGGTTTTCAAATATCGTCTCGGTGATACGCGACGAGCCCTTGGCCTTGGTCATGAGTGCCATGAACTGAGCCTGCAAATCGGTTGGAAAGCCGGGATAGGGCGCCGTTGCGACATCAACCGCCATGATGCCGGCCCCATTGCGCATGACCCGCAGTCCCTCATTGGTTGCCGAAATCTCGACTCCGGTTTGGCCAAGTATTTCGATGGTGCTTTCGAGGAGACCGGATCTCGCCCCTTGAAGCAGCACATCGCCCCCCGCCATGGCGACAGCCATCGCATAAGTGCCAGCCTCGATCCGGTCTGGCAAAACCGCGTGGTGGGCACCTGAAAGGCTGCCAACCCCCTCAATTTCAATATTGGTGTGGCCGGCGCCCTTGATCCGCGCTCCCATTTTGATCAGGCAATCGGCGAGGTCGGTGATTTCCGGCTCGCGCGCGGCATTGACGAGCAGCGTATGACCTTTGGCTAGGGATGCGGCCATCAAGGCTGTATGGGTGCCGCCGACGGTGACCTTTGGAAAATGGATCTCGGCCCCGGTGAGGCCTCTCGGGGCCTTGGCGTGAACGTAGCCGGCCTCGATCTCCACCTCTGCCCCGAGCTTCTCAAGCACCATGATCAAGAGATCGACTGGACGCGTCCCGATTGCGCAGCCGCCGGGCAAGGAAACCTTGGCCTCACCCATGCGGGCGAGCAGGGGCGCGATGACCCAGAAACTTGCCCGCATCTTCGAGACGAATTCATAAGGCGCCGTGGTATCGACGATCTGTCGCGCACTCAAATGGATGGCCCGGCTTGCATGGGCAGGCGCGCCCGGTCGCCTTCCATCAACCGAATGATCGACTCCATGATGGCCGAGGATGCGCAAGAGCCGCGCGACATCGGCGAGATCTGGAATGTTTTCGAGGGTCAATGTCTCTTCGGTGAGAAGCGAGGCGATCATCAAGGGCAGGGCGGCGTTCTTGGCGCCGGAAATCTTGATGACACCATTCAGTCTCTTTCCGCCGACGATCCGAATTCGATCCACAAGTTCCCCTTTTCAAACGACAGAGTTGGCGTGATGGAAGAGGGAACGGCACGCAACCGCATTTTCTCACTTGCGCCATTCGTCTCTTAGTTTTGTGCCTTGTCACTTTGGATCTTGGTCTGATGGAGGCGATCAGCTTTCTAATGATTGATTTGGCGTATCCGCCGAAGCATCCGCCGCTCGATCGCGTTCTCTTTTCTGGTCCTTGCGACGTAGCAGATTGGCTCGCAAGGCCTCCGCAAGACGCAGGCGATCAAAATCTCCGGAAGCTCCGGTCCCCTTGGACAGGCCGACGCCCTGCCTCGCTTTCTGGTCTTTCATCTCTGACATTCTCATGAATTCCTTTCAGAACTCTTCTTTATGGCGGTTTATGGCTCGAATGTAATTTGAAAAGGAAACGCCACGTGACCATCTCATGAATACCTTCAGCAAACTGTGGCTTCGACCAGCGCCTACCCGATCATCTTGCACTTGGTTCGACAATGTTCTTGATCGCCTCTGCGCACTACCTTATTCCAATCCTCCATCGGGGAATGTGAGGCAAGCCGTTCAGGGGAAGCCGACCACGGGAATCGCGATTGCGGAAAAGATCGGAGCTTATCATGGGGATCAATCTTTAGCGTCAATATAGTTGCAAACTAAGGCAAGACCTTCCTCGATGAAGAGTTTGATCGGCTTCCGGCGAAACATGAATTTACCACAATCCTGCAGCGCGCTCCCTCGATCGGCCATTCCAGGCAAATCATTTGGCTCGGCTTTTGGCTCCAGCGTGTCGGCGGATCGGAGTCAGAGCTCCGGTCTAGAGACGGTTTTCCTGTCGCGTTTGTTTGATGATCTGCGTTGCTTATGCCGACAAGGCTTGAAATGGATGCGTCAGCTGTGATGTTCAAAGAGGTCTTGGCGGCTAGCGAGGTGGCACGCTCAGCTTTCCTGAATCGGCTCTTGGGGCCGATGCGGTTCGTTGCGGCTCAAGTGCAGTGTGGGATATCGGTTCTTCGCTTGAAGCGCCCCAGGCTGTTGGAATAATCCGATCGCGTCTCATGATTTTGGATCGACGGGGTCCAAAACCAGCGTGATCCAACAAACTAGCGCGCTTTCCGCTCGAACGGAGTCGTTCGAGCGATAAGAAATCGCGCAAGATCAATAAGTTGGAGCGAATTCCGCAAAAGTCTGTCAACTTTTGCGGAATTCGCTCTAAGACCCGGTTTTTGGAAAAGTGCAAGGATAAGGCTTTGGATCAAGGATTTTTGCGCCATAATTCAGAGTCGGAACCAAGAGCTGGCGTGAGTGGCATCACCCGAAAAGCAAAATTGGTGGCGCTCGCCTCTGAGCCTGGGGAGGCGGAATCAAAGCTTCAGACGGCCCAATCGCGCGGGCGGTCCGTCAGCCAGATCCTCGCCTTGATTCTGAGCCTTGCGATTGCAGCTTTTTCTCTTTATGTTCTCGGCCGGGTCATTTCCGGGGTCAGCCTTAGCGCATTGCGCCACGCTATCGCTGCAACCGGGGCCGATCAGATCTTTGCCGCTCTCTTTTTTACGATCCTCTCTTATCTGGCCTTGACCGGCTATGATGGTTTGGCCTTGCGTCAGCTCAAAGCTGTCGTTAGCTACAAGACGACGGCGCTTGCCTCTTTCACGAGCTACGCGATCTCCTTCACGCTCGGCTTTCCCTTGATCACTGCCGGGACCGTGCGCTATTGGATTTATTCGCCGACCGGACTGAGTGCCGGCAAGGTCGCGAGCCTCACGGTCATCGCCGGCGTGACCTATTGGTTCGGCAGCATTTTCGTTCTGGGTACCGGACTCGCCTTTCATGCCGAGGCGATCAGCACGATCAATCACTTCTATGTGTTTTTCAATGTGCTGATTGGCATCATCGTGCTTGGCTCGGTACTCGCTTATCTTTGCTGGGTCACGATCCGCCATCGCCACATCAACATCAAGGGGTTCCGGCTGGAACTGCCCGGGCTTGGTGTCACGCTTGGCCAGATCATACTCGGCGTGATTGATCAATCGGCTGCGGCCGCGGCGCTATACGTCCTGCTGCCGGGCCATGCCGATATCGACTATTTCGCCTTTGCGGCGATCTATGTCTTTGCCTGCATTCTCGGAGTGGCGAGCAATGCCCCGGGTGGAATCGGAGTTTTCGAAGCGGCAATGCTGAAAGCTCTACCCGTGGCGTCTGAAAGCGATTTGCTTGCTTCCCTCGTGTTGTTCCGGGTCATTTATTATCTCCTGCCATTCCTATTCGCTCTTGCAGTCCTTGGCGCGCATGAAGGCGTTCTCCGCTGGAGCTTCTTGCGCGAGGCGATGCGGACCAGCGAAGAGGAAGCCACGCTGGAGGATGAGATCAACCCGCTGCGCCGCTGGTATCGCGATATTTGGCGGCCGAAACATTGAGGTGATGATAGTACCCAACTACCCAAAATGATGATTTGCCCGGATTGCATTTCGGGACAATATCGTTGTCAGTTTTGATCCCGGCGCGGAGAAGCTGGCAGTCGGGGCCAGGCTTTGCCTGACAGAGACGGCCAGCGTTTCCGCCACCGCGATCGGCGCCAGCCGCTACAGCCACAGCCGGGGGGCTTGCTGATTCCCTTGACAAGGTGTCGTTCGGTTACGGCAAGTCGCTGAAGCTTGAATCCGGCGCACGAGGGCCGCATGGAACCGGATGCCGAAGATCGCGATCATCTCATCGTGAGCCGTTTGATCGAGGCTCTGCCGGAGGCGGTTATCGTCATTGGAGCTTCGGATCGGGTGATAGCCGTCAACGCCCCGGCCCGCGAGTTGTTTCCAGCGGTGCGGCGCGATGAACTTCTCTCGCGAGCTCTGCGCGCGCCCGAGGTGCTCGATGCGATCCGGCGGGTGCATGCCACCGGCACGCCGGAAAGGGCGACATGGCTCGAACGCGTGCCGCTTGAACGCTATTTCGAGATCCATGTCGCGCCGATCGTTTGGCCGCAGGACGACATGATGATGATCTTGACCTTGCAGGATCTGACCGAATCGAGGCGTGTCGAGCGAATGCGGGTGGATTTTGTCGCCAATGCCAGCCATGAACTGCGGACCCCGCTCGCGTCCTTGCTCGGCTTCATCGAGACGCTGCAAGGTTCGGCGCGCGCGGATGTGCGGGCGCGGGAAAAATTTCTGTCGATCATGGGCGAGCAGGCGCGCCGAATGGCGCGGCTCGTCGATGATCTTCTCTCTTTGTCGCGGATCGAGCAGAATTTGCACCTGAGGCCGCAAACGGCCGTCGATATGGTCGCGATCTTGCTCCACATCGCGGACACTCTGACGCCGATGGCGGCTGACAATGAGGTTGTTCTCACGTTGGATGTCCCGGAAAAGCTCATTGTCACTGGTGATCGTGACGAGCTTTTGCGGGTCGCCGAGAATCTGATCGAGAACGCGATCAAATATGGCGCTTCCGATCCGCGGAGCACGAGCCGGCAGGTTCAAGCGATTCTGCGAGTTGAGCGGCGCCAATGTGTCCTGCAGGTGCTCGATCAGGGTCCTGGCATCCCGCCCGAGCACTTGCCGCGCTTGACGGAACGCTTCTACCGGGTGGACGCTGGCCAGAGCCGCGCCAAAGGCGGCACGGGCCTTGGCCTCGCGATCGTCAAGCATATTGTGGCCCGCCATCGCGGCCGGCTCAGCATTGAATCGACTATGAACAAGGGAACGACCGTTAGGGTCAGTCTGCCGCTTCTTGCCAATGATCCCTTGGGTGCTTGAAAGAATTTGCCCACAAGGCTCCTTGCCGCTCTTCCTTTTGCAAGAGGAAATTATGCCTTTTGCGAATTTTAGCGCGCGGGGAGCACCGCGACGGTGGGCAAAGTTTAGTTATGTAAATCGTTTAAATAATGATAGGCTGGAGGTGACGAGCGGAGCCCCTCATGTTTCTTCGTCATCTGAGCTATTTCGTCACGCTGGCGCGCAAACAGCATTTCGCCCAGGCGGCGGAATGCTGCCATGTGTCCCAGCCGACCCTTTCCGCCGCAATCCGCAAGCTCGAAGACGATTTGCAGGTTCGGCTTGTCCTGCGTGGCCATCGCTTTCTCGGTCTCACGACCGAAGGCGAGCGGGTCCTCGTCTGGGCGCAGCAAATCCTCAAGGACTATGACGGGCTCAAGATCGACCTCTCCGGCCTGCGCAGCGGATTGACCGGGGCGCTGCGGCTTGGCGTCATTCCGGCCGCCATGCCGGTCATCTCGGATCTTACGCGGCGATTTTCGGCCACCCATCCGGCGGCGACGATCGAGGTCGCGTCGCTCACCTCGCGCGCCATCCAGAAGGGACTCGACACCTTCGAACTTGATGCCGGAGTCACTTATCTCGACAATGAGCCTCTGGAACATGTCCGCCTCATGCCCCTGTACAAGGAGCGCTATATTTTCGTGACACGGGCCGACAGTCCTTATGCACGGTGCAAGACGACCTCTTGGCAGCAAGCCGCGCAAGAACGTCTCTGTCTCTTGAGTGAAGACATGCAGAACCGTCGAATCCTCGATGCGATCTTCGAGTCCTTGGGCATCGAAGTGAAACCGCCAATCGTCTGCAATTCCTTTCTCGGCATATGCTCCTATGTCTCCAATGGCGGGTTCGCCAGCATCGTCCCGCACACATTCTTCAATGTCTTTGCCGGCTTGCCCAACCTCGTCGGCATCGATCTCATCGGCCCTTCCCACAGCCAGACAATCGGCCTCGTCCTGACCGATAGAGATCCCCTGCCGCCCATGGCGCAGGCGCTTCTGGTGTCTTCCGCGAAGGACGATTTCACCAATAAGCGAACCGCATCGAGCGATTCTGATCAGCGCTTTCTATCGAATGGTCAGAAATTTTCATTGGATAAGCTTCGCGTTTAGGCCGAGCATTCCCCGCGTCCTCCGAAGAAAGCCCGAGGATTCAGAGTAAACCATATAAGAAATAATAAAGACGCCCATGCTTGAAATGGGTGCCCTTCGGACAAGTTCTATTCCAGCATCCGTCTCAGTTACCTAGCTTAACCATGAGATTATGGCCTTTCTTCGTGGTTTAGCTATTAAAGGGAGAGTATAATGGCAAAAGTCGTCTGCGTTCTTTACGACGATCCAGTCGATGGCTACCCAAAATCCTATCCGCGCGATGATCTGCCGAAAATCGAGCGCTATCCTGACGGCCAGACACTTCCGACGCCAAAAGCAATCGATTTCACGCCGGGCCATTTGCTCGGTAGCGTGTCGGGTGAATTGGGCTTGCGCAAATATCTCGAATCGAAGGGTCACACCCTCATTGTGACCTCCGACAAGGACGGTGAGAACTCGGTGCTCGACCGGGAGCTGCCCGACGCCGAGATCGTCATCTCGCAACCCTTCTGGCCCGCCTATATGACCGCCGAGCGGATCGCCAAGGCGCCGAAATTGAAGATGATCGTCACGGCCGGTATCGGCTCGGACCACACCGATCTGCAAGCGGCGATCGACCGCAAGATCACCGTGGCGGAAGTGACCTTTTGCAATTCGATCAGTGTCTCCGAGCATGTGGTCATGATGATCCTGTCGCTCGTGCGCAACTATCTTCCCTCCTACGGCTGGGTCATCCGCGGCGGCTGGAACATCGCCGATTGCGTGGCGCGTTCCTATGATCTCGAAGGCATGCATGTCGGCACGGTCGCGGCGGGCCGCATTGGGCTTGCCGTCTTGCGCCGCCTCAAACCCTTCGACACCCACCTGCATTATTTCGACCGGCACCGCCTGCCTGAGGCCGTCGAAAAAGAGCTCCATCTCAGCTGGCATCCGAATGTCGAGGACATGGTCAAGGTCTGCGATGTCGTGACCATCAACTGTCCGCTGCATCCGGAAACCGAGCATCTCTTCAATGATACGCTGATCGCCAAGATGAAGCGCGGCGCCTATCTCGTGAATACGGCGCGCGGCAAAATCTGCGACCGCGACGCCATCGTGCGGGCGCTTGAGAACGGCCAGCTCGCTGGCTATGCGGGCGATGTGTGGTTCCCGCAACCGGCGCCCAAGGACCACCCCTGGCGCACCATGCCGCATCACGGCATGACGCCGCATATTTCCGGCACCACGCTTTCCGCCCAGGCGCGCTATGCCGCGGGCGTGCGCGAGATCCTCGAATGCTATTTCGAGGGCCGGCCGATCCGCGATGAATATCTGATTGTCGATAAGGGTCATCTCGCCGGCGCTGGCGCTCATTCCTATACCGCCGGCAACGCGACGAGCGGTTCGGAGGAAGCCGCAAAATTCACGAAGAGTGCGGCGTAGACCGCAGTGGTTGCGGCTCCTGGCAGCCAGGAGCCGCTCACTCCGAACTGAACTACTTATTCAGCGGCTGACCGCCGGACGAGGGTCCGCTCTGCGTGCCGGATTGGCCCGCGATGCCGGGGGCGCCAGCCGCAGTCGAAGAGCCTTTGAAACGCGATCCCTTCGAGCTAGAACGGCCGGTGTGCTGCTTTTGAATAATGGTGCTGGGTTTGACATTCGTCCCGGCGGCGGCGCTGCCGGATGTCACACCGGCCTCATGAGTCTCGTTACCTCTCGAACCCATTGCGAATGCTTCTCCGCTTGAAAGCAACGCAGAGAGCAGGAGAACTGCCACAAATGCCCGAATTGCCATCGAACGACCCTTTCCTTGAGTTGATCAGTTCCAAAGCAGGATGCGAAAAAGAGGATCCCGGCATTCGAGCCTGTGCCACGGCAGGTCTCAGCTTGATCAGTCGATAAGATCGACGATTCGCCGGGTTCTCGGCTCGACGAGGACGATTTGGTCATTCACCACTGCTTCGATATTCCGGGGGTACGCCAAATCGATCTGTGACCGCAAATAAGGCCACGCTGGTTGGTGGCAGTACCGTGCTGCCGACCTCACCCGGCGCGCGCCGTCTGTAGGAAGGGATGTGTTCCCTTGCGACGTACCGACGAAAATGCGCCCGCTGATCCACGCCGAGAAACCCAGCTCCGCTGCCCGTAACGCCTCCAACCACACACCCCCTACCCCGGCGCAGGGAGGGCCTGCTGCTTGGCCGCCAGCTTCTGCACCCCCACCTCCACCTCTCGTAATCCCTTGCGCTTGCGCTGAGAGTGGAATAGCCAACAGACTCGCTGCCCTTGCGGTTACCCTCGTGTTTCAGCTGATTGATATGTGTCACCTCCTAGGCCAATGGAGTTGCTTCGCGCCCCTTTGGCAGCGCAATCATCATCACTTGACTCTGGTTCCTCTGAACCCGTCACAATTTTGTGACCCGACCTGTAAATGCAAGCGAGCGCCCCTCAGCCAAGTCTGTGGCGACGGCAGCAACACTCCCGAAATCTCGCTATGTCACGTGAAGGAAGGGAGGCTCGCGTCGATCTCTCACCCTTCTATTTTAAAGGAGGTTCAGTTGCGTCTTCCGCGTGGCTGCTCGGGAAGATCGGCTCTGGCGCAGTTGAGGCGTGTTTAATGATTATACCGTCTCGTGCGATGGCCGCACGAATGCGTCGCGCCTTTTCGATTCCGAGATAATAGTCTGCCCGTCTGGTTGGTTCTCCAGCTTCAAACCAGACGCGTCGAATCGCAGAGGCTAGGATGTCATCGATATTAACCATTGAGATTTGTATCTCCTCCGTACTTTGCTCAACAAGGACCCAACACACAGGGCCGTAACCGGGTTCCGAAATTGTCTCTATTCTTTTCGCGGCCACATCTGGGTCTCATCAATTCAGGCGGGTATCCAACGCGGTTTTTCTGTTGCCAAGTTGGAACCTTTGAAGAGCAAAAACGATCTTCCTACCTCGTTTCAGCGAGCTGCTAGGTGGTAACGGCAGAGGTTGGTGCCACCATTCAAGTTCTTTGCAAGGCTTGGATGAAGCTGTCCCGCCAGGCGTAATGATTGCGTGGCCGCGCCTGGCGGGAGGGGTGTCTGAAGTGGGGGGCTCCTCATCACGACCCAAGGCCAGCGGCTCCGGCTTTGCAGGCGCGTTCCGTGGATGGTCTGGAAGTTGGTCTGGGGGGGTCGGCACGGGGTTGCCTATAGGGTGGTGAGTGCCGAAGGTCGGGCGGCTCAGCAAACGGTGCGCTGCGCCGTTCGCAGAGCGAAAGGCTGTCTCAGGAGGTTCAATGGAAATGTTTTTTAGGACATTACTTAAAGCAGGGACCGTTTTCTGTCGGCGCTAAGGCGAAGTATCATTTAAGCTGAGTACGATGAGGAACCTGGCACGTCCTATCCTTTCAATCACGGATGAGGTGCAAGGTTTATCTGATTCTCCATCCTCAATCGCGTTCAGTTCAGGAGTTCACGAGTCCGATGCGGGCATCCATCTGAGGAATCAAATGAGCCGAATCGAAGTGACTGAAAAGATCATCGCCACCAAGATCAGCGGGGGATTGAAGTGGGCCGACGTCGCCGAAAAGGTCGGGCAGAGCAAGGAGTGGACAACCGCCGCATGCCTGGGGCAGATGACGCTAACCAAGGATCAGGCAGCCATCGTCGGGGCGCTGTTTGGTCTGACCGAGGAAGAACAACAATGGTTGACCGTCCCGCCCTACAGGGGATCGCTGCAGACAACGATTCCGACTGATCCGTTGATTTACCGCCTTTACGAACTGGTGAACGTCTACGGCGCCACGTTCAAGGAACTGATCCACGAAGAATTCGGCGATGGCATCATGAGCGCGATTGATTTCAAAATGGATCTCCAACGCGAGCCTGATCCCAAGGGTGATCGGGTGAAAATCACAATGTCCGGAAAATTTCTCCCGTACAAATCTTACTAGAGTATTTCCCCTTCGATTGAAGCGGGAAATACTCTTAAGTCTTTGAATTTTATAAGTTTATTGATGCGAGCAGCCTTCGCTGGAAAATGCTCCAAGTTGCGCATGCCGAAAGCAAATGCTCGCCGGCATCCAATAGAGATCCGGATCCATTGCCGCTCAAGAACCGCACTCATCCTCGCAAGCCGTCATTGAAGCGTGGTTTTGAGCGGCGGGACATGGCACCAGATGCCCCCGTCAATCCCGAAGTTGTGGTAGACGGTGTTTTCCTCCTCGTATTTCTCCGGCACCGACGCAACATCGCTGTCGGATGATACAAACTCAATGTCGGCTTCCCGCAGCGCCTCTTCGAACGCCGTCTTGCTTCCTTTGGCTTCAACAAACAGCCTTTGGATGAGCTCTCTGACTTTTTCATCCCAAATCATAAGCTTGCTCCGGTCTTGCGACGGCCATGGGCGGGGCAGGAAATCACCATGCCATAGGGGCCATGCGCGACCAGCAAACCGCAAGCCAGTGAGCTGCGCGAGCCATTTCGCCCAAAACGACAACGACTATGGCTTTGTCCCCGCTTAGGAACCGGGGGGACGCGGATCTTGCATCTCGAAACGCTGCATCGCGGAGAAGGCCTAATAGACATCTTTCCGATAGCGGCCGGTCTCCACCATTTCTTCAAGAAAGGCCTTGGCCCCCTCGGTCGAGCGCCAGCCACAGTCCTCGATGATCGCAATCAGCGCCTCTTCCACTTCGCCTGCCATGCGCTTGGCGTCGCCGCAGACATAGACATGCGCGCCTTCCTCGATCCAGTTCCAGAGCTCCTCGCCGAGCTCGCGCATGCGGTGCTGCACGTAGATTTTCTCGGCTCCGTCGCGTGACCAGGCGAGGGTGAGGCGTGTGAGGAGGCCTTGGGTCTGCCAAGCCGTCAGCTCCTCCTCATAGAAGAAATCGCAGGCCTGACTCTGATGGCCGAAGAAGAGCCAATTGCGACCCAACATCCCCGTCTCGGCATGGAGCGCCGCGCGTTCTCCGAGAAAGGCCCGGAAGGGTGCGATCCCGGTGCCAGGACCGATCATGATGATCGGGGTCGCCGGATCGCTCGGCAGAGCGAAATGCGGTGCCTTTTGAACATAGGCCTTGAGCTTGCGCCCGGGTGAAATCCGTTCGGCGAGAAAGGTCGAGGCGACCCCAAGCCTCTCGCGCCCGTCGATGGCGTAGCGCACCGCTTCGACGCAAAGCGCGACACGGCCAGGATCGGTTTTGGGCGATGAGGCGATCGAATAAAGGCGCGGCTGCAAGGGCTCGAGCGCCTCGATAAGCGCTTCCGGATCCGGGCGAAGGCCGGGAAATTTATGGAGAGCTCCGAGCACATCGAGCGTTTCCGCGTCGCCGTCCGGATCCTCGCCTGCCGCCAAAAGCCTGGCCTTCTGCCGGCGCTCGCCGCCGACAAGGCAGGAGATGAGCTCGAACAGGCGGTCGGGCGCGGGCGAAAGGGAGAGATCCTCGCGAAGAATGGATTCAAATGGGCGCCCA
This sequence comes from Methylocella sp., assembly GCA_035503795.1. Lineage (GTDB taxonomy): Bacteria > Pseudomonadota > Alphaproteobacteria > Rhizobiales > Beijerinckiaceae > Methylocapsa. The sequence continues at coordinate 14,303 of DATJTB010000118.1, forward strand.
TTGACCGCTTGATCCGGCCTTGCGCCAATCGCGTCGATAACGCCGGCCACGATCGAGGGGTCATTGGCGGGAAAAATCCCGAAGGAATCGCCGACCCGATAATCGATCCCGCTGTCCGCCAGATCAATCTCGATGTGCCAGGTCTCCTTGTTCGAACCCGCCTTGTTGAGCCGACGGCGGGAGAGAAAAATCACCTCTGTCGGGAGGTTGCGCGAGTGTCCGGGCAAGGCCGCCGCGGCTTGCTCCCTTGCAGCGCCAATGTCAGGGGCGGATTCTTCCAACAGCTTCTTCAGGAGGCGGGCGGTCGGCTTGCCGCCCGGACCGCAAAGATTGTGCTTTGATTCCTTCTTGGAAAACAACGCATCGGCGTAATCCTCGCAATTGTAGCCACATTGGCCGCAATCCTGCTGGCCCATGGCCGCCATCATACGCCGTCTCAGTGGCCGCCCCTCGGCAAGCCGCATACGCTCATCCAGCGCCAGCGTCTGATCATGCCAGGGGGCTTGCCCGTCATCGCCATCATCGTCGAGATACAGGCCGGGTGGCCTTTGTTCCAGGACGGCGCCGCGCCCCACGTCAAGCCTGGCAGAAAGCAGGCCACCTTCCGGCGACAGGAGTTCGGCCAGGAAGTTGTCAAGCCAGTCGCGCTGCTCCGGCGTGAAAGGTGCGCTGTCCGGAATAAGTCTCATCCGCGCATGTGGGGGCGTCTGGTTCACATCGCTTCCTCTTGGGTGGCCATGAGCGGAGAGGCCAGGGCCCGACGTGTCGCCTACAGCTTTCCATTAAAGGCCGGCTTCCACGTTGGGAAACCTCTTCGCTTTCCTCCACAAGAGCTGATGCAAACAACGATCCATATCGCATGACAAAGAATAACAGCGTTCGGTCGTAAGAGAAAGATGAGCGAAGGTCCTTGAATTTCCACTATTTCAGAGTCAGCCCAGCGGCGCTATAAGGGACTGTTATAGTTCTATTTTAAAATCCTATAATTGAGCGGGGGTGATGATGCGTAGGATTTCGACTGCTTGGACATTCGCTATCTTGGCTGTGCTTCTTGCTTCGGCTCCTGGAAAAAGCGAGACCGATCTGAAACTACCGTCAGCTTAAATTCGACGATTTTGGGGCCAGACTTGGCGATCTCTTCATGCGCTTAACACAAAGGGGGGTGCGACAAGCGTCGCTTTCTCACGAGGCATCGTCAAGAAGCCCATAGTGTCCTAATCCTATTGGCATCGGACGAAGTCGGGACAGCGATTGCAGTGCTTCGTCCCTCGCTTCGGAGGATCGCCGCAAGGGAAGCGCGACGCGGCGAATCGAGCCGCCCTTCAACCGCCGCCACCTTTACGGCTCGTACATATCGCGAGCCGAATCGACAACTCCGCGGCTCGTGATGACGATCCAGCCGCCGCCCCGCCGCTCGATGGATTTGACAACTCCGGCTCCCGGGATCGTCTCCCCCGGAATGACCTCGATGGCGCCATGCGGGCTTTCCACGAGGGCCACGCCGTCATAGACGTCACGGACAACCCAATTGCTGATCAATTGCGGGTGCCTTTCCCCGCTTGCCGGCTCGGGCGCCACGGGCTTTGCCGCCGCAGCGTGCAGTTGCTTTGCCGTATTCGCCGGGGCGCCTGAATCCTTCGCGGGGCTTGGCGGCGCCGAGCTGATCGCCTTGTCGAGATGGTCGAGCCTTTCGATGATCTGGGACAGTTTGGCCTGCGGTTCATGCTGCAGGCGCTCGACCTTGCCGGAGAGCTCCGCGATCGAGGCTCCGGTTTCATTTTTCACGGCGTCGAGCCCCTTTTTCAGCCCCTCAAGCGCCGTCGCTTGCCGCGCCATTTGGCTTTGGCTCGCCCGCAACGCCTCGACATCGGCCTTGAGCGCCCGAATGTCATCCGCTGTCCTTTGCGCCACCAGAGCCATCTCATTGGGCGGCGGGTTTCCGGAGGCGGCGGGCGTCTGCGCCGTCTGCCTCCCGAAAGGAATGAGGGGTGACCGCCCGTTTGAAAAATAAACGCCGGCCGCCCAGGCCATACCGAAAAGACAAGCCGCAATGGCCGCCTGCGCGCCATAGGCCAAGAGCTTTTCGCGAGGCAGACGAGGTTCGCCAACCTCTTCAGCCTCGTCGAGAACCAGAAGACGAACCGAGGAGAGCGGGCGGCGCTTGGCCCCGCTTGTCCTTGCCGCAGGAATGGGTGCGGGAGCGGGATGGCCACTATCGGCCGTTTTCTCGTCCTCGCGGTCAGCCTGGTCCGATAAATCCGTCATGGCGGGCTCCAGAAGGAATGGTTAAGATTTTACATTTTTCGCGCCATCCGCTTAAGGGGGCGTAAACAACTCGATCGATCACCCGCGCGCGCTATATTAAAATTTCGAAAGAACTTTTTGAGAGAGTCGAGCGTTGGTTTGTCCGAGGATTGTCCAATGCCGAAATTATTTGCGTGCGTGTGGCTTATTCTCGTCGCCAGCTCGAGCCTGCCGCTCCAAGCGCAAGTCGTCGAGCGGCGTTCGAATGCCGCACCGCCCCAAACAGCTTCGCACCTTCTGCGGGAAAATCATCTGACCCCGACCGGTGCGACCGTCGTCCACCCAGGGGAGTCGCAGGGCGCTCCGACCTCGCCGCTGGACCGGCGGATCATGCAAAAGAATAATCTTCTCGACCAGAGCATTTGCAGCAATTGCGATTAGAGCGGGATGAGCAAAAGTGTGAAGCGGTTTTGCGCTCGCATCCCGCTCTAACTTACGAAAATCGATCACGATGATTTTGGATCGATTCGGTCCAAAATCAGCGTGATCGAGGCGATGCGGCAAAGATCGCGCCCGCTCGAACCGCGCCGGATGTGCCCGGGCAAATCCGAAGCGCAATCGGACGAATGATCGAGCCGGTCTTACGATATCGAAGGGAAAGATGTGTCCAGTGGCTTGACCGATATCCGGTCTCGACCGGACAAAAATGTTTCACGTAAAACATTTTGAAGTTCGAAGCCGGGCCCGCCGCGCTTGACGGCGAGCGGCTCACTTCATGCCGGCGCGTGGATTATAGGGCTTTTGGCTTTCCCATTTGCGCATCAGGCTCTGGAGTTCGGCATCCTCCTCCTCGGGCAGC
>DATJTB010000119.1:0-13587 GCA_035503795.1 Methylocella sp.
AGGGCATAGGCCGAAGGGACCGGAAAAATCGTGATTTCCGAAGGATCGATTTTCTCTGAGATCAGGGATCCGACCCCGTGAAAAAACGGATCGCCGGTTGCAAGAATGACGACTGGCATCCCCCGATGCGCGAGGATCGTGGGAAAAGCGTCCTGCAAAGGCGAGGGCCATAAAAGCTTTTTTCCACGTGTGTCCCCTACGAGCTCAATATGCCTTGCACCCCCAACGATGAATTCGGCTTGAGCTAAAGCCTCTCGGGCTGTGGGAGACAATCCAGCAATGCCGTCTTCGCCGATTCCGACGATCGTCAGCCAAGACTTCTCGCTCACTGGCTTGGCTCCCGACGACTTTCTATTTTACTACGACATGCCGTATACTCACCGCGTGGGAAAGAATGATCGGAGACGCTCAAATTACGAGGGTGCTGGTCCTTGGTGGCACGACGGAAGCGGCGCAGCTTTGCAAGCTTATGGCCGCCTCCCCGAGGATTACGGGCACTCTTTCCCTGGCTGGAAGGACGGCGAAGCCTGCTTCTCAACCGCTGCCGATGCGGATCGGCGGATTCGGCGGCGCCGAAGGATTGGAGCGTTATCTCACTGAACAGAAGATCGACATACTGGTCGATGCGACTCATCCATTTGCCGAGCAAATCTCGATCAATGCAAAGGCTGCAGCGCGGCGTGCCAATGTCTTTTTGATTATGCTGACGCGCGTTGCCTGGACGAAAGTCGCGGGCGATCGCTGGATGGAAGTCAACGATCTGACCGAGGCGGCCGAAGCCTTGGGCAAGATTCCACGCCGTGTCCTTTTGACAAGCGGTAGGCTCGGGCTCGCCGCTTTCGAATCCGCGCCCCAGCACAATTATGTCATCCGCACCATCGATCCTCCGGAGACCCTGAACTTGCCGCGTGCAAAAATTCTTCTCGATCGTGGACCATTCAGCGAAAGCGCGGAACATGCCCTGATGCTCGCTGAAAAAATCGAGGTGCTGGTGACAAAAAACTCCGGTGGCTCGGCGACTTATGGAAAGATCGCAGCCGCCCGCATGCTGGGACTGCCGGTTGTCATGGTGCGCCCGCCCGTGCGGTCGGGCACATTGACCTTGCACGATCCTATGGACGCGCTGAGTGTCATCGAGGCTCATCATAGCGGGACCGGTATGGATCGCGGGGTATAGATCCACGGATATCCGCCCGGCCGTGGCACGAGCCGGGTCTGCGACGAGCCGATGATGACCAGGGTCGCCATGTCGACATGGGACAGATCGGCCTTCCCGAGCGTTGTGATCGTCACGCGCTCGTCGACGCGGCCGATGGCGCGCGCGAACGCGACGGGCGTCTCTTCCTGCTTGCGCGCCCGCAAAAGATCGAAGGCCTGAACGATCCGACTCGGCCGCGCTCTCGAAGCCGGATTGTAAAGCACGATGACGAAGTCACCGTCCGCTGCGGCAGCGAGCCGGTGTTCGATCAGCCCCCAAGGTTTCAGATTGTCGGAGAGCGAGATCACACAGAAATCGTGACCGAGCGGTGCGCCGAGCCGAGCCGCGGCGGCCTGCATCGCGGAGATGCCTGGCATGACGGTGACGGGCGTCTCACCTGCGTTGCCGTCCACATCGACCACTTCGAAGATGGCGGCAGCCATCGCAAAAACCCCTGGATCGCCGCCGGAAACGACCGCGACCGTGCGGCCCTCGCGGGCAAGGCGCAGCGCCAAACGCGCGCGGTCGCATTCCTCGCGATTATCGCTTGCGTGCCGGATTTGTCCGCTGCGCGCCGGGCAACAGTCGATATAAGCTTTATAACCGACAAGATCCGTGGCACGGGCAAGAGCCTCGCTGACTTCTGGCGTTCGCCAATGATCTGGGCCCGGCCCGAGGCCAACAACCAGAACTTCGCCTGATGTGCCTTGATCACTCATGGCATTCGCCCCTGGCCGGGCACCAGGATGAGCGAGAAATACGGAGCAGTGTCATCGGTCTTCTCAGGTAAGCGCAATATGCGCTCCGCTGCTGTTGTACCATGTTCGATATAAAGCGCCCTTTCAACGAGGCCCGTCGCTGCTAGCGCCTCGCGCACTTTCGGAAAATTTGCGCCAAGCTTCATAATGACCGCTGCATCTGTCGCGGCAAGCTTCGATGTCAGATCCAAGAACGGCAGCGTGGCAGGTAAGATGGTCAAAACATCGTCACCCCAAGCGATCGGCTGTCCAGCGGAAGCAGAGCAACCCGACATGCCCGTGATGCCGGCCGTGACGGAAATGCGAAAATGGTCCTTCAGGCGCTCGAAAATATGCATAAAGGAGCCGTAGAACATAGGATCGCCTTCGCAGATCAAAGCGACATCGCGTCCTAGTGAAAGCTGACCGGCAAGCCCTTCCGTCACCACTTTGTAGAAGGTGTGAAGCTGATCGATATAGGCTTGCGACTTGAAGGAAATTTCAGTCGTGACCGGATAATAAAGCGGCATTTCTTCCGTGCCAGGAAGAATCCAGGAATCGACGATCGTGCGTGCCGTACTGGGGCTACCCTTCTTAGCGAAATAAGCAAGCACGGGCGCGGTCTGAATGAGACGAACGGCTCTGACTGTCAAAAGCTCAGGATCGCCGGGTCCAAGTCCGATCCCATGCAAAGTTCCAAGCGCGATGCCGCATTCTTTTTTGAAAGCGAAGATTGGAGGGGCAAAATCGCTCACGATCATTCCTTTTCGCTCGCGAGTGCGTTGACGGTCGCTGCCGCCATGGCGCTGCCACCGCGTCGGCCGCGCACGACAAGAAAAGGCAGGCGCCCATCGGTCATTAATGCTTCCTTCGATTCCGCCGCCCCGACAAAACCGACAGGCATGCCGATGACGGCGGCAGGTTGGGCGACACCCTCATCTAGAAGTTCGAGAAGCCTATAGACCGCCGTGGGCGCATTGCCGATAACGACGAGCGCGCCTTCGATCCTGTCGCGCCAAAGTTCCATGGCGGCCGCTGCGCGCGTCGTGCCGAGCTTGGCTGCGATCTCCGGTACATGTGGATCGTGTAATGAACAGATAACAACGTTATTGACCGGCAGGCGCGCACTTGTGATGCCGTTCGCCACCATGAAAGAGTCACACAAGATCGGCGCTCCTTCTAGGAGTGCCGCTTTCGCAGTGGCAACTGCGCCGGGCGCAAAACAAATATCGGTGGCAGTTTCGACAAGCCCGCAAGAATGGATGACGCGGACCGCAATCTTTTCCTCTTCCGGCGAAAAGCGCGCGAGATCGGCTTCGGCACGAATAATGGCAAACGAACGGCGGTAGATTTCAGCTCCGTCGCGGAGATAAGCATAGGTCGTGCGGGGACCCGTCAAGGCGAAAGCCTCTCGCCACAAGCCTTGCGAAGAGCTTTCTTGACCTGCGCAAGATCGAGACCGGTAAGATGTGGCATATCGTCAGCCCGGCCGTCAAAAACAACATCGATTGCGCCTTGGCCGCCAACAAGCGTGATGGGTGAGCTTACGCTGTGAGCACAACCCTTGTGGCAGCCAGAAATATGCATGGCAATGCCGTTCGCCGTCCATTGGCATGCAAGCACTGCAAGTGTCTCGGCGATCGAATGCGTATCGATTTGTGCCGCAGAGCAAGCTGGGCGACCGGAGCAGGCGATGACCGCCAAGCGCGCATCTCCGGGTGAGGTAATAAGGCCAGCGCCTTCAAGTGCCGTTAACACGTCTCGTGTGCCGCCGGGCAGCAGAACGCTACGCCAAGGTGTCAGACGAAGGTCGTTCGGGGTCGCGTCAGCAAGCCGTTGCATTTGTTCGGCGCTCAAGCGTCCGAAGGGTGGAGCAACACCGATGAAGCCTTTATGAAGCCCGATTACATCATGGGCTTGTGTCGCACGGCTTGGACGCGAGGCCATTTCTGCAAATAAAGGAAGGCCCGCCGCGTGTGCGATGCCCGCTATGCCGATAGTTTGTGCAAGCTCATTCATCCGTTTTGCAGAGGCGGATTTACCGAGCTTTAAAAAGGCACGAGCCAATGCGATGGCAGCATCGATGGCTCGAGGTGCATCGCTGGTGATAATAGGCGTCGATCCGTCGTGGCTCACAGCGATTGCAACGGTTACACCAGCCTCGCCAGCGATCAGCCTTATATCGGCTGCAACCGCGTCAAGGTCCAGAAGGCCTCCATCATCGACAAGAAAGCAGAATTTAGCAGGCAGTTCGGCGAGGTCTGATGCGGATGCGATGCTTGCTTCGAGACTGCGAAGCAAAGCCTTGCCATCCCCTTTCGCAGAAAGATCAACCCCGGCGAGTGGCGACCCGATAATGTTTTTTGCCGGCTCAATTGCCTTATCGCCATCAAGTAGAAGACAGCTGCGCAAAGCCTCGATCAAATCCGAAAAGCTTGTTTCGCTCACACCGCGCAATTGCAGATTGCCGCGCTGAGTCAAGTCGATGAGACCATTTCCAAAGGTTTTGGCCAGCGAAGCGATCGCATGGCCCTGTTCGCTGGTCACCTCTCCGCCACTCAGGTTCAGCCGCACGAGAAATCCATCGCCGGTTTCCATGGGCTTAAAGGCCGAGGGGCACCAGCCCTTGACAGTGGGGTCGAGCGGAAGCGCATTCACGTCGCGCGTTCCACTATTTCAGCAATTTGTGCCGCGACGGAATTGCGCCTTGTGATCCAGAAACCGCGTGCGATGGCGGATTCGAAAAGCCGCGCTGAGGCTACCGTGGCTGTAGGGTTCGCCCTCAGCATGAAATCGCGTACACACTCATCGCCGAGCGTAGCCTCAAACATCAGATCGAATTGATACGAATCGACCGCATCGGTCAGCGCGGCAAAAGCGAAAAGATTGGAAATTGTCTCAGCAATCTCTGACGCACCGCGATAGCCATGGCGCATTTGTCCCTCAATCCATTGAGGGTTTATGGCACGGGCGCGCAAGACGCGGGCAATTTCTTCGCGTGTGGTTCTGACTTTAGCGCTCTCATGCGTGGCGTCGATATGATAAAGGGCAGGGCTCGATCCAAGCAGGTTGGCGGCTGCAGCAAAGCCGCCTTCATGTTCGGAAAAGGCGTCGGAATCGAGAATATCTTGGCCGGCCATATCTTGAACGTGCACAAAGACATCGGCCTCGCGCACGCGGCTATGGAAATCATCGGGTGATGAAACGCCATCGACATTGAGACTGTATGCGTAGCGCGAAGCATCAAGATAGACCTTTCCAAGTTCGCTACGCTCCTGCCACGCTCCCGATACGATCATGCTCGAAAGCCCCGTGCCATAAGCACCCGGTGCCGCGCCGAAAATCCGCGGTGTCACGCCTAAGCGGCTCGCGGCTGCGAGCGGATTACTTTCATCGTCTTCATCGAGCGCGGCAACCGCATTCACGGCTTGATCGAAAAGCGCAACCTGCACCGGAAAAACATCACGGAAAAGGCCGGAAATTCTGAGCGTGACGTCAACCCGTGGTCGTCCAAGACGAGCGGGCGATAAAATCTTGAAGCCGGAAATGCGCGTCGAAGCATTGTCCCATTTGGGCCTTACGCCCATCAGGGCGAAAGCCTGCGCAAGATCGTCACCGCCCGTGCGCATGGATGCGCTGCCCCAAAGGTCGATTACGATACGCTTTGGCCATTCACCACGATCCTGTACATAGCGCGCTATAATCTCTTCAGCGATTTTGCTGCCGATTTCCCAGGCCGTACGCGTCGGCACGGCGCGCGGGTCGACCGCGTAAAGATTGCGGCCCGTCGGCAGAACATCGAGCCGACCTTTCGCCGGCGCTCCGGCTGGACCGGGTGCAACGAAATGTCCATCCAATGCAGCGATGAGAGCTTCGCGCTCGGCGGTGACGGAGCGTTCAAGCAGCATTGTGAGCTGTCCAGCACTCACACCGATCGCGCGTGCAGTTTCTGTGATGTTCGCTTTTTCCGGCAATCGTCCAAAGACGTGAAGCCCATCATTGATGCGCATATCCTTGACATCGCATATCCAAGCATCAAGCCTTGCGAGCGCCGCCGCACGGTCGAGATCAGAGGTCAGACCGCATTCGGCGAAAAGATCGGAGGCCTTGGCCCTTGCGAGAATAAGATCGGCGAGCCTGTCGGCACGGCGCCGATCGAGCATTTGGGCCGATGAGAATTCATCGAGAAGCCGCTCAATTTCTTCTGTTACTCCATGGGCGCCGGCGATGCGCAGGGGCGGCGTCATATGGCCGATCATCACGGCGGAAAGCCTGCGCTTTGCCTGTGTCGCCTCGCCCGGATTATTGACGATGAAAGGATAGATGACGGGCACTGCGCCGATGAGTGCTGCGGGCACGCAATTCTCAGAAAGCGCGACGGCCTTGCCGGGTAACCATTCGAGCGTGCCGTGCGTGCCGAGATGAATCAGTGCATCGATCGTCTCGGCGCGTAGCCAGAGATAGAAGGCGATATAGGCATGTCGCGGCGGCAGGTTCGGATCGTGGTAATCACCGCTGCGGCTTGTACGCTGGCCTCGATCAGGCTGCACGGCAAGAATAAGTTTCCCCGATTTGAACGCCTTGAAGTGGAAACTGCCGTCGTGAAACGCTGGATCGGCTTCAGGCTCACCCCACGCCGAGAGAACGGTGGTGCGGAACGCCAAAGACAAAGATTGAAAGAGTGTTTGATAGGTTGCGAGCGGCAGTGTGATCCGGGTATTTTGCCGCTCGAGTTGCAGAATCAAGGCCGCTGGCGCTGGAAGCGCAGCAATATCGAAACCCGCATCGCGCAAATCATCCGCAATTGCGGCGAGGCTTGCAGGCCCGTCGAGCCCTATGGCATAACCGGTACGTCCGCCCTTGGCCGGATATTCGGATAGAACCAGCGCGATTTTTTTTTCAATGCGGGGCACATGACGCAAGCGCGCCCATGAGGTTGCGAGATCGGCTGCAACCTCGATGCCGCGCCTCTCTGGCCGATGGAAAACAGGGGTGAATTCCAAAGCGTCCGCGCGGATGCCGTCGGCCTTGAAGGAAATCGCAGGCCCAATGATGCGGCCATCGACCTCCGGCAAAACGACATTCATGGCAAGATCGGCAGCCCCAAGCCCGCGGCAGCTTTGCTGCCACGCTTCGCGAAAACTCGTCGCGATTATCGCCTGAATGACGGGCGCATCGGCACGATCGAGAACCGACCTCTCATTCATACGGCTCGAAAAGCCCGTTGTATTGAGAATGACGTCCGGCTGAAATGTGCGCAGAAGATGGGTGAGCGAAGCTGTGGTCTCGGGATCTTTGAGGCTCGTTACGAAGACGGATGCCACATCGAAACCGCGCTGGCGCAAGGCGTCGTTCAAAGCTGCAATGGGTGCCGTATCGCCCGAAAGACGAAAGGCACGGTAGAAAATAACAAGCGCACGTGACGCGCCGTCCCTTGCCGCTTGCCGCTCGGGCCAGAAACCGAACGACGGAACATCGATCGGCTCTTTCCACAAGGCTGGCTGCCCGAGGCGTCTGGACAACCAGCCAAAAAGCGAACTCATGTTATCGGGTCCACCGGCCTGAAACCACGCCCGGATGCGTTTCAAATCAGCAACCTCCAGCGTGGAAGCCGCATCAAGGCGTGGATCTTCCATCCCATCGCCGGGTACGATCGCAAGATCGAAACCATGGGTCTTGGCGGCAACATTCAATTCGTCGATACCATAGCGCCAATAGTCTTGCCCACCAAGACAGCGAACCAGCACGAAGCGTGCTTTGCTGACAACTTTTTCGAAGTAGAGATCGACCGAATATGGATGTTGCAGGGCAGCGAGGCTTGCGAGCCTCAAGCTCGGCGCATTGGATATTTGCGCGTGAACTCGAGCGGCGAGCGATAGGTCCGAGTCGGTAAAGGAGAGGAAGACGATTTCGGCTGGCGTTTGAGCAAGATCGACCGCCTGGGCAGTTTCGTCCAGCGATCTCACCTGTTCAGCCAGAATGTGCATCATCTCACGTCGTTCCGATCAAATCACGAGTGCGCGCGAGATCGCTTCGCGATCAAGGCCCTTTTCACCGATAATCACGAGTCGGCTGCGGCGCTCTTCGCCTTGTGCCCAAGCTCGATCGAAATGCGAACGGAAACGCGCGCCAACACCTTGCACGAGGAGGCGCATCGGTTTGCCGATGACTTCGATAAACCCTTTGATGCGTAAAATATCATGTGTTGCTGCTAGCAATTGAAGCTGCATGAGCAAGACATCAGGGTCGCGTGTCGCGCCAATATCCATGACGAAGGAATCGAAATCGTCATGATCGTGCTCGGTCTCCGCATCATGATGCGAAGGCCGGCTTAGAAGATCATCTTCGGCGGCGGCCATGAGTCCGAGCAGCACTTGCGGATCGATTATGCCGTCGCGTGTGGGCACGATTTTGACGGCGCGCGGCAGGGCAGCGGCGATCTCGTCCAAAATTTGTTTCTGGGTAGCTTCGTCAAGCAGGTCGGACTTGTTCAAGACGACGAGATCGGCGCAGAGCAGTTGATCCTGGTAGACTTCTTCGAGTGGATTGTCGTGATCGATGGCTCGATCCGCCGCGCGCTGGGCGATCACGGCTTCAGGATCATCCGCGAAACGTCCCTCGGCTACCGCAGCACCATCGACGACGGCGATCACACCATCGACGGTCAGCTTCTCCCGCACACCGGGCCAGTCGAAGGCTTTGACAAGGGGTTTCGGCAGGGCAAGCCCGCTCGTCTCGACGATAATATGATCCGGCTTTTTCTCATGCGCGATCAGGGCTTCGATGGCGGGTAGGAAATCATCCGCCACGGTGCAGCAAAGGCAGCCATTGGCGAGCTCGACGATATTTTCTTCCAAGCAACTATCGATGCCACAGGCGCGCAAAATCTCGCCATCGACGCCAATGTCGCCGAATTCGTTAATGATGAGCGCGAGCCTTCTACCCCTAACATGTTCGAGCACATGGCGGATGAGCGTGGTTTTGCCCGCGCCGAGAAAACCGGTGACGACGGTAACAGGGATTTTGTTAAATGCCTTCATACGGTGGCTCCGGCCTTGGCGGGTATGGCCGCGCGACCCCAAAAATAGCCGACGCAAAGGCCGGTGATCGCCCAGAGAACGGCGTGGATGACGAGCGAGGAGGCTGCAAATTCTGCCGCGAGTTCCGCAGGCACGGTACTGACGAAGTGATGCGGCTGCGGCGCGCCGATTAAATGCGGCAACAGCAAAAACAGCAGTCCATTCAGCTTCGCAACCAGGGATGTGGTGCGGATCAGAAGATAAAGCCCAAAAGCCGACGCGAAGGCCGTCGCAATCCACCAGATCTGCCGGTCGTTCAAAGGAGCGCCGGCGCTGCCAGGAAGCTCCGGTGCAAGGCCAAGTCCCGTTGCAAGACCCGTCGCCGCGAAACCACCGGTTGCCCAAGCGAGCGCACGCATGGGCGTGATCTCCTCACCCGCCACCACCATGGCTGCGATCAGGATCAGCGCAAAGCCGATAGCTGAGACAATTGTTGCGACCGCGGTCGAAAGCGTCCTCTCAAGCCCGTCCGACGGAGACCATTCTTTTTCTTGTCTGCCGCTCTCGAGAGGCTGCTCTTCCGAGGCAGCCTTCACATTATCATGGCCGTGTGTGGCCTCAGCTGCCGTCTCGTACGCCTCAGCTTTCAGAATGAGAGGCGTTGTGACGAAATGCAAAAGGAAAGCTGTCGCAAAACCAGCGATAAGGCCGGCGATCAAGCCAACCGAGAAAACACGCTTCATCATGAAGCCTGGCCCTTAATGGCAAGGGAAATTCATGGAATGGCGCCAGTCGTGCGCTACGTTGTGAAGCAAACTCGGATGCGCAAATCCCATGGCATAGATGAGCATGCAGCCAAAGAAGAAACCTACAAAAGCCGCTTTCAGACTCTCGGCGCGGGCAACAGGAGCCGCGTCAGCAACCGATTGATCCAAGGTCTTTGCGTTCATCACATCCTCCGCACTGCCCCGCCGGCAGCTTCAGGTTCAAGGAATTGATGGCAGGTCTCCTGGCTCATGGCTCGATGCTGAGCACGCCTTCCCAGCCCTTCTTCAGGCCAGTGGCTCATATGCTCAACTCCCCATTTACAGTTGCGGGGGCAGCTGCGGCTTGCCCGAACCGAATTTTGAAGACCGGTTCGGCCGCATTCCCTTCACCATCCACTTCAAGATAGCTTGATGAAGGCGTATGTCAACGTCAGATATTCGTGCTTTGCCTGCAACCATAAATTTTGGCTCTGCCAAAAAATGTAACTTTCGAGCTTCGATGATCCAGCATTTCTCGTTCACCTTCACACTGACCGCCGCAGCCTTTCTGATCGAAGGAATTTGCGGATATCCCTCATGGCTTTACAATATGATTGGCCATCCCGTCAGTTGGATCGGCAAATTAATCGCCTACCTTGATCAGAAGCTGAATTGTGATGATTTCCCCTGCGGACGGCGTCGCGCTTTGGGTTTTGTTGCGCTCGCCGTTATCTTGCTGATCTGCTTTCTCGCGGCCAGTCTCCTCCAATTCCTGTTCAGTGAGGACGGACGACTCGACCACGTTGCGTTCTACGTTGGCGCCGCAGCCATCTCCACATTGATCGCTCAAAAAAGCCTCTATTCGCATGTGGACGACGTGGCGGCGGCATTGAAGACGGAGGGACTGGCGGCTGGCCGAATCACTATCAGCAAGATTGTCGGCAGAAACGTGCAAACCCTCGATGCATCCGGAATCAGCCGCGCAGCAATAGAAAGCCTTGCGGAAAATTTTGCAGATGGAGTCGTGGCGCCCGTCTTCTGGACCATTGTCCTTGGCGCCTCGGGCGGGGTCCTCTATAAGGCCATCAATACAGCCGACAGCATGATCGGTCACCGGACGGCGCGCTTCGAGGCGTTCGGCTATGCTGCGGCGAAATTGGATGATCTCGTGAATTTCATCCCGGCACGCCTAACGGCACTCATGCTTTGCCTCGCGGCGTCGACGATCCGGAACGCCCACCCGATGGATGCCTGGCGAACCATGTTACGGGACTCTGGAGGCCATCCATCACCCAACGCCGGATGGCCGGAAGCCGCGGCAGCAGGGGCATTGTCGATTAGGCTCGGCGGGCCGCGCATTTATGGTGATGAAATCATCAAGGATGCCTTCATCGGGAGCGGAAGCCGCGATGCATGCGTTGATGACATCGGCCGTGCCTTGACCTTGTACAGGCGTGCTTGTGCCTTGACCGGGTTGGCACTGATACTCGGCACACTGATCTTGGCAGAACTCAACTGAAGCATCGCTGCATGCTGCACCGGCACGTGGTCTGTCCAAAAGTATGCCAAGCAAAACCTCCATGAATTCCAAATCAGAATTCAATGCCAGTCTGCGCCTTCACACCGGCGTCGAAGTGATGCTTGATGAGCCGCATCTCTGTTACGAGATCCGCAGCGGCTAGAAGCTCCGGCCTTGCATTGCGGCCTGTTACGACAACATGTAAATCCGGCCGGCGGTTTTGCAAAGCGAGGAGCACATATTCGAAATTTAGATATTCATAGCGCAAAGCAATATTCAATTCGTCAAGGACCAGAAGGGCGATTGCCGGATCCGCCATCAGTTCGCAAGCTTTGGCCCATGCCTTTTCCGCGGCCTTGATATCGCGACCGCGATCCTGCGTTTCCCAGGTAAATCCCTCTCCCATCGTATGCCACGACACGAGATCCTCGAAACGCTCCAAAACGGCTCGCTCACCGGTTTGCCAAGCCCCCTTGATGAATTGCACGACACCCACGCGCATCCCGTGGCCGAGCGCACGAAGAAGCAGGCCGAACGCGGCAGTCGATTTTCCCTTTCCAGCGCCGGTATGAACGATGAGCAATCCCTTCTTTTCTATGCTTTTTCTCAAGACTTTCGCATCTTGCAGCAGCTTGCGCTTAGCCATTTTGACCTGGTGCGAAATGTCCACTTCGTTCTCAGCCATGAGAAGATGCAGCCTCGGTGTGATTCGACTAAGCGATGGGTCTTGTGTCAGTTATAATTGAACTTAAGGTCTGTCCGGTAATTTACGCTCTGGAAGGGGTTTTGTTTGCTGTGATGGCCTCGCGGTTCGTGCAGCAGTTCGCCGACCAGGCATGCGGCCGATCTTGTGCGTATCGGGAAGACTATGGCTAAGTTTGCGCAGATTTTTGCAGGGCCAAAGCAAGGGCGATCGTGGATCACCCCGCGCTTCGGGCGACCAAGAACCTTGATCATCGATGAGGCTTGGATCGGCCGAAACCACGGCTTGCGCCCACCGCCTGCACGGCGCACGCGATCCGCTCGCAGGTCTCGACCGAACCTGAAATGAGCGCCTTAAAGCACAGACGAACGGCCGATTCGTCAATCACTTCAATAAGCTATCTCACCCTGCAGAGGAATCCCCCTTAAATCTAAGTTTCTTATTTTCTGACGAACCCTGGCCCAGTCTAATGCAAATATAATGTCTTCTTCCTTTCGAATTACGGCAGCATTTGGTTGAAATATTGAACCAGTTGGCATGACTGACGGGGAGCGGAATCAAAAAAGATATTTGATGATGCTAGAACGTCTCGCCATTCTGCGGGAGGACATGCCGCACAAGGATCGCGCAAGGATATTTTTAATTGTCACCATTGCGAAAATTATTTAATTATTTTACCGTCCAGGTCGGGTACCTTTAGAATGGACATGATGCGTATTAGGATACTCCAAAAAAGAAGAGTTGCCTCAAAGTTAGTCTCGTCGTTTGCTTGCGGTATGCAGCACAAGGACCCTCGTCGTGCAGCAAGCATATTAGTGTCTATTATTGCTTGCCGGAGTATTATGCTCATGAACGCCCATGCGGCAGCTCATGGAGCACAAGGATGGTGCAACCCAATCATGAACCACTGACCAACCCCAGGCTCTTGCTGTCGCTGACTTATAAGCGTCGAGTCCAATTAAGGCTAAAACATGGGTCCAGCGATATCTCCCCGTGGAAATGTTCTGATGTGCAATCGCAGCGTCAAAGGCGAGCGCCCTCCCTATCCGCGGGATACTCGACTTTGCAAGCTCGATTGCGGGAACAGTCAATCGGTGGAGGTTCGATAATTGGTCGTTTGGCTGGCGCGTCACCAGCGCCGCAAGACGACGAGCTACAGGCATTTCGCCAGAGTTTTAGAGAGGGTGCTCCCAGCATTGATGTTCGTGGCTTGATTCCCCTGGGAAAAAGAAATGACAGGCATTGATTCGCAAGGACTACAGAATCTAGAGAGAGCTACTTTTTATTGGACCGGGAACTGAAATATGAGACTCTTTGGAATCAAGGGAGGCCATTTCGTCCGGGAAGCCGATCGCGCATGTGAAGCACAGCTTTGGGCACAAGCGGCAGATTTATACGTCAAGTACTTGGACGATAATCCCTCAGATGTGGCGATACTGGTCAAGGCTGGGAATTGCCTAAAAGAGGCGCGCCAATATAAACAAGCAGCTGAATGCTATCGCAATGCGCTTCGCCTCCAGCCGAAAAACTCCGATACACACCTTCAATATGGGCACCTGATGAAACTAATGGGTCGCCAATCGGAGGCTATAGAGAGTTACAAACGGGCGGTCGAGATAGATCCGAACAATAGGGATGCGTTGTCGGAATTGAAAGCGGCAGGAG
>DATJTB010000120.1:0-4732 GCA_035503795.1 Methylocella sp.
CTCCGTTAATCCTGGTTCGAATCCAGGTCCCCCAGCCAGACATCTCACTGACGTTCCCACGTATTTCAGGTTTCCGGGAAAGCCGAAAAAGTCCCGAGAATGCAGAGCTTAGCCTGAACTTCCTTGGGAAGTTCGGCTTAGCGCTTGGGCGAGTATATAGATTCCGTCCAGAGACGCCAAGCGCCCCGGGTGTGGGGCGCAACCGCGCCCAGGTCTCTCAAAGCCATTTTCGAGTTGTCGGATGTCGAGCGTTTTGCCGGGATTTTGAGGAAGGTTCAAACGGCAAGGTTGAGGAAATGAGCCTGTTCCTGCCGGTCATGCGGCATGATATCCGGAGAGAGATAAGAAAGCCGGACAAGCGAAGTGAGGCGGAACTTGTTCATTTCGAGGCGCACACGCAACAAAAATTTGGCCGGCCGTCGGGGCGGTCAGGCTTCCACATGTTCGCTCCCCACGCGCTCGACAGAACGGCCTGTGCCTTTCTCAAACCGAAGCAACGAGGGCCAGACCAATGGGCCCCCGTAATCTCACGGGCGACAAGTGTGAGGGACCGATAGCGCCGGCCGTTTCATTCGAACCCATCGGCATGGACGAGCACGGTATGGGTGACGCCGTGCCATTCGCGCACAAGCCGCGTGCCGGCCTTCAACGAAATCAGGGGTGTGGGCTTTTGCCAGCCGCTGATGAAACCGTCGCACGCAGGAAATAAGGAACGTAATTGCAATCGCGCGACGATAATGCTCTGATTCCTGCTGAGTCAATGCACGGAGCTTCCGAAAGTGACAACCAATCCATGTCGGAGAGACATGCGATGAGGGATATAGAAATGGCAAGATCGTCGTGCACTATGACCCCTAGAGCGAATTCCGCAAAAGTTGACAGACTTTTGCGACGAGAATTCGCTCCAACTTCTTGATCTTGCGCGATTTCTGATCGCTCGAACGATTCCGTTCGAGCGGCAAGCGCGCTAAGATTTGCATCCACGCGGGGGAGTGCGTGCGCGGCCTTCCCTCCGTTTTCGACGTCTCGAAAAATCCGTGGATCGACGTTAACGGAGCTTCCTTTACCGCGGTCGCCGAACAGGTCAAGCGATGTCCGTCGAGTGGGCCGACCTATGAGGTGTTGAAGCAAGCGGATTAGAGCGAATTCCGCAAAAGTTGACCGACTTTTGCGACGAGAATTCGCTCCAACTTTTTTAATGCGTCTTTAGAAATGCGATGCTGAAAAGAAGAGGATGAAGTGTCCGCGAAATATCCAATCATTTCGGTGACCGGTTCCTCCGGAGCTGGAACGACATCCGTCAGGCGCACTTTCGAGCAGATTTTCCGCCGCGAGAAAATTATGGCGGCCTTTATCGAGGGCGATGCCTTCCATCGTTATGATCGTAACGAAATGCGGGTGGCGATGGCTGCGGAGGAGCTCAGAGGCAACCCTAATTTAAGCCACTTCGGCCCGTGCGCCAACCTTCTTGAGGAACTCGAAAGCGTGTTTCGCAGCTATAGCGAATCAGGGACGGGCAAGACGCGTCACTATGTCCATGATGATGGAGAGGCCACGTACTACGGTTGCGCTCCTGGATCTTTTACCGACTGGGAGTCACTACCAGAAAAGAGTGATCTTCTTTTTTATGAAGGGCTGCATGGCGCCGTCAAGACGGACAAGGTGAATGTCTCCCAATATCCCGACTTGAAGATCGGCATCGCCCCCGTCATCAATCTTGAATGGATTCAAAAAATTCATCGAGATTGTTCTGCACGCGGCTATACGACGGAAGACGTCATGGATACGATGTTGCGGCGGATGCCGGATTATGTCCATTATATTTGTCCCCAGTTCACTCAAACGGACATCAATTTCCAGAGAGTTCCGACCGTCGATACTTCAAATCCTTTCATTGCGCGCTGGATCCCGACCGCCGATGAGTCCATGGTCGTTATCCGGTTCGCCCGACCACGTGGTATCGATTTCCCTTATCTCCATTCGATGATCAGTGGCAGCTTCATGTCGCGTGCCAATTCGATTGTCATTCCCGGCGGCAAGCTTGATCTTGCGATGCAGTTGATTTTAACTCCCTTCATTCTTCAGCTCATCGAACGGCGGCGGCGAGCGGGCTGACATAACAAAAAGTCATGAAATTGTTCGCCTAAGGTACTGAAAAATCTGGTTAGAAGCCCGCGGTTCTTGCGAAAAGTGACAGGGTCGCCCGCCTACGAGGCGCGTTCATGGTGTAAGCGGTAGCGCGTTTGGCTTAAATTATGCCTGACCAATTAAAAACGATCGGATGGCCGGATCTCCGGGACGAGGCAATCCGTCAAGCCAACAAGCATGGCTATGGCGTCCCAGCCTTTAA
The DNA here is from genome assembly GCA_035503795.1 of Methylocella sp. Lineage (GTDB taxonomy): Bacteria > Pseudomonadota > Alphaproteobacteria > Rhizobiales > Beijerinckiaceae > Methylocapsa. The sequence continues at coordinate 2,351 of DATJTB010000120.1, forward strand.
TATCAATATTATGGAGCATGGCTTGGCGATCATGTCGTCAGACGCCGCCACTGAGTTCATCGATGCCTTTGATCAAGCGTTATCCCGATATCCCGGTTTGCATGCATCAGGATCCTGGCTATAAGCAAGGCGGCCTGCTTCGCGGTGATACAATATGTTCTTCGGTGATAATGGATGGCGCCCTCAATGCCGATGCGAAGTTGCCGTCTTCCTGCGGAACAGACCGGAGATTTTTGATAAACGTTGTCGGCAAGGATCCGAAGGCGGCGGCGAAGATCGCGGCAATACGCCAGGCGACCGCCAGAAAGTGGCGCCGCTATGCCGCTTGAGGCTCTGATCTTCGATGTCGACGGGACGCTTGCCGAAACAGAAGAGGCGCACCGGAAGTCCTTCAACGAAGCGTTCGCGGCCTTCGGTCTCGATTGGATCTGGAACAAGGAACTTTATCGCGAGCTCCTTCAGGTAACCGGCGGCAAAGAGCGTCTTCGGCATTATATCGATGCTTGGAAGCCTTGTGGCAGGGAGACGGCACTTGCCTGCTTCGCGGGGATCTACGAGGCGAAGTCGGCCCGTTACGCCGCGCTTGTCGCGTCGGGTGCCGCGCCCGCGCGACCGGGTGTCCGCCGCCTAATCACGGAAGCCCATGAACGACGCGTAAGGCTCGCCATCGCCACGACGTCCCTGCTGGGAAGTGTCGAAGCGATCTTGCGCACTATGTTCGGCGAAGAAGGTCCCTCCTGGTTCGCAGTGATTGCTGCCGGAGATGCCGTGGCCCACAAGAAACCCGCGCCCGACGTCTATCGCTTCGCGCTTAACAGGCTCGGGTGCGGCCCTGACTCTTGTGTCGCCATCGAAGATTCGGAAAATGGCGTCAAGGCGGCAAGGGCCGCCGGTTTGCCCGTCATCGCGGCGCCGAGCTATTTTTTGAGCGGTGATGATTTCAGCCTTGCAACGACAGTTCTCAGCGACCTCGGTGACCCAAATCGTCCCTGCCACCAGATCAGCGGCCTGCGCTTCGTCCGGGATTATGTCGATATTGACGGTTTGAATGCATGGTTGTCCAAATGGCAACAATCCTCTGCCCTAAGCGCGGACGGATACGTCCAAAGTCATTGACACGATAGCCGCAGGCTTCCAGCTGCGCGTCGAGGGAGCTGAACTCCTGCTCTAGACATCGATTTTGTCCAGTGATTCGAGCCGATCGGACCAAAATGTTTCACGTGAAACATTTTGGTCCGATTTTGCCGCAGTTTCTTACGAACCGGCAGACGTTTAGCGGCTCCTGCGTGTGTCAGATCGCGCGAAACATTTGTCCTTTGGCCGGTTTCATACTCTTCCGGCCGCTGGACTTTCAGCGATGTCTGCCTATAGGATGCCGTCGGCAGAGGAGGTTTTACGGGGTTCATCCCGCGTAGTAGCTCCGACGCAATGCAATCCGTTCGAGAACGTCCTGTCGTCCGGCATCGTGCCGCAGCTCGATACTTTGTGGACGGAGCACCGTTCACCAACGGGAACGTGGCCAGCTTTGTGGGCTCTGCGGCCGTGGCCAATTTCGTCCCGTACGCAGGGGCGCATAATAACTGGATCTGTGCGTTTTCCACGGTGGATGGCCAAGAGCTATGGGCCACGCCGACAGGCGACGCGATCGTCTCTTCGCCGGCTGTCGCGAACGGTGTGGTCTATGTCGGGAGCGAAGACCATTCGCTTTGACCGTGGTCGCGGTAGGCCACTCGATCAAATGAGCGCTCCGGCTACAAGGACTCCGCCGATTGCTCCGGCGAATAGCCCAAGATCATGCAAAGCAAGAAGTAAGCGGGGAGGCACGCCTTGCGCATGAATCCAGAGCGTCGAGCCGAGCGTCGCGAGCGACCATCCGCAACCGCCTATGATCAGGGAAATGTCGAAGCCCGGGACCGATGCTTGAAAGCGGACAACCGCGCAACCCAGCAGCACGAGGGCCAGTCCCCCAAGGACGGCGGGCACTGCGGGGAGGCGCCAGCCGCCGGCACCGACGACGGCTGCCGGCGCCCACATTGCGAGGACATGCCACGAGATGGCGCTAGAGGACGCCCCAAGCCCAAGACCGCAGCCTTCCATCAACAAGGGCGCGCATGCCATAAGGAAAGTCATACCGGCCCAGGCGACTGCGACGGCAACGCTCATAGCCGCAAAATCACACGCGCTGGCTCCCCAGACGGATTCTTTGCCAGCCACTTCGATCCTGCCTGGCAGAGCCGCCGCAGCGGCCATGGCGCCTAGCAGCATGAGCCCCGCGCCAGCCAAGGCCGCGGCTGGGGCGAGCGGGCCCGCCAGATCCTGTGCCGTTCGGACAATAAGCGGAGCGGCGACAGCTGCGAGGCTCGCGCCGCCCATGACGACAGC
>DATJTB010000121.1:0-6839 GCA_035503795.1 Methylocella sp.
ATATCCTCCGGACACAGCTTCTCGTAGGCGATGCCGGATGGGGTGATCAAAAGGCCGCCGTTCCAGCGAACCGAAATATTCCCCGCCACACCCTGGTTCAGGCCGCTGCGGTTCATCTTGACACAGGCTTCGATGATCGCGGCCCGGCTCTCTTCCTCGTTCATGGCAATTTATCAGAGGCTCTCTTCGTTCCAGCTGTGCCCGTCCCGCTCGACCAGCGCGATGGCGGCAGCCGGTCCCCAGGTACCGGCGAAATAGGGGCGCGGCAGCTCTTCCATCTGGCTCCAAGCGTCTCTTATGGGATCGATCCACCGCCAGGCGGTTTCGACCTCATCGCGGCGCATGAACAAGGTGGCATTGCCGCGGATGACATCCATCAAAAGACGCTCATAGGCCTCAGGCGCATGAACGTTGAAGGCCTCGGCGAAATTCATGTCGAGGGGCACATGCTGCAGCCGCATGCCGCCGGCGCCCGGCTCCTTCAGCATCAGCCAGAGCTTGATGCCTTCATCGGGCTGCAGCCGGATCGCCAGCCGCGTTTGCGAGATTTTTCCGGACTCGGTCGGAAAAATCGAATGGGGGAGCTCACGAAAGTGGACGATCACCTCCGAAACGCGTTGCGGCAGGCGTTTGCCGGTACGCAGGTAGAAGGGCGTGCCGGCCCAGCGCCAATTGGCGATCTGCACCTTAAGGGCGACGAAGGTCTCGGTCAGCGTGTGCTCATTGCCGACCTCCTCCGCATAGCCCGGCACGGCGCCGCCCTCGCTCGCTCCAGCCCTATATTGGCCGCGCACCGTCAGCTCCGCGGCATTGCCCGCATCGATCGGTACCAGTGATTTCAAGACTTTGAGCTTCTCGTCGCGGACCTCGTCGGCAGCCAAGGACGCGGGCGGCTCCATCGCTATGAGACAGAGCAGCTGCAGCATATGGTTCTGCACCATGTCGCGCAAGGCGCCGGAGTTCTCATAATAGGCGGCGCGGGTCTCGACCCCGATCGATTCGGCGACGGTGATCTCGACATGGTCGATATGGGCGTTGTTCCACAACGGCTCGAAGAGCGCATTGGCGAAACGAAGCGCCATGAGATTCTGCACCGTCTCCTTGCCGAGATAATGATCGATGCGGAAAATCCGGTCTTCCGGAAAAACGGCGCCGATCGCATCATTGATGAAGGCGGCCGAGGCGCCGTCTCGGCCGATCGGCTTTTCGACGATGATGCGGGACGCCGGCGTGATCAGGGAATGAGCGGCAAGTTTTTTGGCAATCTCGACAAAAAAATCTGGCGAAGTGGCGAGATAAAAGGCCCGCGCGCGGGAAGGATCGGGGTCAACCGCACTGCCAAGCGAATCCCAACCGAGATCGCTTGCGAAATCAAGCATCACATAATCGACCAAGCCGAGAAAGCGCTCGACCGCATCCGGATTTGCGGATGGTCCGGCGAACTGCTTCAAGGCTTTGGCGATGAGCGTGCGGTAGGTCGCGGCATCTAAAGACTGGCGAGAGACGCCGATGATCTTGGTCGGCTCCGACAATTGCTCATCAAGAAAACGATTGAACAGCGCCGGATAGAGCTTTCGATAGGCGAGATCTCCCGTCCCGCCGAAGACTGCGAGATCGAAGGGGGCAACTTTGACGATCCGCGAAACCATCGCCGTCCCTTGTGTTCGGAGCTTTTCAAGTGCTTCGATTCATACAAAGCTCATGCATTATGTCATCCTCGCGCCCTTCGACGAGCTCAGGAGCGAAGATCCAGAAATGGGGCTCTGCTTACCCGGCACGCGCCTGGCTTCCCGGGAATGACAGCAGCTTTGCTGCCTTGATTAGTGCGAACCCATCTCTTCATTATGTTTCCGGCATGTTCAAGGTGAAATGAGGGCTACTGCCGTTATGATTTTGCACCGATCGAAGCCAATTGCCGCCGCCCTTGAGAGAAAGCGGGGCGACCCATTGTTTCAGTCGTTCCCGCCGCCGCGCTACGCAGCAGAATTTTCTGGCAATCCCAGGCCCTCTCCGCATCGAGCGTCTCAAGGAACTGGACTTCCCCACCGCTCAAGGTGGCGATGGGCAAGCCGTCCCGGCAAAGCAGACGGCTCGCCGTCAGAGCCGGGAGCTTTACGCCCGGCGTGAGAATACCCACGAGATTTAGCGGATCGGCGCCGGAAAGCGAGATCAACTCCCCGTTCAGGGGCCTGCGCCTTATCTCACGCAGCTCTTTGATGGCCTCCGGCAGGGCATATTGCTCACCGGCGAGACCCGCGACGAACCGGCCGCCGCGTATTTCGCCGCGCGCCTCAAGCTTGCGATAGATCGAAAGAAGATCGCGCCAGGGTGGCAGCCACGCGGCCTCGCGCGCAATCACGCGCAGAGATACGACGCCATAACGAAGAAGCAGGCAGCGGGCGGCATGCTCGACGGCTTCGCCGTGGCGCGCGCGCGGCATCCGGGAGCGATGCGCAAAGGCCCAGCGGCCGGCATTCTCCATGGTGAAGGACGCGCCGCGCCGGCGCTTTTGCCCGGCATGGGTGCGATGGCTCATCGGTACGAGCAAAGCGCGCAGCCCGGCAAAACTGTCGCAATTCACAATGCCCGCGGCGGCGAGCTCGGCCAGCGCCTGCTCGGCCTCGGAGCGCAGAAGTCCCGTTCCTTCAGTCAATTCGTCAAAGAAGGAGGCCCCATTCGCCTGCAGGAAAGTGGCGATGGCCTCCGCGCGCGAGCTGAGCTCTTTGGACGCGCCATCCGGCAGAAGCGAGGTCCAGCAAGCTGCATGACGGCGGGATAATAAAGTGATGGGAGTCGAGCGCAAAGGCGCTGGCGCCTTACTGCGCTCTTCCTTACCTCGCTCGCTTGGGGTGGAGAGCCGGGCCCATGTGAGACGGCCGGCCCGGCATTGCTCGTCCAGCCAGACAGGATCATAGTTTGAGAGTCGGGCAGCCAGAATTTCGCTTTCCCAGGCCCCGGCGGGTGCTTCAAAACCCTCGAGCTGACCGGCGACGATGAGCAGCGCCTGCGGCCCTTCCATCCGCGCGTCCGGCGTAACCTTCTGCCAGGCGAGCAGGAAACGGAGAAAATCCTGCGCCGAAACCGGCTCGATCTCGGCGCGCAGCCGACTGATCGTCAAGTGGTGGATCCGGGCGAGCAGCCGCCGGTCGCACCATTCCTCTTCATCAATTCCTGGCGTGAAGCGGCCGCGCATCGCAAAGCCTTCCACCTCCAGGGCCTGAAGCGCGGACAAGACCGGCGCAGCCTCAAGGCCCAGCAGCGCCGCGAGCTTTGCCGTCGTCACCGGCCCCTGCACTTCCAGCCGCCCCCGGAGAATTTCGATCAGTGCCTTTTCCGGCAGTCTTTCTTCAGGCGCGTCAGCTGAGGGGATAGCGATCTCAGGACCGAGCTTCGCCTCCGGCCAAAGCGCCTTGAAATCAGCGAGCCGCTCGGCCGCGACCCAAACGTCTGCGCGCGCCGTGATCAACCGGGCCGCCCGGCTCTCCCGGCTAAGCACCGCAAGAAAATTCTCAAAGCCTTCTTCTCGCCTGGCTTCTGCCTCGGTCAGAAAGCCAAGCCAAGCCAAGGCGTCATGCAATTCATCAGCGTTGGCGGCGATCGGCCATGCTTCCGCGCGCACTCGGGCGATGGCCTCAGGGTCGAGACGGCCGAGGCCCGCGGCTTCTTCCGGATCAAGCCAGCGGCGCGCCTGCACGGCCTGTGAGCGGCGCTCCTCGAGAGGTGCATCATCGAGAAAAGCGTAAGGCCGTGCCGATAGCACTTCGAGGGCCAGAGGCGAAGGTCCGGTGAGATCGCGGGTGAGGACTTCGACCCGGCCCGATTCAAGGCCGCGGAGCAGCTCTTCGAGACCGGCCAGATCCATCGCCTCCGTCAGGCAATCCGTGATCGCTTGGGCAACCAGCGGATGCTCGGGCACCCGTCGCTCGCCTGCGAGATTTTCAAAGCAGGCGATCTGGTCCGGGAAGACGGCGGCGATCAAATCCTCGGCTTCCATGCGGGCGATCTGGGCCGGGACTTTGCGCCCGCCACGGAAACGCGGCAGCGCCAAGGAGATGCCTGCCACCCACCGCCAGCGAGTCGCGAACATGGGCGCTGCCAGCAAAGCCTGGATCAGAATGTCCCGCACGCTGTTCGAATGAAGGTAGCGCTGCACCTCGGCGAGCTCAAAGCTGTGGGCTCCGGTCAAGGAAAGCAGGATGTTGTCGTCGGTCGCTGCAGCCTGCAACTCGAAGTTGAATTTCCGGCAGAAGCGCTTACGCAAAGCCAACCCCCAGGCCCGGTTGATCCGGCTGCCGTAGGGCGAATGGATAACGAGCTGCATGCCGCCCGATTCATCGAAAAAGCGCTCGAAGATCAGCGTGTCCTGAACCGGCAACCGCCCAAGCGCCGCATGGGCGGCAGAGAGGTACGCGACAAGCTCCTTGGCCGGGATCTCCGTCAGACCAGCCTCGTTGCAAAGCCATTGCACAGCCTTCTCGCCGGTCTTGTCGGTGGCTAAAAGACCGTCGATCTTTGCCCGCAGCCTTGAGAGCGCGAAGGAGAGCTCATCCGTGCGGCCCGGCGCCTCACCCATCCAAAATGGAATGTTCGGCGGCTGGCCCAGCGCATCGGCGACCCGGACCGTGCCGCGCTCGACCCGCAGTATCGAATAGGAATGATTGCCGAGCTGGAAAATATCGCCGGCGAGGCTCTCGACGGCAAAATCCTCGTTCACGCTGCCGATGAAGAGATTGCCGGGTTCCAGCATCACACGGTAATCAGCATTGTCGGGGATCGCGCCGCCGGAGGTCAGGGCGGTGAGCCGCGCGCCACGCCGCCCGCGCAGCTTGTGGTGAACACCATCATGATGCAGCAAAGCACCGCGCCGCCCGCGCCGCGTCGAAAAACCCTCGGCCAGCATTTTGACCACGGCCCTATAATCGGCCTCGGCCAGATGACGATAAGGCCAGGCGCGGCGAAACCTGGCGAGGAGCTCATCCTCCGGCCATTCCTGAGAAGCCACTTCCGCGGCGATCTGCTGGGCCAGCACGTCGAGCGGCGTCTCGGGAACATGCAGCGCGTCCAGCTCGCCGCACCGGACCGAGTCGAGCAGGCTCGCGCATTCGGCGAGGTCATCGCGCGACAGCGGAAAGAGGCGTCCCTTCGGCGTGCCGCCGACCGCGTGGCCGGAACGGCCGACCCGCTGCAGGAAACTCGCGATGGAGCGCGGCGAGCCGAGCTGGCAGGCGAGATCGACATCGCCAATATCGATGCCGAGTTCGAGTGACGCCGTCGCGACCAGCGCCCTGAGCGCGCCCTGCTTCAAGCGATGCTCGGCGTCGCGCCTTTGCTCCTTGGCCATGCTGCCATGATGCGCGGTGATCTGATCACTGCCCAAGCGCTCGGTCAAGGCGTGCGCCGTGCGCTCGGCCATGCGGCGCGTGTTCACGAAGATCAAAGTGGTGCGATGTTGCTCGATCAATTGGGCGAGCCGGTCATGGATCAACTCGCGGGCCTCGCCGGAGAGAACGGCTTCGAGCGGCGTGGGCGGCAGCTCGATGGAAAGGTCTCGGGCACGGCTATGGCCGATGTCGATGATCTTGCAGGAAGGCGCGTCGCCGCCGGCGGGTCCCGTGCCGGTGAGAAAATGCGCGACATCAGCCAGCGGCTTTTGCGTGGCCGATAGGCCGATACGCAGGAGCTGGTCGCCGCAGAGCGCGGCCAGCCGCTCCATGGACAAAGAGAGATGGGCACCGCGCTTGTTAGGGGCGAGCGCGTGGATCTCGTCGAGGATAAGGGTCCGCGCCGTGGCGAGCATGGCGCGGCCGGACTCCGAAGTGAGCAGAATATAGAGGGATTCGGGGGTGGTGACGAGGATATGCGGCGGATGGCGGCGCATCAGATTGCGCTCGCCCGGCGGCGTATCGCCGGTTCGCACCAGCGTCCGAATTTCGATATCGGGCAATCCCTGCTCGCTCAGCCTTTCCCGGATGCCGGCCAGCGGCGCTTTCAGATTCTTATCGATGTCATTCGACAACGCCTTGAGCGGCGAGACATAGACGATCTGGGTGGCGTCGGCGAGTTCGCCCTTGAGTCCTCGCCGTACAAGGGTGTCGATCGCGGCAAGAAAAGCGGAGAGCGTCTTTCCGGATCCAGTCGGTGCAGCGACGAGCACATGCTCGCCGGCGAGGATCGCCGGCCAAGCCTCACTCTGCGCCGCCGTCGGCGCCGGGAAGTGGCGGGTGAACCAGGCGGCCACCGCCGGATGAAAAAGCGAAAGCGCGCTCACGAGCGGTGATCACAGAGGTTCATGGCAAGCCAGCATAGCGCAAGGTGCTTGAAAGCCAAGTGAACACAATAATTCGCGGCGCCCGGCCGGTGACACAAGCATCGCTGTTTGCCGGCACTTTTTCGCGAGTTGCGTCAAAATATCGTCGGTTGGATCCTCGCTCCTTGCAACAGGAACAAGATGGGGAAATACAAGCCGACGTCCTGATGATGCGTTCTTATCGTAACGCTTGTTGCGCAAACTAAAGCGCTTCGATAGGCCTGAAGCGCGACAATCGCATGCCGCACCGAGCTCGCCGGCTTTCGCACCAAGCCGTCCTGAGCTAGACCCTTCCAATGCCTGGATAAAAGGAGAAGGGACTTTATGACCGAACGCCTGCGGCGCGCCGCCCGCGCCTTGATCTCCGTTTCCGACAAGAGCGGCCTGATCGATTTCGCGCAGGGCCTGGCGAGCTTCGGCATCGAGCTGATTTCGACCGGCGGTACCCGCAATGCCCTGGCCGATGCGGGTGTTACGGCGCGCGAGGTGGCCGACCTTACGGGCTTTCCCGAGCTTCTCGATGGACGGGTGA
>DATJTB010000122.1:0-5972 GCA_035503795.1 Methylocella sp.
GCAGCCCGGATCGGCCGGCTTTAAAGCGCGCGGGCGAAGACCAGCACATCGACACGCGCCGACCCGGCACGCAGAAGCGCTCTGGCAGCCGCATTGGCGGTTGCCCCCGAGGTCATGACATCGTCGATCAGCACGATCGCGCGGCCCGCGATTTGCGCGACACGCTCCGGCCGCACCCGGAAGGCGCCTTGCAGATTGAGCGCCCGCTGGGGACGCGACAGGCCCACCTGGGAAGGCGTCGGCTTCTCTCTGACGAGGCTCAAGGGGTCGGTTGGGACGCCGCAGCGGCTTGAGATCGATTGCGCCAGGGCCTGCGCCTGATTGAACCGTCGCCAGGTCAGGCGGCTTTTGTGCAACGGGATTGGGACAATGAGATCGGCTTCGGTTAAAAGCTCGCTGCCCGCCCGCGCCATCCACGCGCCCATCGGTTTGGCGAGTTCCATCCGATCGCCATATTTCAGCCGGTGCACCAACTGCCGGATTGGCCCCTCTTCGAAAAGCGCCACGGCGCGGGCGCGGCTGAACACCGGCGGGTGGGCGATCGCTTCGGGTGACAAGAGCCCCTCTTGGCCGAGGTCCGTGGCGAAGGGCGTGCCAAGGCGTTCGCAAAAGGGGCGCTCGATGAACCGCACTTGCGACCAGCATGAGGCGCAGAGCGAACCCGCGACACCGGTCGATTGGCGGCAGGCGAGGCAGGTGGGCGGGAATATGAGGTCCAGCCCAGCATTGGCGACTTTTTGCCAAATGGGCCGGAAATAGGAGGCAGCGGATGTAAGCGCGGGGAATAGTCGGGCGCCGATCAAGCGCGCCATCGAACCGTCCAAGATCTGAGTCCCGACTCTAGCCGAATGAAGCCAGCGCGCTTTGAGTGACGTCATTTGCGTCGTGACTTTTGCCGAAAGTCGGTGATAATGGAAGCCGTTTGGCGAGACATATCAATTGACAAAGACGATGGAAAGAATCACGCGATCCAAGGGAGGATTGAATGTCCGTTCTGCCGGAAGTCTTGAAGGCCAATGAAGCCTATGCAGCGAATTTCGGCGCCAAAGGGCACCTGGCAATGCCCCCGGCACGCCGTTTCGCCATCCTCACCTGCATGGATGCGCGTCTCGACCCGGCCAAATATGCCGGTCTCGCCGAAGGGGATGCACATGTGATCCGCAATGCAGGGGGACGCGCCAGCGAAGATGCGATCCGCTCGCTCGTCATATCCTACAAGCTACTCGGGACGAAGGAATGGTTCGTCGTTCACCATTCCGACTGCGGCATGCAGCTCTTCGACGATGAGATCATGAGCCATCTCCTGGATCAAAGCCTTGAAACCGCGACGATCGACGACAAGGGCTGGCATGATCATGGCCACGGCCCAGGCAGCAACCATGGTCATTATGTCAAATGGCTCGCCTTCAAGGATCTCGCGGGCAGCGTGGTGGAAGATGTCAAGCGGATCCGCTCGCACCCGCTGGTGCCCGGCGCGATTCCGATCTACGGCTATTATTTTGACGTCAAGACCGGCAAGCTGGTCGAAGTGCCGGAGGCCACCGCGGCAGGCAAGCCCAAGGCCTGAGCGTCACCGGGCGGGTCTTGCCAGGCCGAAAGGGGCTATTGACAGCGGGGAGAGAACCGACAATCTCTGTCGGGCACTCGACACGGCTCTAGGTCATCCTTAACCGTGGCTGCGAGCCTCCGCCAAAGCCTGGAAGCGGTTGCACCCCTTTGTTCTGGAAATCACGGCGTAAGCTTGAGCCCCTCACCCGGCCCTCTTTGCCGGATGGGGTGCGGATTTACGCGATCGGCGACATCCACGGCCGAGCCGATCTGCTTGCCGAGCTTCTTTCCCGGATCGACACAGATCTGCAAGCAAATCCGATTGAGCGCGCCTTGCATGTCTTTCTCGGTGATTATATCGACCGAGGGGCCAACTCGGCGGCCGTCATCGATTTGTTAATTGATCGGGCAACGACCCAAGAGCTCATTTGCCTCAAGGGGAATCACGAGCTTTATCTTGCCGAATTCCTCGCAGATCCCAGCATCCTGACGGTTTGGGCCCAATATGGGGCCTTGCCGACGCTGACCTCGTACGGAGTGGAGCCGATCTTCAGTGCCAGCGCGAAGGAACAGGAGAAGCTCGCAGTCGAGTTGGGGAAAGCCCTGCCCAAGAGCCATATGGAATTTTTCGCCGGGCTGAAGCCTTCCTTGACTTTCGGGGATTTCTTCTTTGTCCATGCGGGGGTACGGCCAGGCATCCCTTTGGAGAAGCAAGTCCCGCAAGATCTGCTCTGGATTCGAGATGATTTCCTGTTGCATGAAGGCGCTTTCGAAAAGATCGTCGTGCATGGCCATACCCCAGTTAGGGAAGCCGATATCCGGCCCAATCGCATCAACATCGATACGGGTGCATATGCGACCGGACGATTGACTTGTCTGCGACTGGAGCGCGATGAACTTCTCCTCATGTAGAGGACACAGGTTTGCGCGGCCAGCGACGTCCGGCCCAGGCTTCCGGACAAGAACGGTTGCGGGGGGCCTCCACATGAAGAGGGAACTGCGCCTCGCCGCAAGCGGGTGCCGCGCGCTCCGGCATGGTCCAGATTCCACCCTGAGAGTCCCGCTCGTTTACCGAGATTCCAGCCCAGACGAAAGCAGCAACAATGAAGAAGATCAAAGTCGAAAATCCGGTCGTCGAACTCGATGGCGACGAGATGACCCGGATTATTTGGCATGATATCCGAGACAGGCTGATCCACCCTTACCTCGATATTCAGCTCGAATATTATGATCTGGCGATCGAAAACCGGGATGCAACGAATGACCAGGTGACGGTGGAGGCCGCCCAGGCGATCAAGAAGCATGGGGTCGGAGTCAAATGCGCCACCATCACGCCAGACGAGGCGCGGGTCGAGGAATTCAAGCTGAAGCAGATGTGGAAGTCGCCGAACGGCACGATCCGCAATATTCTCGGCGGCGTCATCTTCCGCGAGCCGATCATCTGTGAGAATGTGCCGCGCCTCGTACCAGGCTGGACCAAGCCGATCGTGATCGGACGCCATGCGTTCGGCGACCAGTATAGCGCGACCGATTTCAAAATTCCGGGCAAGGGCCGCGTGCTGATCCGTTTCGAGGGAGAGGACGGTACTGTCATCGAGCGCAAGGTCTATGATTATCCAGGCCCAGGTGTTTCGCTCTCCATGTATAATCTGGACGATTCAATTCGCGATTTCGCCCGTGCCTCGCTCAACTACGGCCTCGCCCGTCAATATCCCGTCTATCTCTCGACCAAGAACACCATTCTGAAGGCCTATGACGGCCGTTTCAAGGATTTGTTCCAAGAAGTCTATGAGCACGAGTTCAAGCCGCCGTTCCAGAAGGCGGGTCTTACCTATGAGCACCGGCTGATCGATGATATGGTTGCCTCCGCGCTCAAATGGTCGGGCGGGTATGTCTGGGCCTGCAAGAACTATGATGGCGACGTTCAATCGGATACGGTCGCGCAAGGCTTCGGGTCCCTCGGCCTGATGACCTCGGTGCTCATGAGCCCGGATGGCAAGACGGTCGAAGCGGAAGCCGCGCATGGGACCGTGACCCGCCATTATCGGGAACATCAGAAAGGCAAGGAGACCTCCACCAATTCGATCGCCTCGATTTTCGCCTGGACGCGCGGCCTCTCGCATCGTGCCAAGCTTGACGGCAATGCCGAGCTGGCGCAATTTGCGCAGACCCTAGAGCGGGCTTGTGTCTCGACGGTGGAAGGCGGCTTCATGACGAAGGATTTGGCTGTCCTGATCGGCGCCGACCAGCGCTGGCTCTCGACGACGGGTTTCCTTGACAAGATCGATGAGAATTTGCGCGCCCGCATCGAAGCCTAGTAAGGGTGGAGGCAAAGGTTCGCGGCTCAACTCAACATTAACCAATGGAGCCGGATCGAGCCGGCGCCCGCGAAGCTATCCTTTGGCGCTCACAATGACCTTCCATCGTGACTTCTTTCAGCTGCCTGCCAGAAGTTTGGATATTCGGGAGCCTGATGATTTGCACGTTGGCCGTTCGAAATTCATCGTAAAGCATCCGGCATCGAAGATCCGTTTTCTTTACCCGAGATGCGCTTTTCCTCTAGCCCTGTGCCTCGCCCTTTTCTGCCTTTTCAGTCAATCGTTTCCCGCCCAGGCGGGCGGAATCGTCCATCTTTACGGCTGGACCGGCTATGTCGATCCGAAAGCGCTGGAAGATTTCACGAAGGAGACCGGCATAAAGGTCAGCTATGACGGCTATCAGTCGGAAGAGACGGCCGGGACGCTGCTCAAGGCCGGCCGAAGCGGCTATGATGTGGTGATCGTGTCTGGCCGGCTCTTGCAAAGGGAAATCGCCGAAGGTCTTTACCTCAAGCTCGATCAGACCAGGCTGCCAAATAGCCAAGGCGTTTGGCCACAGATCCGGGTGCAGCTCTCGGTGCTCGATCCCGGCAATCAATATGCCGTCAATTATCTCTGGGCGACTATCGGCCTTGCCTACAACATGGAAAAAGTCAAGGAGCTCGTCGGTGACGCCGATTTGCTGGACTCCTGGGGTCTTGTCTTCAGGCCGGAAGTCGTGAAGAAATTTTCCGGTTGCGGAGTCAAACTCCCCGATAGCGCAGAGGATCTCTTCGCGATCGCCCTTTGGCTTTTGCGGCAGGAGCCGGCCTCGGCAAAGCCGGCGGACATCAGGCGGGCAGCGGACGTTCTGAACGGCATCAGACGAAGCGTTCAGAGTTATGATCGAGACATCGCCGATGCTCTGGTGAATGGCGATGTCTGTCTTGCGGTTGCGGATTCAGGCGAAACATTCCAGGCCCGCGACAGAGCCCGTGAAGCGGAAGCCGAGGTCGAAATCGACTATTCCCTTCCGCGCGAAGGCGCACCGCTTCTGGTCGATAATCTCGCCATACTGAAAGACGCAGAGCATGTCGCGGAAGCCTATGCGCTGATCGATTATCTCCTGCGGCCGGCGATCGCCGCCCGCAATACGAATTTCACGCATCGCGCGAATAGCATACCGGCCTCCTTGCCATCGATCGACAAGGCGATCGCAACCAACCCCGCGATCTACCCGCCCGCGCCGCTCATGGAGCGGCTGTTTGTGCCGGCGTTCAAGGACGCGGGCGTTCAGAAATATCTGGCCAAAGAATGGGCGCAAATCAAATCTGGCAAGTAGAGGGCGAGCGGCGCAGAGCCATCCCTGTCAGAGGGCGTGAGTCACAAGCGGTCGCAACACAGAGAAGCCAGCGCGGCAAGCTTGTCTCTTATCCCGTACCGCCAATTTCTGGTCAGTTCGCGATCCGATTCGGAAAAATTCAAGGTTCCCCATGCCCCACACCATCGTCCGCTTTGCCCCATCGCCGACCGGCCGCATTCACATCGGCAATGCGCGGACGGCACTGTTGAACTTCCTATTCATTCGAAAGTCCCATGGCCAATTCATTCTTCGCTTCGATGACACGGATGCGGAACGCTCGAAGGCCGAATATGCCGAGGCGATCGAAGTCGATCTCGCCTGGCTCGGCATCAAGCCGGATCTCGTTTTGCGCCAGTCGGAGCGTTTAGCGGTCTATGACACCGCCACCGCAAGGCTGCACGAGACAGGACGCCTTTATCCCTGCTATGAGACCGCCGAGGAACTCGATCGCAAGCGCAAGCGCCAACAGGCGCGCGGCCTTCCACCCATCTATGACCGGGCGGCGCTGGCGCTTTCTGCCGGTGACCGGGTGAAACTCGAGTCCGCGGGCCGCAAGCCGCACTGGCGTTTCAAGCTCGACCACGAGATCATCCGCTGGACCGATCTCGTGCGCGGTGAGAGCCATATTGATTGTGCTTCCCTTTCCGACCCCATCCTCTTGCGGGAGGATGGCAGCTATCTCTACACCCTGCCCTCCGTTGTCGATGATATCGCGCAGAACATCACCCATATCATCCGCGGTGAGGACCATGTCACCAACACGG
>DATJTB010000123.1:0-5784 GCA_035503795.1 Methylocella sp.
TAAGGGGTCAGCACGCGATTGACGACGAAGCCGGGACAATCGGCGACGAGGATCGGAGTCTTGCCCAGCGCCGCCGCATAGCCCATGACCGTTGCGATCGCTTGTTGAGATGTTTTCGGGCCATGCACAACCTCGACAAGCGGCATTCTCGGGACCGGATTGAAAAAATGCATGCCGAGGAAATTCTCCGGCCGCTCAAGGCCCGCGGCGAGATCGGCGATCCGCAGGGAGGAGGTGTTGGAACAAAGGATCGCGGACGGACGCACGAACGATTCGATCTCGCGCAACACCCTGTGCTTGACGGCGATTTCCTCGACAATCGCCTCGATCACCACATCCACCTTGTCGAAGCCCTCATAGGTGAGCTCCGGTGTGATGGCGGAAAGGACCGTGCCGGCCTTGGCTTCCGAGAGCCTTCCCTGCTCAACCGATTTGGCAAGCAGTTTGCGCGCCTCGGTGAGTCCATGCTCCAGCGCGGCGGAGGAGACATCCTTCATGACGATCGGGACGCCGCGCAGGGCGCTCTGATAGGCGATGCCGCCCCCCATGATACCAGCCCCGAGAACCGCGGCCCGCTCGACCTTCGGCGCGTCCTTGGTATAGCGCCGCAGGTTCTTCTTGAGAGCCTGCTCGTTGATGAAGATGGTCACGAGCGATTCAGCCGCTTGCGTCTTGGCGGCTTTGGCGAACGTTTTGGCTTCGAGTGCCAGGGCATCATCGCGGGGAAGCTCGGCCGCCTCTTCCAGCAATTGCACGGCCAAACGCCCAGCCGGGAAATGCGCCGCCGTCTTTTCCGCCTGCGCGCTGGCGGACGCCAATTGCGTTCTTGCCGCTTCCCCGGCGACGCCCTGGGCCGCCTTGAGACGGGCCCGCCGCTCCCGCCAATCGGCCGGGCCTTCAATCGCCTGGCGCAGCAAGGCGAGGCCCGCCAAGCGCAACTCCTCGGGTGTCGATACGGCATCGACCGCCCCGGCCTGCAAGGCCCGATCGGCCTCCTGCTGGGCGCCGGTCAAGATCCAATCCGCGGCGGCGGCTAAGCCGATGAGGCGCGGCAGCCGCACCGTGCCACCATAACCTGGAAAAATGCCCAGATGAATTTCCGGAAAGCCGGCTTTGGCGGTGGCCGCCATCACGCGGTAGTCGGAGCCGAGCGCGACCTCAAACCCGCCACCCAATGCGAGCCCCTGGATCGCGGCCAGGCTCGGGACCGGCAGATCCGAGAGCGACGTGATGATCGCAGCGTTGTTGGCGACGAATGCCTCGATCTCGGCCTCCGGCTGCTTGAAGATATGGGTGAATTCGAAAATATCGGCTCCGACGATGAAATTCTCCTTGCCGCTGGTCACGAGCAGGCCTTTGACCGCGGCGGTCGCGGCGGCCACATCGAGCGCTTGGCGGAACTCCTGAAAGGCCAGGGCATCGAGCTTGTTGACGGCCTCCTCGACCCGCTCGAATTTGAGCTCGGCGATGCCGCCCTCCGGCGCGAGAAGCTTGATCGTTCGTCCTTCGAATAGCATGTGCCGGCCTCGCTCCTTCTGTTCAACACCGTCTCTGCGCAGGCTCGCCCAGCGCATCCAACCATCTGGCCTTAGAGCGTTTCCCACTTCCCTTGAATCGGGAAACGGCTCTAGCTAGCTTTTTGATTTGTCGCATTGTCTCATCGATGTCGCTGTTGCGAAACATCGCCAGCGATATGCGGACCGGTGTCCACTTCGCTGGAAAACACTCTACCGCCTGTCCCTTTGCTTTTGCATGGCCGGATCCATCGCCGGATCAATGTCAGGGGCCGGCCATGACGGCATGAGCGCCCTTGCGTTGATGATCGAGACTCCTCGGGTTCGAAGGCGGCCGCGATCAGAGTTCTTGTATAGGCCTCCCGCGGCATTTCAAGAATCTCCTTCGCGGGGCCCTGCTCGATGATTTGACCGTTCTTCATCACGGCCATCTCGTCGGCGAGCGCGCGAACCACGGCAAGGTCGTGGCTGATCAGCACATAGGTCAAGCCGAGCCCTGCCTGCAAATCCTGGAGAAGCGCCAGAATTGAAGCCTGCACATTGCGGTCGAGCGCCGAGGTCGGCTCATCCAGCACGATGAGACGTGGTTTCAGGATGATCGCCCGGGCGATCGCGACGCGCTGCCTTTGCCCGCCGGACAGTTCGAAGGCAAAGCGATGCCGCAGCTCCGGGTCGAGGTGCGTTTGGGATAGGGCCTCAGCAGCCTTTTCATCGCGGGTCTTGCGGCTCAACCCCGGCTCGTGCACGGATAAGCCTTCGGTGACGATCGCGCCGACACGCAGAGTTGGCGACAGTGAGCTGAACGGATCCTGAAAGACAAGCTGCATGGCCCGCCGCAGCGGCCGCAGCGCGGCCTGATCGAGCGGCGTGAGGTCGCGGCCCTGAAAGACGATGCGGCCGCTCGCCGGAACGAGCTTCAACAGCGCGCGGGCGAGCGTGGACTTGCCGGAACCCGATTCACCGACGAGGCCGAGTGTGCGGCCCTCGGCGAGCACCAGGCTCACATGATCAACCGCGGTATAGAGCCGCCGCTTCTCGAAGAGCCCGCCCCGCAAGGCGAATTGCACCGTGATATTGTCTGCCCGCAGGAGTTCCGGCGCACACGCCGCCCCCCGGCGGCGCGCCTGAGGCAAGGCCGCGGCCAAGCGGCGCGTCGCTGTGTGGCGCGGATGGGTGAAGAGTTCGGAAGCCGTTCCATCCTCGACGACCGCCCCCGCCTCGAAAACGTAAATCCGGTCAGCGATGCGGCGGACGTGATTGAGGTCATGGCTGATGAACACCATCGCCATGCCGAGATTCTCCTTGAGCTCGGCGAGGAGATCGAGGATTCTGGCGGCGACCGTCACATCGAGCGCGGTCGTCGGCTCATCGGCGATCAAAAGATCCGGCCGGCAGGCGATGGCCATGGCGATGGCGACCCGCTGGCGCTGGCCGCCGGAAAGTTCATGCGGAAAAGCATCGAAGCGGCGGGTCGGTTCGGCGATGCCGGTCAGCGCCAGGAGCTCGATCGCCCGTGCCTTTGCCGCGCGGTGGCCCAAACCGGTCTTGAGCCGCAGGATGGCGCCGATCTGCGCGCCAACCGTGAATAGAGGGTCAAGCGCCGACATCGGCTCCTGAAACACCAAGGCGATTCGGCGCCCGAGCAAGGCATCGAGCTCTTCTTGCGCCAAACCGAGGAGGTCGGCGCCCTTGAAGAAGGCTTGGCCCGCTGTCCGGGCTTCAGCCGGGAGGAGGCGCAAAGCGCCAAGAACGCTCTGGCTCTTGCCGGAACCCGATTGTCCGACCACGGCGACGGTTTCTTGGGCCAGCACCTTAAGGCTCACGCCCTTGACGGCCGGCACTCCGCCATAGCTCACGGAGAGATCCCGCAGGGCGAAGAGGGGCGCGCCCGCAGGCTCCATCAGAATCTCCCGCGGCGCCGCGTACGAAAGCCATCGCCGAGCGACTGCAAGGCGCTGAGCGTCGCGCCGAGAAACAAGGCCGGAAAGACGAGAAGATGGAGCGAGCCCTGAATGTTGCGGGCGCCATCGGCGATGAGCACGCCCCAGCTCGTCAGCGGCTCCTGGACGCCAAGGCCAAGAAAAGACACGAAGCTTTCAAGCAGGATCACTTGTGAAACGAGCACGAAGAGATAGGCGAGAATGGGACCGGTGGCATTGGGGATGATATGCCGCCAGAGAATGGCGCTTGGGCTCGCACCCAAAGCCTCGGCGGCGGCGACGAAATCCGTGGCCCTGATCGACAACGCCTGGCCGCGCACGATCCGCGCCATGTCGAGCCATTGGACGGCGCCGATCGCGGCGAAGATCAGCACGAAATGCCGGCCGAACAGCATGACGAGCACGATCACGAAAAAAATGAAAGGCAGGGCATAGAGAATCTCGATCGCCCGCATCATCAGGGCGTCGATGTGCCCGCCCGCATAGCCGGCCGCCGCGCCATAGGCGACCCCGATCGTCAGGGCGACGAAGGAGGCGAGCAGGCCGACGGCGAGCGAGATGCGCCCCGCGACGAGGACGCGGGTGAAGAGATCGCGGCCGTTGGCATCGGTTCCGAAGAAAAAGCGCTCGCGTTTGATCGGTGCCTCGATGGCCAGGCGGCGACCTTGTTCTCCGGTTTCGATGAGGCGGGCCGGCCCAAAGAGGTCGGTGCGCTCGAAAAGTCGCAAGGCGCGTGGATCGATGGGCTTCTCTCCCACAAGCGTGAGACCGACGGCGCCTTGCGAGACATGGAGGCTTTCAACCCGCGCGCCCAGGCGGCGGGCGAGGGAGGCCAGCGCGTCTTCGGTTTCGGCAACCGTGGGATGGGAAAAAAGGGAGGGATCGGTCAGCACATAGTCGCGATAGACCGCGTCATAGGCATGGCCGGAAAAAAACGGTCCGATGAAGCAAAGGGCGGCAATGACAGCCAGAATGAAGACGCTCGCCCACATCCGACGGGAAAGCAAGGCGCCTTGCGTCCACGCCGGGCTTGAGGGGGACAGCAAGGCTTCGCTCATCGCGGCGCCGCCTCGAACCGCACCCTCGGGTCGAGCCAGGCGAGCAGCATATCGACGATCAGATTGAACAATAGAACGGCAGCGGCGACGACGACGACCGTCCCCATGACGAGCGTGTAGTCGCGCCCGAGCGCGCCATAGACGAAGTAGCGTCCGAGGCCGGGAATGCCGAAGATCGTCTCGACGACGACGGAACCCGTCAGCACATTGGCGGCGGCAAGCCCGAGATAGGAGACGACCGGCGGCAAAGCGGCGCGCAGCGCATGCAGGAGGATATGAAAGCCCGGCAGGCCGAAGGCGCGCAGCGTCCGGATATGCGGGCTTTGCAGCACATCCTGATAGGACGCCTGCATCAGGCGCGCGATGATCGCGACCTGCGGCAGGGCGAGCGTGGCGACCGGCAGGATCTGGTTTGGCCAGGCGCCGTCATTCCAGCCGCCGACCGGCAGCCAATGCAGGAACAAGCCGAAGCAGAGCTGGAAGAGCGGCGCCACGACGAAGACGGGAAGCACGATGCCGAAGAGCGCCGCGCCCTCGACGAGCCGCGCGCCGATCTGGCTCCCAGAGCATTTTCCAGCGAAGTGGAGACCGGTTCGCGTCGTGAAAATGCGACAAAACAGAGATCTAGAGCTGCTTTCCGATTCCACCGGATCGGAAAGCGCTCTAGGTCCCGCCCCGGCGATGCCCAGAGCCGTGCCGACCAGGATCGCGACGGCCAACGCTTTCAAGCCAAGCCCGGCCGAGATCGGCAGGGCCTTGGCGAAAAGCTCATTCACCGAAAAATCCCTCCAGTGCAGGCTCGGTCCCAGATCGCCCATGGCGAGGCTTCGCAGATAGAGCCAGAATTGCTCCAGGAGCGGCCGGTCGAGCTGATAGATCCGGCGCAGATTTCTGGCGATGTCGGGATCGAGCGCCCGCTCGCCATCGAAAGGCCCGCCGGGCGCGAGCCGCATCAGGAAGAAGGCGAGCGCCAGGATGATGAAGAAGGTGGGAACGGCCATGGCGAGGCGGGCGAAAACGAAGCGCAGCATCGATGTCCAAACTGTCCGATAACGGGGTTGAATCGGACCAAAATGTTTCACGTGAAACATTTTGGTCCGGTCGGGCTGCAAATCCTTACAAACCCTTATACGCGGCGCCGCTTGGTCTCGGTAGATTTGAAAACCCCCATTGTCTTTTGGCAAGCGGGACGTAGAGTTGGACTGGGGGTCGGGCATGGCGGATGCAACAGATCATGCAAAAATAGAAGCCTCGTCTAGCGAGGTCACTTCT
>DATJTB010000124.1:0-20490 GCA_035503795.1 Methylocella sp.
TCAAGCGCGACGCATACGAAAGCCAATCAAGGCATCACCCCATGACCGGAAAAGGCTGAAGAGAAGCTCGCTTCAAACGCACAGCGCCGCGCTTTCAACACCCTCAAAGTCCATGTTGAAAGCGCTTTCACGATCGACTGAATCCTCCGAAATCGGAATCGAAGTACCCTGTCTTGAGGCCCGCGCGAGACGTGGCACGTGCCCATCGTCTTATCGAAAAGCTTTGATATTTAAAGGCTCTATTGAATTCCAAAATCTTCGCATGAGATTCGTTGCAGGGGCGGACAACGCTGCGGACAACTTGACCCTTGTCGAATGGGACAAAAGATTCGGAAGGCTTTACTTGCCGCCTTTCTGCATGCCTTTTCAAGTGGCTACGAAAGGGCAAGGATCAGCTCGAAATAACGTTTAAATTTTTTTTCGCGACGATGAAAATATTGTGGGAAATGACACGCGTAACACGCCGATTCGCAACGCTGCGCGCGAATCACCCGAATCAAAAGTGATTCGCTGAGTCTTTTTAGAGGCCGAGCTTATCTTTCAAAAGCGCGTTGACGGCCTGCGGATTGGCCTTGCCACCTGACGCCCTTATGACTTGACCGACGAACCAGCCAAGCATTGAAGGCTTAGTCTGAACCTGCACCACCTTATCTGGATTGGCGGCGAGAATGGCATCGACCGCAGCGGCGATCGCCCCCTCATCCGTGACTTGGGTCAGGTCACGGGCGGCAACGAGCGCGCGCGGGCTGGCCTCCTTTTCATTCATCAGGATCGCCAGCACATCCTTGGCGATCTTGCCGGATATCGTGCCTTCGGTGATGAGATCGACGATCTCGGCGATCTGGCCCGGCTTGATATCGATGCGGGCGATCGGAACACCTTGCGCATTGGCAAAGGCGGCAAGATCGCCGTTGATCCAATTAGCGACCAGCTTGGCCTCCCGCTTGACCCCACCATGCTTGACCGCAGCCTCGAAATAGTCGGCTGTTTCTCGATCGGCCGCGAGCACGCCCGCATCATAGGCCGGCAATCCATATTGGGCGATGAAACGAGCGATTTTCGCGTCGGGCAGCTCCGGCAGAAAAGCCGCCAGGGCATCGACATAGGCCTGGTCGAATTCAAGCGGGAGAAGGTCGGGATCGGGGAAATAGCGATAGTCATGCGCTTCTTCCTTGGAGCGCATAGAGCGGGTTTCGCCGCGTGCTGGATCAAACAAGCGGGTTTCCTGCTCGACCTTACCGCCATCCTCGATGATGCCGATCTGACGGCGTGCCTCGGCCTCGATCGCCTGGCCGATGAACCGGATCGAATTGACGTTCTTGATTTCGCAGCGGGTCCCAAGCGGTTCGCCTGGCCGACGCACCGATACATTGACGTCCGCCCGCAGCGAACCCTGCTCCATATTACCGTCGCACGTGCCAAGATAGCGCAAGATCGTGCGAAGCTTCGTCACATAGGCCTTCGCCTCGGTGGCAGAGCGCAGATCCGGTTTGGAAACGATCTCCATCAAGGCGACGCCGGAACGGTTGAGGTCAACGAAGGACTCCGTCGCGGATTGGTCATGCAGCGATTTGCCGGCATCCTGCTCGAGGTGGAGCCGCTCGATTCCGACCTCAATCTGTTCCTGCGGCGAGACATCGACGACGACCCGGCCCTCCCCGACGATCGGGCTCTTATACTGGGAAATCTGATAGCCCTGCGGCAGATCGGGGTAGAAATAGTTCTTTCGGTCGAAAACCGAGCGCAGATTGATTTTCGCTCTCAGGCCGAGCCCCGTGCGCACAGCCTGCGCCACGCACTCCTCATTAATAACCGGCAACATGCCCGGCATCGCGGCATCGACGAGCGAGACATTGCTGTTTGGATCCTTGCCGAATTCGGTTGAGGCGCCGGAAAACAATTTCGACTTCGAGACCACTTGGGCATGGATTTCCATCCCGATCACGACTTCGAAATCGCCGGTGGCGCCCTTGATGAGCTTGTCTGGTTTCACCCTTTCGTTCATCGTTACCCTTTCGCCGATAAGAGTGCGAGCATCATAACGCGACGCGTCCCGCTCTGTCTTGCAAAAACTTGCCTGGTTTTACGGCTCTAGAGCAGGATGAGCAAAAGTGTGAAACGGTTTTGCGCTCGCATCCCGCTCTAAATGACGAGAATCGATCGCGTTACATGATTTTGGATCCATTCGATCCAAAATCATCGTGATCTGGGGAGCGGTCAAGCCTTGAAGCTGCGCGCGGAGCCCGAATGGGCGCTCGTTTACCTCAAAAACGGAAAAACGCCGCCACGGTCTGGGTCGACCGTAGCAGCGTTCTGCCTGCCAAGATGACGGCCGGTAGCAAAACCCCCGGCCGCGTCGCAGGGTTACTCAATATTTGGCGACAATGGGTGCAGAGGCAAAGGGTGAGTCGAATTTATAGGTTATCCCCAGGCGTCCCGTTTGCATCGTCTCCCGCGACGTGTGATTGGGGATGGCGATAGAAACGAGGGGAGGAACGACCCCGTAAAGGGGCCCGACAAAACCCGCATCGGAAAATCCGAGGGTACCAAAATCATAATAGCGATATTCTGCCCGTACCGTCCAATTGCCATAGAAGTTATATTCGATGCCACCACCGACATCAAAGCCATAGCGGTTTGCGCCGAAGTCGCGGGTGACAGGAAAACCGAGCAGAGTGGGCACCGGTGACTGGTAATTGACCGTGTTGCGTATATCGCCATAGGCAAAGCCTCCAATGGCGTAGACGAGCACACGGTTATTGAAAGCGTAGCCAAGGCGCCCGTCAACCGAGCCGAACTCGCGGACCCCGGTCGATAAGTAGTTGAGTGGGAAATCTGAGCCATTCCCGCTGATGCCAGCAAAATTATATTCAGCCTGCAAGCCGATCACCACCGGCATGCTCGCAAGCTCATAATTGAACCCCAGATGCAGGCCACCGAAAGCACCGGTGTTGCTGTAGGAGTTCGAAAAGTCAGGCCCATCATATAAATTGACCGAAGTCGTGTCGGTACCGCCACCGATATGCAGGCCAACCTCAAAGCCCGTCCAGGTAAAGGGCGGCGGCGGCGGCGGCACCGGCGTCAGATCGGCCGCGCTCGCCGTGGTGGAACCGGCCACAAGAACGCCTGTCGCCGCGCCGGCAAGCCACCCAATGAATTCCCGCTTCATGGAATCACTCCCTCTGATGTTTCGGTTTCCGCCGTTGTTGTCTCTTCGACTCATAGCACCAGGTCAGAAGCGGGCAAGACCGCGGGAGACACAATGGCGCACGAATCGCCCTGCGAGCATGTAATTTCGCGCCCTGTTGCATTTTTGCTTCATTCCACTTCGTTAGGATACCGGCCGGGCGGTTCGATTACGGCAAAATCAAGGTCGAATCGGCCCAAATTATCGTCTCCATCTCTCCCCGATACGGAAGAGCCATACCCGGTTATCCTGCACCGGGGTCCCTCACTGAAACCTTCCGCTCATCCTCAGTGGGATGAGCCAGACTTCAAACGGATGGCGCGCGCAGTTGAACACTGTCCGCCCTCCTCAGCCTCTGAGACATGACCTTCCGATTCCAGATTTTCGATCGACAGGGCCAGAATTATCTGATCCGCGGCTGCCTATCATCCCTTCGCGAGAATTTCGGGCCTCCCACTTGACTCGCGCGTGGCGCAATGCCACTCGCTGCGCCCACAGAAATGCAACCAGCAGCAGGGCGGAACCAATGTCCAAGGCCTTTGTTTTCCCAGGCCAGGGATCGCAAGCGGTTGGCATGGGCAAGGCTTTGGCTGAACGCTTTGCGCCGGCCCGGATAGTCTTCGCCGAGGTGGATGACGCCCTTGGCCAGAAGCTCTCGACCCTGATGTTTGACGGTCCTCTGGACGAGCTGACTCTGACCGCCAATGCACAGCCGGCGTTGCTGGCCACGAGCCTCGCCGTGATCCGTGTGCTTGAGACCGAGGCCGGCCTTGATCTCGCCCGCGACGCGAGCTTCGTTGCCGGCCATTCGCTTGGCGAATATTCGGCGCTCGCCGCCGCCGGCTCGCTGAGCATCGGGGAAGCGGCCAAGCTTTTGCGCTTGCGGGGGCTCGCCATGCAGGCCGCGGTGCCGCCCGGCAGCGGTGCGATGGCCGCACTTCTAGGCATCGAATGCGAGACGGCATTGGCGATCGCGAAGCAGGCGGCAGCCGAGACGGGCGGCGGTGCCGTCTGCGAGGTCGCAAATGACAATGGCGGCGGCCAGACCGTGGTCTCCGGAACGCGTGAAGCGGTCAATCGCGCCATCGAAATCGCCAAGAAACAGGGCGCCCGCCGTTCGATCCTCCTGCCGGTTTCGGCCCCTTTTCATTGCGCCCTCATGCAGCCCGCCGCGCAAGCCATGGCGGAAGCGCTCGGCCCCGCCCACATCAAGCCGCCCTGCGTGCCACTGATTGCCAATGTCCTCGCGGCGCCAGTCAGCGAACCCGAAGTGATCCGCAAGCTGCTCGTCACTCAGATGACCGGCACGGTTCGTTGGCGCGAGAGCATGGCCTTCATGGCGTCGAAGGGAATCTCCATTTTCGTCGAATGCGGCGCCGGAAAAGTCCTCTCGGGCCTCGTCAAGAGGCTTGTTTCCGCAGCGCAAGGCATTTCGGTTGGCACACCGGACGACATCGATCTTTACCGCGCTCTCGCGTGAAGCGGCGGCGTGCGCTATCAGGAGTTTTCAATCTATGTTCGATCTCACCGGCAAGACAGCCCTTGTCACGGGGGCAAGCGGCGGCCTTGGCCGGGCCATCGCCGTGGCCCTGCATCGCCAGGGCGCCGTCATCGGGCTTTCCGGGACAAGGCGCGAGGCGCTTGACGCCCTCGCCGCTCAGCTTGCAACCCATGTGCATGTGCTTCCCTGTGATCTCGCCCATAAAGCGGCGGCAGAAGCGCTCATTCCGGCCGCCGAAGCGGCCATGGGGAGTGTCGATATCCTCGTCAACAATGCCGGCGTGACGCGCGACAATCTGTTCCTGCGGATGAAGGATGAGGAGTGGGACAGTGTTCTCAATGTCAACCTGACCGCCGCCTTCCGCCTCTCGCGCGCAGCCCTCAAAGGAATGCTGCGCAAGCGGCATGGACGGATCATTGGAATCAGCTCGGTCGTGGGCGTGACCGGCAATGCAGGACAGGGCAATTATGCCGCCGCCAAGGCGGGCATGATCGGTATGTATAAGAGTCTTGCGGCAGAGGTGGCGAGCCGTGATGTGACGGTCAATTGCATCGCGCCAGGCTTTATTGAAAGTCCAATGACCGACGCCTTGAACGAGAAACAGCGGGCAGCGATCCTGTCTACCATCCCGATGGGCCGACTTGGAACCGGCGCCGATGTGGCCGCCGCGGTCGTCTATCTCGCTAGTCCGCAGGCCGCCTATGTCACCGGCCAGACGCTGCATGTCAATGGGGGAATGGCTATGATTTAAAAGGGATAACGAACACGGAGGCGGGGCTGCCGCAGCTCTCGCCAACCGGGTTGAAGTATGTTACCAACCGGCTCGAGCGATCGGCGCAGTGCTGTTGTGGCCACGAGCTTTGGATGGACGCCTGCCCTTGGTGGCACATTTTACTGAGCCCATTGAACGCCAAGAGTTAAGAGGACAAGGAACATAAAACCATGAGCGATGTCGCCGAGCGCGTGAAGAAAATTGTGGTCGAGCACCTCGGTGTCGATGCCGACAAAGTCGTCGAGACGGCCAATTTCATGGAAGACCTGGGGGCGGATTCGCTCGATACCGTTGAGCTTGTCATGGCATTCGAGGAGGAATTCGGCGTCGAGATCCCGGATGATGCCGCGGAAACGATCTTGACGGTCGGGGATGCCATCAAATTTCTGGAAAAGGCCTCGGCCGCGTAATCTCCAGATTTATTTCGTGGCGCAGCCGGCCGGACGGGCTCGTTATCGAGGGCTTTTTGGCTTTTGAAGATGAATCGCGAGGGCCGAGACGCAAGGCGGCCGGATCGCCAAACTATAAAGGGCACAAGGCGGCTCGATGCGCAGAGTGGTGGTGACGGGTGTTGGCATGGTTTCCCCCCTGGGTAACGGGGCCGAAGCGAGTTGGAAACGCCTTCTCGCCGGGCACAGCGGAGCACGTCTGATTGATACCTTCGATGTGTCGGATCTGCCGTGCAAGATTGCCATGCCGGTCCCGCGCGGCAAAGGAGAAGACGCAACCTTCAATCCCGACCAATGGATGGAGCCGAAGGAACAGCGCAAGGTCGATGATTTCATCCTTTATGCGGTGGCGGCGGCAACCCAGGCGCTTGCCGATGCGAATTGGAAGCCGACCACTTACGAAGAGCAGATCGAGACCGGCGTTCTCATTGGCGCTGGCATCGGCGGGCTTGGCGGGATCGCCGAGACGGCGGTTACCCTAAAGGAAAAAGGCGCCCGCCGTGTTTCTCCCTTCTTCGTGCCGGGCCGGATCATCAATCTCGCCAGTGGCTATGTTTCGATTCAGCATGGCCTCAAAGGGCCGAATGTGGCTGTCGTTACTGCCTGTTCCTCGGGCACCCATGCGATCGGCGATGCGGCCCGCCTCATTGCCCTAGGCGACGCTGAAGTGATGGTTGCGGGTGGTGCCGAATCGGCGATCAACCGGATCGGCATCGCCGGCTTTTGCGCCTGCAAAGCACTCTCGACCGGCTTCAACAACCGTCCGCAACAGGCCTCGCGTCCTTATGACAAGGACCGCGACGGTTTCGTCATGGGGGATGGGGCGGGCTGCGTTATTCTTGAGTCTTACGAACATGCGAAGGCGCGTGGCGCACGGATCTATGCCGAGGTCGTCGGCTATGGCCTGTCGGGCGACGCTTATCATATTACCGCACCGCAGGAGAGCGGCGATGGCGCCTACCGGGCAATGGCGGCGGCCCTGAAGCGGGCCGGGCTTTCACCCGCAAACATCGATTACATCAACGCACATGGCACCTCGACGCCGCTCGGCGATGAGATCGAGGTTCGCGCGGTCGAACGGCTCATCGGCAACAATAATTACACACTTTCCATGTCGTCGACAAAATCCGCGATCGGCCATCTGCTCGGCGCTGCCGGGGCGGTGGAGGCGATATTCTCGATCCTGGCGATCCGCGACCAGGTCGTGCCGCCCACGCTCAATCTCGAACATCTATCGGTCGAGACCAAGATCGATCTCGTGCCGCACAAGGCACGCCCGCGCGAGGTTGTCTTCGCCATGTCGAATTCCTTTGGCTTTGGCGGCACCAATGCGTCGCTCATCTTCAAACATCCAGATTGAGAAACGGGGTCGAACAGGTTCTAGCCGAGCTTACTGTCTCGTTTCGTTTCGACATGCGACCGGGTTTCCGCTGTGTTTCAAAATGCTTTAATTCCTGATTTCGGCCATATTTCCGAGGCCGGATAGAGCTTGCTCCTCATTTTCGGAGCGGATGAGCAAAATGTGATGCGGTTTTGCGCCCGTCTTTCCTTTTGGCTTGTCCCGATCCAGAATGATCGTCATCCAGTCGCAGTGATCGACAAGCCGTGAAGTGTCTGCAAGTCCGTTCCTTGAAAAGAGCCAGACTTGGCCTTGCGCAAGTCAGAATGATGGATTGCTGCAAATGTGAGCGAAGTTGATGGGCGAGTTACCGCAAACCCCTGACGTGCCGCCGGAAGGGACAGAGCTTAGAACCGATTCCGCACAACGTAGCGAGCAGCTTGCGAAGACGCGTATCCCATGGTCACGCGTGACCGCACAAAGTCCGAGTGAGGCGCTCCAGCCTGATACACCGCCTCCCCCGCCGCCCGTCCCGCCGAGGCGCCGGCGACCGACGCTTTCTGCGCTCAGCGGCTTTCTGTCTTTTCTGCTGGTGGTGGCGTTCGTGGCGATCTTTGGCCTCGTTTGGAATCAGCAACGGCTGCGCGCTCCAGGTCCCCTCGCAGCCAGCAAGGTGCTCTATATCGCGCCGGGCACGGAGGTTCCCGACATCATCGACCTCCTCGATCGTGAGGGTGTGATCGATAGCCCGTTCCTTCTCAATGTCGAGCTCGTTCTCGAAAACAATCGATCGAAGGTCAAAGCCGGCGAATATCTTTTCAAGCAAAACGCCAGCTTGCGCGATATCATTGACACGCTGGTCAGCGGCAGGCAGGTGCTGCATGCCCTCACAATCCCCGAGGGGCTGACCAGCGAACAGGTTGTCGCGCGGGTTCGGGAGAGCGATGTGCTGGTCGGCGATCTGACGGAATTGCCGCCGGAAGGCAGCCTCCTGCCAGAGACGTATAAGGTTGTGCGTGGCACGCCGCGGGCCGATGTCATCAAAAAGATGCAAGACGACCAGAAGCGCGCCGTCGATCAGATCTGGCTGCACCGGGCAAGCGGCCTTCCCTTGCGGTCACCCTATGAGCTTGTCACCCTTGCCTCGATCGTCGAAAAGGAAACGGGAAAGGCGGATGAGCGGCCGCATGTGGCGAGCGTCTTCCTCAACCGGCTGAAAAAGGGAATGCGCCTGCAATCGGATCCGACAACGCTTTATGGGATCACCGGCGGCAAGGGGCCGCTCGGACGAGGATTGACGCGCGCCGAACTCGACAAGCCCACACCTTATAATACTTATTTGACCGAGGGCCTGCCAGCCGGACCGATTGCCAATCCGGGTCGCGCCGCGCTCGAAGCCGTGGCCAATCCCTCCCGCACGAAGGACCTCTATTTCGTCGCCGATGGCACGGGCGGTCACGTGTTTTCGGAAACGCTGGATCAGCATAATCGCAATGTGCAGCATTGGCGCCA
The DNA here is from genome assembly GCA_035503795.1 of Methylocella sp. GTDB lineage: Bacteria > Pseudomonadota > Alphaproteobacteria > Rhizobiales > Beijerinckiaceae > Methylocapsa. The sequence continues at coordinate 8,761 of DATJTB010000124.1, forward strand.
GATCGAAAAAGAGACAAACGAAAAGCTCGACCTGCCGGCCTCGGATACGGTACCGGCAAATTCAACCGGTGCACCCCAACCAACCGCCAATCCAACCCCGCCAACCCCGCCTCCAGGCCAGAACCCAACCAAGCCACTCGAACATAAGAGCGATGCCGCCGCTTCAATCTATGGCGCCTTGCCCGCCGCTTTGCCCCCAGCCAGCGCCAAAGGAACCCTTTCCGCCAAGCAGGCCGCCGCGGCCATCGCCCATGCGATACGAGATACGGCGACGAAGACGGATGCGGCGAAGCCGTCCGGCAATGTCAGCGCCTTTGCTTTTGGACCTGGACTCGATGAACTCGGCATTTCGGTTGCCAGCGGCAGCCGACCATCGGCCAGCGCCACGCTCGATGGTCCGGTGAACCCCGATGATGCTGGCGAATTTCCAGATTCTGCTGCTGCGTTGCCCCCAAGAGTGGAACCGGCCGGCCTTGCCTCTGTGACTTCCGGTGCAGCGACCCCAGCCGTTGCGCCGGACGAGTCTTCGTCGCCTCAGACGAACGGCGAGCCGACGCCGCGTCCCAAAGCCTTCGATGCCTCCCAAGGCACGCCTTATGACCCTCTGCGCAACAAGACCTATGATTTGAACTACGCCAAGACGGTCCCCGCCATGCCTTAACTTCTTGATCATGATGATTTGGGCCAAGACGACCCAAAATCATGAAGCGTGATCGATTCTAAAAGCTTAGAGCGGGATTTCAGCAAAAAACCGGCACCCACTTTTCGCATCTTGCTCTAGCGCTTCTCGAATACGGCGACGAGGGCGACATTCGCAGCGCCGAGGATGAAGGTGTAGGGGTCTTTGGTGCTGACCACTTTCTCGCCTTCCGCCCAGTGAACGAAGGCGAAGCCGCTCTTCGCCGTAGCTGTTACAGTATTCGAGCTCCCCTCGGCAAAAGTACCGCCGCCGCTGACAGTGCCGCCCGCAGCGGGCGAGGCTTCCACCGTCACATCGAGATCTTTCGGCTTGATGGTCAGCGTTGCAGTGACGGCGCTGTTCCCGAGCCCGTTTGTAGTGTTTTTAATATTGACGCTAGAGATCTTGGTCCCGGGCGTAAGATCATCAACGCTGGAATTGATCGTAAAGGTGATGGCCTTTGCTGCTTTGGTCACGGTGCCCGACGTCGAGGAGACTGTCAGCCAGGACGGCACATTGGTGATCGCATAGGCCACAGTGCCCCCCGTGGCACTGAGCTTATAGCTGAAGGAGGACGGCGAAAAGCGGCCGCCTTGCACCCCTGATGCAGTCATATTGGTCGCGGGGGTGAAGGTCAGCGCCGGCGGGTCGACGGTCAGCGCCACCCTGAGAGTGGTGTTTCCGAGGCCGTTCGTGGTGTTTTTAATAGTAATCGTGGACGGGCTGGAGCTGGTGAGCTTATCGGCGCTCGGATTGATTTTGAAGGTGATGGCCGTTGCCGTTTTCGTCACCGTTCCCGATGTCGAGGAGGCGGTAAGCCAAACCGGCACATCGGTGATCGAATAGGCCGCGGAGTCCTCCGTGGCGCTGAGCTTGTAGCTGAAGGAGGATGGCGAGAACGGGCCGCCTTCTACCCCAAAGGCGGCAATACCGGTCGCAGGGGTGACGACCAGCTTCGGACCCGCCACGGCGCAGGAGTTGCTGACCGTCACGGGCGTCCCAGCCGAAGCAATGCCATTGGCAACGACATAGAGCGTACTGGCACCGGTTTCAGTGGCCGTCGTGACCTTGAAGTTCGTCGAGCCTGCTTGGCCGGGCGCGATCGACATGGTGCTATGGCCATAGGTGCGCGCATAGAAAATGTGTTGGGTGCGGTTGTTGACGATTTGCACCGAAGGATAGTTGGTCGCACCCTGCACATCGTCGCCATAGGCAGCCCCTTGCGTCAGCCCATTGAGCTGCCTCCCCTCGACGCTATAGGTGTCCCCAGGCGTAACGCAATCCGGCACAGAGATGACAACGGGCATCCAGGACGGGTCGGGGCTGCCCTTTGGTGTATAAATCTCCACCTCATTGCTGAAATCGGTCACGAGGATCTGGCCGGTCGGCAACACCAGGAATTCATATAGATAGGCGCCGGAGGTACTCGCGTAATAGATGTCATCGGCCACTTGGTTGATGCTGTTGCCGCTGGCCGCGCTGGTGAATTCGAAAAAATGAGTGGGTGGATTGCCATAGCCGGGGCTCGCGGCAAACAAGATATTGCCGTTCGGAAGCATCGCCGCCGGCGCGTCGGGGAGGGTATAATGTGCTCCGTCGATCGTGGGAACATAGGGGCCCTGAATCCAGCTCTTGCTTGACACTGCGTAGATTGCGGTGGGATCGGCGGGGGAACCTGCCGCGGGGCAGCCGGTGTTGCCGCCGAACGCGACCACGCTGCCGTCGGGGCGCGTCACCGCCGGGCCGATCTCATAATTGCCGCAAACGACGGGATCGATCAGCGACACCGGTGTGCTGGCAATATCGGTCCATTTGCCCGTCGCGGAGTTATATTGCTCGGCATGGGGAGGATCCCAGACGTCGACCGTCATCACCGTGCCGCTCGGCAGGAGCGTATAGCCCTGTTCGTCCTGGTAGGTCACGCCGCGACAAAGCACGCAGGAATCGATGGGCGCCCCGGTCGCCGTCCACGTCAATGCTGTTGCATCGAGCAATGCATCGACAGCTGGCAGGGCGATCGCGGCGCTAAGTAGAAACGTGCCGTCGGGCAGCACAATGCTCGCGGCGTCGCCGATGCCGCCATTGGGGTTGTTGGCGTCACGAGAGGTATTAACCCAGCCGGCGCCGCTTGGTGGCGACACGGCCTTCCAGCTATTGGCGACCGGATCGTAGATCGCGCCCATGCTGGTCCAGACCTCATTGGGGTTGCTGCCATTGTATTCGCCGCCCATGATGATGACGCGACCATCCGGCAGCACCGCGGCTGCATTATATAGGGGAGCATATTGCGTGCCGTTGATCACCGGCAGCGAAGCGATCTGCGTCCAGCTGCCTTTCACATAGCTGCCGGTGATATCCGGGGTCAGCTTCCACCAATCGGCCGCCCCGCAATCCTGCACGATGACGGTTCCATCGGTCAGCAGTTGCGGATCACAGGCACCTATGCTGCTGCCAAGCGCCTGGTTCACCACCTGCCATGTCCCCCCGAAAGGCGGCGACACCGGCTGCCGCGTCGCGGGGGGCAGCCCGGCCGGCCGCCGGGCCAGACTCTCCATGAATTGGCTCCGTGCCTCGGGATGAGCCCGGAAGTACAAGGCTCTGGGGACGGACAGCGGTGGCGGAAAAGGATTTCGCTGCTGCGCGCAACTGTCACCGGCCGCTACGAAGATAGCAGCGAGAACTGTGCAGGATGTGATGGCAAGCTGTACCGTCCACCCCTTGCTCTCGTGACGATAAATTTTAAAAGCTTCGTCGGGACCCGCCATTCTTCCCGTTCCTTGTCTTCGGCGTGTCTGTACCAAGAACTACATCGGGGCGTAAAGGGACGTAACGATGTGAAGTCCACCGAGGATTGAAACATTGCAGAATGCGGCAAACTGAAGGGTTAGGATCATCCGCTCACAATGGCCAGCCCCTCAATCCGGCGTGCAATGTACACCCCCATTCTTTAGCCGTCGTCGGCCGGCGAGAGCAAGAGGCCTCCGTTTCGTCGGGCGTCGGGTCGTGCCCAGCCGGGAACGGACTTGCGAGAAGGCGGGCGTCACATCGCTCGCCAAGCGGAGCGGATGAGTCTGAAATGAAAATTGGTGCTGGTTGGAAGTGTGAAAACATAAGATCTCGCGAGGATGGCGCTCCCAAGCGTCCCGAGGCAGCAAAGAAGGCTACTGATCCCCGCCGGCGGTCTGCTTAATTCCGAGTCAGGGGAACGGGTGTCCCGTATATTTTCCCGTCGCTCATTTTATTACTCTCTGAAATTTCTCCGGAACCACGGCATTCTCCAGGGTGTATATTCGACCTTTACCGCAATGTTAGCGTCTTCGATTTGCTTCGGGTTATCAGGGACTATTCGTAGGGCCTCTTCCAAAGCTATTTGGTACTTCTTATCCGCATCGAGCTAGTGAATTCGCCATTGTGTGAAAGCTATGGCCCTGTTGGGCGCCATCACAGTTGGCTCCCTTGACATTAACCTCCGGTCGGCAATCCAATGTGACACCCACCTACTTCTGGTTGTACATCCCGAAGCGGAACGATATTTAGATTTGAAATCGTGAAGTAAACTGGGCTCGGATTTGCCGGGTCGTATGGTCCAAAAGCTTCAACTGAAACTCTGGGGAGAAAGAAAAATTCGGTAAGCAACGTTATCAGCAGCACCGCCACAGCCGCGCCTTGCACCAACCATTGGGAAAGTTTTTTTGTTATCGCGAGAGCAGATCGATGGAAAGTGTCAGTGCTCCCTTTAGGTTTAGGGTCGTTTGTCGCCGGCAGTTGTCGGGAAGGTTCGAGCCTATTCGCAGGCGTGGCTTTTGGAGTGCAGTTCGCCGCACTAGCTTTCGCCGAATTTGAGTGTCGTTGTTTCCTCTTCTGCATGGACGGATGGGTCATCTGAGTCGGCTTGGGTCATCCATCGTCTTTGGTTCACACCTTCCCTTCCATTCCCTCGAGATCGGAGATCATCTCCTCGATCATATTGAGGCCGATTTTCCAGAAGCCGGGATCGCGCGCATCAAGACCAAAGGGCGCGAGCAGTTCCGAATGATGTTTCGTGCCGCCCGCCGACAGCATGGCGAGATAGCGCTCGGCAAAGCCCTCGCGTGCACCCTGATAGACGCCGTAAAGCGAATTCACCAGGCAATCGCCAAAGGCATAAGCATAGACATAGAAGGGCGAATGAACGAAATGCGGAATATAGGCCCAATAGGCGTCGTAATTGACGCCAAGCTCGATCGCGGGCCCTAAGCTTTCCTCCTGCTCGCTTATCCAAAGCTCGCCGATTTGATCGGCTGTCAGCTCACCCTTGCGCCGTTCATTATGCAGCTTGCGCTCGAAGGAATAAAAGGCGATCTGCCGCACCACGGTGTTCAGCATGTCCTCCACCTTTGCGGCGAGCATGGCGCGCCGCTCCTTGGTGTTGGCGGTGCGCATCAGAAGGGCGCGGAAGGTCAGCATTTCGCCGAAGACCGAGGCGGTCTCGGCAAGCGTCAACGGCGTCGGTGCCATCAGCGCGCCGTTCGGCCCGGCAAGCACCTGGTGCACGCCATGGCCGAGCTCATGCGCGAGCGTCATCACGTCGCGTGGTTTGCCCTGGTAATTCAAGAGCACAAAGGGATGGGCGGAAGGCACGGTCGGATGGGCGAAAGCGCCCGGCTGCTTGCCCGGCCGCACCGGCGCATCGATCCAGCGCTCATCGAAAAAGCGCTTGGCGATCCCCGCCATCGTCGGCGAAAAGGCATCATAGGCGTCGAGCACAGTTTCGCGCGCCGTCTCCCAGGAATAGGTCTTGGCCGGAACTTCCGGCAGGGGCGCGTTGCGGTCCCAATGTTTCAGGGCCGGCCTGCCGAACCATTTGGCCTTGAGCTTGTAGTACCGATGCGAGAGGCGCGGATAGGCGGCGCGCACAGCGGCAACCAGTGCATCGACGACCTCGCATTCGACGCGGTTGGCAAGGTGGCGAGCGTCCACCACATCCTTGAAGCCGCGCCAGCGATCCGAAATCTCCTTATCCTTTGCGAGCGTATTGGTGATGAGGGCGAAGACTCGCAGATTGTCTTTCAAACCCTCGCCAAAAGCGATCGCCGCCTTTTCGCGCGTCTTTTCGCTCACGTCCTGCATCAGATTGAGCACCGGCTCGATCGTCAACGCCTCACCATCGACCGTAAAGCGCATGGAAGCGATCGTCTCATCGAAGAGCCGGTTCCAGGCCGTGTAGCCGGTGATCGACTTCTCATGGAACAATTGCTCGAGCTTGTCGTCGAGCTGATAGGGCTTGCCCTTGCGGATGTCTTCAAGCCAGGGGCGGTAATGCTCAAGCGGGCCGGCGGCGAGCCTCGTTATGAGGTCATCATCGAGCTGATTCAATTCGAGCTCGAAAAAGAGGAGATCGGACGAAGCACGGGTCATCTTCTCCTGTGTGTCGCCATAGAATTTCATCCGCTTCGGCTCGGACGTATCACCCGCATAGACGAGCCCGGCATAGGAGGAAAGCCGGCCCAAAAGATCATCGAGCGCCTCATAGCCCTTGATGGCGTCCAGAAGACCCGCGCCACCGGCTTTCTTGGCAAGCCCCGCGAGCTTGCCCTTATAGGTCACGTGAAAGTTCTTGCTCCCCGTGAGAGCCTTGTCGAGATCGGCGGCGAAAAGCGCGGAGTCCATGCCCGGATAGAGATCATCGAGATTCCATTCCGGCAGAGTCCCAAGGTTTTCCGCGGGCTTTGATTTGGCTGCGGTGCGTGGCTTGCGGAACATCGTGGCGAGGGGTTTCTTGGGCTGAGGGCGGGACATTGGCCATTCCTGATCTTAAGCCTAGCTTTCTTAGCGAGAGTGCGCCCTGCAATCAATCGAGATCAAGCTGTATTTTCTGCCGGTCCTGTCGATCGCACGCTCAGGCGACGGGGCCGTCAACGGGATCCGCGATCGGACTTTGGCAGCCACTCTCCACCGAATTTGCGATATTGCCTCTTGACCGCGGCCCAAGCCACGCGAAAGGCAATTTCCTCCTGCCGCGAATCGCCGCTATATTCCTCAAAGGCATTGTTGAAGGCTGCCCGGAACATATCCTGCGCATGGGGCGGCAGATGGCCGCGCACGGACGGCGGCAGATCTTGGTTGCTGGCATAGGGCATGGACTTGGCCTTCTCGATGGGTGGCTGGCTGGTGCTCATCTGGCGCCCGCCAACCTTTAGATAGGGACTTGGGATCGAAGGCACAGGTGGGCAAGAGATAAAGGCGATAAGACCAATTCACACGGACTTGCCGGCACCCTTTCGTCACCGCCTTCTCCGGACTTGATCTGACCGTTCCGCCACCCTAGCTAAGCTAGGCGTTTCCCGCTTCTATCGAATGGGAAAATGCACGGGCTTTCGATTTGTCGCATTTTCTCGACGCGAACCGGTATCCACTTCGCTGGAAAATGCTCTTTGGCTGCGTTGTCGGACGCACGGGTCAAGTCCACGCCGGACGACTCTGAGGCAAAATAGGCACTGAGGCAAAATGAATGGAGCAACAATTTCAGCCAACGATTGACCGGAAGGCCGTCAGCCCAGATATCCGCCATCCGGAAAAGGCGCATCGACCGGACCAGCCGGTGGCCAGAAAACCCGCCTGGATAAGGGTCAAGGCGCCGGGCTCGGCCCAATGGGCCGCCACGAGAGCGATCGTCAAGGCAGAGGGGCTTCACACGGTTTGCGAGGAAGCGGGCTGCCCCAACATCGGCGAATGCTGGGAGAAAAGACACGCGACTTTTCTGATCCTGGGCGACACCTGCACAAGGGCCTGCGCCTTTTGCAATGTCCGCACCGGCCGGCCTGGCCCGCCGGACCCCACCGAGCCGGATCGTGTCGCCGCGGCCGTGCGACAAATGGAGCTGACCCATGCCGTCATCACCTCGGTCGATCGCGATGACCTTGGGGATGGCGGTGCCAGCCATTTCGCCGCCGTCGTCGCGGCGATCCGCCAAACCAATCCTTCAACCACGGTTGAAGTACTGACCCCGGATTTCCTTCACAAGGATGGTGCCCTCGAAAAAGTCGTCACAGCGAGGCCCGATGTCTTCAATCATAACCTTGAGACGGTCGCCTCCAATTATCTGACCGTGCGACCGGGGGCGCGCTATTTCCATTCGATCCGCCTATTGCAGAAAGTGAAGGAACTTGATCCGCAAATCTTCACCAAATCGGGCCTGATGCTGGGGCTTGGCGAGAGACATGAGGAAGTGCTGCAATTGATGGATGACCTGCGCACCGCCGACGTCGATTTCCTGACCATCGGGCAATATTTGCAGCCGAGCCGGAAGCATCATCCGGTCGAACGCTTCGTGCCGCCACAGGAATTCGACTCTTATGCGGAAATCGCCCGCGCCAAGGGTTTTTGGCTCGTCTCGGCCTCGCCGCTGACGCGATCCTCGCATCATGCCGGGGAGGATTTTGCGCGCCTCAAAGCGGCGCGCGACAACCTTGCCGGTCGGGCTTTGAGCCGCTAAAGCAGATGCGATGTCCTGCCTCCACGTTGGCGGAGGATCAATTTGAATCAATCCGCCGCTCTAATATTTATTTGAGCATCGGATTATCCCAAAACCGGTTCCCACTTCTGGGTCCGATGCTCTAGGTTCTGGCGCTAAGATCAGCCATGCCGTCCTTCAAGACCAGCCGCCACGTGGCGCATGGCGCCGATGAAATGTTCGATCTCGTCGCCGATGTCGAATCCTATCCGCGCTTCGTGCCGCTGTGCCGCGACTTGCGGGTGCGCCGCAAGACCGAGGACGCGGGCCTGACGATCCTCGTCGCCGAGATGGAGGTCGGCTACAAGGCGATTCGCGAGCGCTTCACGAGCCGGGTCACTTGCGATCAAAAAAAGCGCAGGATTCTGGTCGAATATATCGATGGTCCGTTCAAACATCTCGAAAATTGGTGGGTTTTTTATGAGCGCGACGAGGGCAAAACCTGTCTCGTCGAATTCCGCATCGCTTATGAATTCGCAAGCCCGACGCTCAGCCTCCTCATGGGCGGCATCTTCGATAGGGCGTTTCGCAAATTCGCCGCCGCCTTCGAAGACCGAGCCGATGTCGTCTATGGCAAGGCGCCCTGATCCTTGCGCGCATGAGGATCATAATCCCGCAGGGCCGCATGAAGGAGGGCCACAGCCGATTCAAGCGAGGCTTGGCGCACCGCATCGCGCCCGATCTCGCCGAAGCGCTGCTCGACACTCACGGGTTCACCGTGTCGCCACGCGCGGCCGAAATAGACAAGGCCGACCGGCTTTTCCTTAGAACCGCCGCCGGGCCCGGCGATCCCCGTGATCGAAAGTGAAAGATCGGCCGCCGAATGGCTGAGAACGCCTTCCGCCATCGCTCGTGCGGTCTCGTGGCTCACCGCGCCGAAACGCGCCAAGGTCTCAGGGCTCACCCCGAGAAGTTCCTGCTTGGCCGCATTGGAATAGGTGACGAAACCCCTGTCGAACACATCCGAGGCCCCGGCGATGGAGGTGAGCAAGCCGGCCAGCAAGCCGCCCGTGCAGGATTCGGCGGTCGCCAAAGTGAGCCGCAAGGCGCGGCAAGCCTCGATGAGAGCGTCGGTCTCTTTCAACAGGGCGTCGCTGAACATGGCTGCAATCCTGTTGGATGAGGGCCGGGGGAGATGGGACGGATAGCAGCACATCATGCCATTCATTCAACGGCGGCCAGTGTGGCGAGCGGATCGATCCTGTCAAGGATGCCATAGGGTTCGTGTGAACGCCCGTTGCTAACAACGGGCTATGGCACCGGCTTCGCCGACGCGCGCTCTTGCGCGCGTCCTTGACAGGACCGAGCCCGCCTCGCCGAAAATGCCGGCCGTGCGATGAATGGCAGACTCCGGGCTCCCCGCCTGTCAAGAGACACCGACCTGCCCCTACGCGCAATCGGACGTCGAATTGCGCCGATCCGACAAGATGAAGGGGAATGATCCGTCCGACGGTTTGTACGATTTTCGGCCTCGACCGGACAAAAATGTTTCACGTGAAACATTTTTGTCCGATTTTTCCTTGGAAGAGGACAATCAGGTCGGATCCTCGCGGTGGAGATCGTGGATCGTCAGGCCCTGCGAGATCGCCGAGCGCTCCAGCCATTCCGGATGGCGGAGGGTGCGCAGCGTGTCCTCATAGCCGCTTTCCCAATGCTCGCGCATGGAGGTGCCGGAGAACTCATAGTCGCGCGCATGGCCTTCGTAATTCTTGTGCTGATAGATGAGATGGACGATGTTGACGATCGCCGATCTGGCGCATTCCTCGACGAATTGCTTCTCGCCCGGCCGCAGCAACTCGGGCGGCACGCGCCGCAAAGCGTCGGCAAGTTGCATCTTGAGGTTATGGGTTCGCGCGAAGGCGTCGGTGTTCTGGCGCGTCCGGCTCGAATACATGATCTCCTTGTGCCGGGTCAGCACATCCGACATCTGGCGGGGCAGCGTGCCGCGCGCGCTGAAGAGATCGACCTGGAAGACGAGCGTGGGCTGGTGCTGGTCCTGCTCCAGGAGATATTGGAGCGGCGTGTTGGAGACGATGCCGCCGTCCCAATAATATTCGCCCTCGATCTTGACCGCCGGCAGGGCGGGCGGCAGCGCGCCGGAAGCCATGATATGCTCCGGCCCGATCCTTTGCTTTTCCGTGTCGAAATAGATGAAATTGCCGGTTCGCACATTGACCGCGCCGACGCTGAGCCTCTTGCGGCCGTCATTGAGGAGATCGAAATCGATATGCTCTTCGAGCGTCTCCTGCAAGAGGGAGGAATCATAATAGCTGGTCGAGCCGTCGGCGCCGGGCAGATGGAACCAGGGGTTCGGCAGGCGCGGCTTGAAAAAACCCGGCTGGCCAAAGAGCATCGTCACGAGCGAGCTCGTCTGGTTGCGCCAGTCGCGGAAAATATCGCCTTGCGGCGTATAGGCCCAAATCTTGCGCCCGGAGACGAGGCTCCAGAAGGACTCCAGCTTCTGTAGCCTTTTCGCTGGCGGATTGCCGGCGATGATGGCGGAATTGACCGCGCCGATCGAGACGCCCGAGATCCAATTGGGCTCGCAGCCGGCCTCGGAGAGCGCCTGATAGACGCCGACCTGATAGGCGCCGAGCGCGCCACCGCCTTGCAGCACCAGCGCGACCTTGTTGTAAGTCGCGGTGATCGCCGAAATATCATGCCGGCGCACTTTGGTCTGGGGAGGATGCATCTCATTCATGGCGCGGCCTCCGCTGCCAAAGGGCGGCTCGGGCCAGGTGCGGGCTTGGAGTTGGCCAGATAATCATGCACGACATCGCCGAGGTCGAGTGTCACATCGGCGATGAAATGGGTGCCCGACAACACTTCAAGGACGGGGAGCCGCGCGACATTGCCCAGCGAATGCGCAAAAAGCTGCAGCGCCGCCGGACTGCCCCAGACACCCTTGAGCACAACATCCTGCCAATGATAGCGCACGAGCTCGCAAATGTGCGGCGAGCCATCGACATGCGGGATGATCTTCAACAGAAAATTGGGCGCATTAAGCTCGCGTAAGACCGGCTCGTGATCAAGAGCCCTGTGCTTGAAGCCCATGCTGCCCGTCGCGCAAAGAACCGAGCCGAAATGGAGGTGGCCTGAGAGCACCTCGCTCTCATGCGTCAGCGTGGTTCGCGCGAGCTTCTGCGGAAAGCCCCAGATTTCCCTCCCGCCGGCGATCGGTGCCTCATCATCGATGAACATCGAATGGACATAAGTCCCTTCCTGGCCGCCAAAGCGCACCGGAATCATCTGGCCGCATTCGGTGAACGTGCCAAAGCCGGTCGTATCGGGCAGGTAGATGAATTCGAATTTGACGAGCGGCTCTGGTGCCTCGAGGGGCTCCGGCACGACGGCGCGCAGCCGCTCCGGATCGGTCCGATAGGTGATCACGAAATATTCGCGATCAAAGAAGCGGTAAGGTCCCGGCGGATAGGACGGGTTGGTGAGCGGCATCGCGAAGGCCCGCGCCCGCACCTCGGCAATCTTCATCTCACGGCTCCTTTGAACGGGCGGATAAGCTGCAAGGGTTTGCAGGCTAGATCACGATGATTTTTGGTCG
>DATJTB010000125.1:0-3998 GCA_035503795.1 Methylocella sp.
GCGAGGGCAGGGGGCAGGCGATGGCGACCCCCGAGCATTTTCTCGACCTTTACGCGCAGATTGTGGAGGACCATCGCGCGAGGCTCGCGGCTCAGGGCCAAAGGGAAAATGAGAATTACAAGAGAGCCAGCGCACAGGGGAATCCAGCATTGTCGCTGCCAAAGCCTTCGAGGGACAGCCTCTCTGAGGCGCTTTTGAACCTCGCTCTGGAAGAGCGGGAGGCGCTTCTCCTCGTTGCTCTGGAAGGCTTCAGCCACGCCCAGGCGGCGCGGATCCTGAAAATCTCGCGGACGGTTTTCATCGCCCGCCTGGCGCGTGCCCGGCTGGCGCTCGGGAACCCCGCCGCGACAACCCCGCCGGCCCGCCCGAGGCGGGCGCTCCCGTCCTATCTGCAGCTGATCAAGTGAGGGGACATGTGGGTAAGCGGATCCACGCCTCCGGTCAGCGAGGCGGAGCTGCATAGTTTTGTCGATGGTGGTCTCGATCGGGCCCGGCGCGAAGCTGTCGAGGCGCATCTCGCAACCGCGCCGGACGATGCGGCCCGTGTCACCATCTGGCAGGCGCAGAACGAATGGATTCGCGCCGCCTTCGCCAGGATCGAATCGCCACCCCCCGCTTGGCCGGCGCCACCGGAGCCGAAACTTCACTGCGAAGCTGTTATGGCGGACCCTCGAAAGCCTGGACATTCCGGGTGGGGTTTTGAGGCGTCATCCTGGCACGAACGCTGGTTCTGGCCGCTCATCGGGCTCGCCTTTGCGGCCGGTGGGCTTGCGACGGTTGGCGCCGCTCATTTGCTATCGGCCAATGCTCCAGAGGAGGGAGACGGTGGCCGGATCCTAGCCCCACAGGCCATTCCAGGCATGGCCCAGAGCGAGACGGCGATGAAGGGCCTGCCGGAGCCGGCCGCGCCGCTGCTTCCAAATCTGACCTTCGATTCCTATAAGTTGACCGGCGTGCAGTCGCTGCCGGGCCATAAAGGACAAAAACTCTGCCTTTTCTATGCCCGGTCCAATGCCGGTCCGCTAACCCTTTGCGTCGAGTCCATACCGGGCCCGAGCGAAAGCCCATTGCAGCCCACCGGCCATTCTCCGGCGGCGGCCGTCAGCTGGCGGCAAAGGGGTGCGGATTATGTCCTGACCGGCACGCTCGCTGAACCCGAATTGCGCAGTCTTGCCGATTCAGTGCGCGCTCAGATCGAGGCTTTCGATGCACGCTGAATTTACCGATTCTTACCAAAATGTTTCACGTGAAACATTTTGGTAAGGTCGGGGCGCAAAATCGGACAAGCCGCAGGACGCAGCCCGCACGGCTCTCTGTCGGATCGGGGCGAAACCATGTCCTGAGCAGGCCTGGATGATTTTGGATCGAATCGATCCAAAATCATGAAACGTGATCGATTCTCGTCATTTAGAGCGGGATGCGAGCGCAAAACCGCTTCGCTCATCCCGCTCTAGGTCCGAGTGCGGCTGTGGAAGGTCGAGTGGCCGAAGCTTGCCCACAACACCGGGCACGTTCCCCACTCTCGAGCATCGCCTATTTGCCACATTACCCAGAACTTGTGAGCCCGGCCCCTCATCGATTGCGTGACCATCGTCGAATTGATCACCGCCACCACAAAAAGTCGCTTGCGCTCTCGACAGCCACACCTGCCAGAATGCAACCTTTGCGTCCAAACTCCTTTTAGCATAGCATTCTGTTCGATTGCGCCCCAGAATTCGGCTCTAGAAGCAGGTCTCGAACGCAATCAAACTATGGATTTCAAGCGTGGGACGAGCAGATCCGTGCACGCAATCAGCGCGAATTTGATTGCGCTGCAAAACCGACTTTCACTTTTGCTCATCCCGCTCCAACAATAGCCGGAACGGCAGAAGGAAAAGCCCACCATGACAGCTTCTTCTGGAAAGGTTACGGCCGCCGGGCCGCGCTCCATCGCGCTGATTGGTCCTTATGGAAGCGGCAAATCGACCCTCTTCGATGCCCTGATGGCCGGGGCCGGCAGCCCGGTGAAACGATCCGGCGACATCCGCAAGCGCGTCATCAGCACGGAAGTGAGACTTGGCCATTGCGCCTTCCTCGGCGATGAGTGGTCGATCCTCGATTGTCCCGGCTCGGTTGAATTTGCCTATGAAACAGAGGGCGCGCTCACGGTGGTCGATCTCGCCGTCGTGGTCTGCGAGCCGCAAGCGTCGCGGGCTCCGAGTGTCGCGCCTTGGCTGAAGCGCCTCGAGGAAGCCGAGCTTCCGCATCTGATCTTCATCAATAAGATCGACACGCTCTCCGGACCGATCGAGGAGACACTGGCGGCGCTGCAGCCTTTTTCCAAATATCCCTTGGCTTTACGGCAATTGCCGATCTGGGGAAATGATTCGGTCGAAGGCTATGTCGATGTCATCAGCCAGCGGGCTTATCGTTACGGTTCCGATCAGAGTGCCGCGCGGATCGAAATTCCAGCTCCTTTGCGGGACACGGAGGATCGTGCCTTCGAAGGCCTCGCCGAAGTGCTTGCCGATCAGGATGATGCTTTGTTCGAGAAGCTGGTCGAGGAAGGGGCGCCGACGGCAGCCGAGCTCTACCAGCATCTGCAAAAGGATCAGGCAGGCGGCCGGATCGTCGAGCTGTTGTTCGGCGCGGCGGCTTTCGGGCGGGGCGTTTTTCCGCTATGGAAGGCGTTGCGGCATGATGCGCCGGATTCGAACGAGACGGCGCAGCACCATGGCGTTGCTTCGCAAGGCGAGCCGCTTGTTCAAATCTTCAAGACTCCGCAAGCCGGCAAGCTCTCTTATGGCCGGGTCTGGCGCGGCCCTGTGCGCGATGGCACGAGCTTCAGTGGGGCGCGGGTGGGTGGCATTCAACGCTTTCCGGGCGGCGAGCCGATCCGGGTGCCGGAGGCGGCCACGGGTGAGATCGTCGCCTTGGGGCGGCTCGATGGCGTGGCCACCGGCAGTGTGCTGGGCGACGCCGGTGCGGCGGTCACTTTGCCTTATCCGGCGCCGCCGCCGCCGGTTTTTTCCCTCGCCCTCACGGCCAAGGACCGCAAGGATGACGTGAAGCTCTCGGGTGCCTTGCATAAGCTCGTGCTTGAAGATCCGGCGCTCAAGATCGAGCATCATCAAGAAACCGGCGAAACGCTGCTCTGCGGGCAAGGCGAGATCCACCTGAATTCCGCGATTGAGCGACTGGCCAATCAGTACAATCTTCAGATTCTGACGGCAAAACCCAAGATCGCTTTCAAGGAAACGATCCGCAAGAAGGTCTTCCAGCATTCGCGCTTGAAGAGGCAGACCGGCGGACATGGCCAATTTGCCGACATCAAGATCGAGCTCGAGCCGCGCGGCCGTGGCGAGGGTTTTTTATTCATCGACAAGATCGTCGGTGGCGCCGTGCCGAAGCAATACATTCCGGCGGTCGGCGAAGCGGCCGAGGAGGCGATGCAAAAGGGGCCATTCGGCTATCCGGTCGTCGATGTGGCGGTCACATTGGTCGATGGCATGTTTCACGCCGTCGACAGTTCCGACATGGCATTCCGGACCGCGACCCGCCTGGCGATCTCCGAAGGCCTGGCCAAGGCCGACCCCATTCTGCTCGAACCGGTCGATCATGTGACAGCGAGCGTGCCGAACAGCTTCACAGCCGTGACGCAACGCCTGCTCAGTGGCCGGCGCGGCCAGATTTTGGGTTATGCCGAGCGGGAAGGCTGGCCAGGCTGGGATGAGGTCGAGGCGCTGGTTCCCGAATCCGAACTGCAGGATCTCATCATGGAATTGCGTTCCGATACCATGGGCCTTGGTCATTATCGCCACCGTTTCGATCATCTCGCGGAAGCGCGCGGCATGATGCCCTAGATCACGATGATTTTGGATCGATTGGATTCAAAATCATGATACGTGATCGATTCTCATAATTTAGAGCGGGATGCGAGCACAAAACCGCTTCACATTATTGCTTATCCTCATTCCGGTGCCACCAGCCCGCATTCTTGTGACCGGTTGGTGCCCCGC
>DATJTB010000126.1:0-8616 GCA_035503795.1 Methylocella sp.
ATAGTGGGATTTGTCTGTGGGCGCGGCAACAAACATCATGTCATTGTTCAGCCATTCATCTATTGGCTGCCAAAAAGCGAGAATACTTCCTGTCAGGCCACTAATGACAAATATGGCGCCCAGGGAAAGGCCGATGTAACGGTGAATTTTCAACCAAAGCGCGCGCCAAAATGCCAGCTGTGTTGATGTCCTATTCGGTGTTGTTGTGACGCTGTTCTTGAACATCTCCCCGCCCATGGCGTCAAAACTCCGCGCGCAGCGAAACCAGGAACGTTCTCGGCGCGCCGGGGAAAATGTTCAAATTTGTGGAGGAGCTTTGATAATAGGCCGTATTGAACAGGTTCTTGATGTTCAATTGTGCGGTCAGGTTCTTTATCCATGGCAAAAGACTTGGCTGCAGGTGATACAAGATCATCGCATCGACGCGCGCATAGGGCGAGAGCTGAAAATCATTTTGATTGTCACCTTGCCGCCTACCGACAGCCACGACCCCCCCGCCAAGGCTCAAACCCTGGAAATCTCCACTCGCATCATATTTGACCCAGATGCTGCCGGAATGAAGCGGAACATCCTGCAGCCGGTTGCCGGATTCATCCACAGTGGTTCCGTAATTGGCGCAAAGCACGCCACCGCCACAATTGTCACCGATGGCCGTGCCGCTGAGGATGCGCGCGTCATCAAACGCATAACTGGTAATAAGGCTCCAATTTGTATTGATGCGGCCGGAGATGTCGAACTCCGCCCCTTTGCTTTCGATGAGGCCCACGGCCGTTGAATAGGTCGTCCCGGCAACGGCTTGGGGCACATTCGTCATGGTGATATCGTAGAATGCAAGCGTCGCGGTGAGCCGCTTATCGAAGAACTCGGCCTTGGCGCCGCCTTCATATTGGGTTCCCACTTGCGGCGGCAAAAGCGGTTGGCCAGGAACCGTGAGCACATTGGTGACACCCAAGGACCGGGTGAAATCACCATAAAATGACAGCCACGGCACCGGCTGGACAACGGCGCCGAGGCGCGGGCTGAAGGCTCTGGCTGCGGAGTTTTGAAAGCCAAACCCCGTGTTGGAGTTGTATGGCAGGAGGGCATCGAAATTTGAGAATTCGCCGGAGCCTTCACCAAATTCGGCCCAGTCGTATCGGCCGCCAAGGAGCAGATGCAGCCTGTCGTCGGCAAAGGAAATCATGTCTTGGCCATAGACTCCTTTCCAGTTTTCCCGCCAAGGATAGAAACTGTTGTTCGGCTGCGCAACATATCCAGACAAGCTGTAGACGGGAGCAAAGATATTCATCTGCGGGACGGTCGGGTTTGGACCGGAATACGCCTCGATATTTTTGTCGAGGTACCAATAATCCGTTCCAATCAAAACGTCATGCTTGAATGGGCCGGTCTCAAATTTGCCCTTGAGATCGAGATTGCTTGCGATCGTTTGCGCATCAACATAGGCGTCCCAGAGGTTGAATGTCGCAATACCTGTCGTTTGATCAAACGTATTGGTCAGGGTCTCCCGCTGCCGGTAATCGTTATTGTTGTAGGCAAAACGGTTGGTCAAACTCCAATCCGGAAATAGATCGAACGTCCAGTCGTAGCCGGCGAGCTCTCTCTCCTGGCGATTGGGATAATTGACGGTGACCTCAGGTTGCTCAATATAGCGGGTGATCGGAAGGGGAGCGGGCCCCGTGCCAAAAGCTGGAAAACCGTTCGCATTATCGACAAAGATCGTATTCTGATATTCGGCATCGATATTAAGCCGAAATTGTTCAATGGGGTGATAGGTAATCGTGGGGCCAATAAAGGCATTTTGGTTGGTGACGAAATCGGTGAACGCATTGTCGTTATGGGTGTAGTCGAGATTGATCCGGTAGAGCCAGGTCTTGTCATTGGTGAGGGGGCCGGTTGCGTCCACGGTCGTTCGGGTTAGCCCCCAGGAACCGGTTTGCTCCTGCACCGAGTAATAAGGGACGTCGAGCGGCCGTTTGACCACAAGATTGACGACCCCTCCCGGCTCCATGCGGCCAAAAAGGAAGGCAGCAGGACCTTTCAGGACCTCCACGGATTGCAAATTGGCGGTTTCGATGCCAGTGATTTCCCAAACGCGTAAATCGTCCCGGTAGATGTTGACATTGTCAATCCCGCGAATGTTGAAACCATCGTAGAAATTATTGCTATCGGGGGTCGTACTGGGTGTTTGCACGCTGCTGACGTAGCCAACGATTGCATCCCGCAGCGAGATGTCTTGTTGATCGTCCATGACCTCGCGGGGCACGACTTGAATATTCGCCGGCGTTTGGAGAATGGGAACATTGTCCTTCGTCACCACGGCTGGTGTGCTGAGATCCACCGTATAGCCTGTGAAACGCCCGCCGAGTCCGGCGCCCGCTTGGCTGCTGCCCGGCGCGTCAGTTTCCTTGTTGGCCTCGACTTCGACCGTTGGCAGTCCAATCCCACCCTCATCCGTCTGCGTGGTGTCGTTCTGCGCGAGAACGATCGACACGGTGCGACCATCGTTGGCAAGTTGATAGGTGAGGTTCGTGCCGGCGAGCAGGCGATCGAGAGCGCCGGTCAGTGTGTAGCGGCCCTTGAGGCCTGGCGTCGCGAGATTTTGCGTGAGTTTCGCCCGGTAGATCATCCGAACACCGGTCAGATCTGCCAGGTGGTTGAGCGCCGTGGCGATCGAGCTACCAGGAATTTCATAGGTTTTTGCCGCCGCCGTGATTTCAGTATCGCTCATCGAGGCATGCGCCTGCGCGGGCGCGCCAGACCCCACGAAAACGCCGAGCATTGCAGCGGCCGCCACACCCATGGCCTTGCCCTCTGACTTCGAAATCTTGTCGTCCATCGCCCATCCCACAGCCAGAAATCGGAGCGCGTTTCGCGCCTTCATTTCCTCTGACGAGTGACCTGGGGAATTCGGGACGAACAAAGATCAAAAAAATTAGGACGTCCGGAAGGACGCCTGTAGGCAGGCGACGGGCCTTCCCCCAAAAGGAGAAGGGATCCCTCCCAGCTTATTCATAAAGAATCACGAAATAATCCGTGAGAAAAACAGCATGGATAGCGAGCGAGGCCTCCATGGAACCAAGTGAGCCCAACGGATCACGCGCATCGAACACGCCGGTTACGCGAAGCCCCCCCAAGGAGGCACTGGGAATGAAGACATAGCCATGGTGGTATCGCGAGAGAATTCGGACGACCTCGGCCAGCGGCTGGTTGACAAAGATGAGCTTGCCGCGCCGCCAGGCGGTTGCATCTCCGGGATCGACAGAAACGGGTGCCGCCACGGGCATGTTCGCGCCGAAACGGACCTGCTGGCCTTCGCCCAGGATTTTGACTTGCCCTTGGCTCGCGACTGCGACGTTGTGTTTTGCGACCGTAACCATCGCACCATGGTCCTGAAGCGCGATGTCAAAGGCAGTGCCGAGTGCCGTGACCGTGCCGCCGCCGGCCGCGACGATAAAAGGCCGAGCTGGATTGGGCGCCGCCTCGAACCATGCCTCGCCTTCGAGAAGGGTAAGCTTGCGCTGCGGACCGCGATAATCAACGGCGAGCGCCGAATCCGGGGCAAGTTCGACATGCGATCCATCTTCGAGCTCCACGATCTTCGTCTCTCCGGTGCCCGTGTGAAAGTCAGCACGCCAGAGAACAGAAAGGCTATCAAAGGACAGGACAAGGACCCCGGTGGCAGCAGCGAGCCCGGTCAGGACAGCGCGACGGTTACGCGCCGCCACGCGCGGTTTTGCAGCGGCAGGACGCTCCGGGCGCAAGGTGCGCACTTCGCTGCAGAGGGCGGACACCTCTTCGAATGCCGCTCGATGCGCCGGGTTTTCGGCAAGCCAGGCCTCGAAGGTGGCGGCTTCGGCGGGCGATAGAGGCCCCGCATCGCGTTTCACCCACCAGGCGGTTGCGGCCGCGTCGACGTCTGGCTGCACGGCAGATTGCGGGCCGTCGCTCATTCCGGCGCTTCTTGAGGAGGCATGACGGTTTCCATTCGCGCTCCGACTGGCCGTTGTTACAGCCTCTTATCCAATCTGATGCTCTCACGCCAGAATTGGGATATCTCAAGCCAGAAGTCTATTCCAGCGCGAGCCTGCAACGGGCAATTGCGACGCGCAAGTGGCGATCGACCATATTCCTTGTGATGCCAAGCCGCCGCGCGATTTCATCCTGCGGCACATCCTCATGCATGCGCATCACGAAAACCTCACGACATCTTGGGGGAAGGGATTCGATCGCCGATGCCAGCAATTTCTTCCTCTGGTTGCTCTCGATGAGCTCTTCAGCCAAAGGCTCCTCCGAAGGCATCTGTTCGGGAGCCTCATCGGGAACCAGAAACTTCATTTCGATCTTGCGGCGGCGGCAGAAATCGGTCGCGAGATTGCGGGCGATTCGGCGCAGATAGGCGGGCGGATCGGCGACTTCGGCGATGACGCCGGAACGCAGGATGCGCAGGAAAGCATCCTGCAGCAGATCGGGGGCATGATCCGGGCCGACCCTGCGCGCAAGGTAGAAGAGCGTTTCCCGCTTATGGCGCTGGAAGAGCTCGCTGATGAAATGCCGCTTGTTGTCGAACATGGATAGACCGCGGGGCCGGTGGGGAGCGCGTGATCGTGCTTAGTGGCATTTCGCACGACGGTCGTTGGCAGCTCTCTGCAAATTGTCTAGGATCGCGCCGATGGCACCGCAGCTGAAAACGCGATCGCGCAGCCGCGTGCACTGAGCCGCTACAGCGGAGCGTTCAAGAAAACCTGGGTGGAGCGCGCTGGGACCACGCACTGGTCCAGCCAGATGGCGGCTTCACCAGCGTGGAAGTCAGGCGCCACGCAATGGCAGTCGCTGTCCCTCTTATGGAAAAAGCGGTGAAAATGAATGCAAGGACAGCGAAAACCGCCAAGGTTCGCTCGCCATGGCCCGAAAAGCACAGGATACAGCAGGCGCACGGTAGGTGATGGCAGGGCGCGGCAGGATCATGGCTATGCGGCGCGCCGCAGTTTTCACCTTGAAGTGTGACGGCGTGGCCGGCGGCTGGCTGAGTCAAGTGTTCCTGTGGCAATGCGGTGACAAGACCCTGGAGCGCCAGAAGCCACGCCAAAAGACCCGCGAGCCAAGCGCGGGCGAAGCTCCCCTGCTGTGGTCCATACTTTGCCATTCAACAATGACAGAGCATGGAATACGGCAAGTCAATGGCGGGTTACCGGCAAGGTCCGATTTATTCCAAGCTGTGGCTGAAAGGCACCAATGATCCGACGACCTTGCACATGATGCACTGTGCCTGCACGGCCTGTCTGGCGTGTTTGGAAGCGCCTAGCCGTTAAAGCCAGAAAGCGCTCAGAGAGAGCGAAAGATCAGCTGGGAGAAACATGGCACAAAACATTTGTGTCGCATCGATCCTGACGGTCTTGGGTATCTTGTTCTGTATCTTCGCTAAGCCGACGGCGGAGAGCTACACGACGCGCGCGTCGATGGGGCAAAGCGTGATGCCGAGCCACCATATAAGCTCAATAGTAAGATAAGGATCGATGCAAGATAAGGACCGATGCAAAAGATGATCTCGAACTTGATTATCTGTGAAGATAGACCCGTATGTCTCATAGCGCCTCATGAGAATCGATCTTCTTCCAGGCAGGCGAGAGGCGACCCGTGAACTCGAAACAACATGGTCAGCGGCGGCGGTCTCCACGAAGGCAAGAAGAGGCGCCCCTCTGATACACCGGAAAAGCCTGTCCTGCTCGGAAACATTGCCCCGGCTCCGCTGGCCCGCCTCGTCAATTGACGATGCGGGGGCTATGGCTCTATGGATCAGGGGGCTTCCGTAGCGAGTGGCTGAGCCGAGCTTCTGTCGAAGCCTCAGAGCCCCTATACGCAAGCTCTTTTCGTAACAACCTTCGAGCCGAAGGCGGTGAGTGAGCGCAATGCGCCAATGCGCTTCTCAGGCCTCCCGGTAGGCGAGCAGCATGAGCCCGACCAGGATGAAGGCGACGGGCCAGACAAAGGACGCGACCCGGCTCGCCCTCGCGTCGAGACGCAGCTCCAGCCAGCGCGCCCAGCCTGCCGTGATGCCGCAGAAAGCGAGCGGCACATGGCTGATCTCGATGAGGAGCTCATTCTTCAGATTGGCGATGGCATGCGAGTGGACGAGCAGCATCGCGCTGGCGATCGCGGTGGTCAAGGGAAAGACCAGGACAGCCTTGCCGCTCCGACTTCCCTTCAACCTCACCTGCCATTCGAAAATCCCGAACAAAGTGATCAGCAGCATGATGATACGGTGCTGTGTCACATCGGGGTCGCGCAAGGACGCGAAAAAGCCGATCTCGCCCAAGGGCCAGGCCTCTTCATCGGCCCGCAGGAAGAGAAAGGCGGCCATCACGAGAAAAATCAGCGGCCAATGCTTCGCCCATCGGCCCCAGCGCAAATGCTCGATGAGCGCCAGAAACCCGATCGCCAAAACGAATATGCCAGCCCAATGGTGATTATATTCCGACCAGGCGATATCCTCGGCGCTCTGCGGCAAGGGAATGCCCTCGCCGGGGACATAGGCCTGGGGCGCCGTCGTCCTTCGCGCTTCGGCCGCGGAGATTTGCGCTTGAAGCCTCGCAATGGTGAGCTTGTCATAATCCGGACTTGTCAGGCGAACCGGAAACTGCGGCGTGAGCCGCTCCACGATTTCCTGAAAGCTCAAGCGATCCTGCGAGAGGTCGATGCCCGGCGGCAAGGAGGTCAGCGAGGCCGCGACAAAAAGGGTTGTCACTCCAAGGCCGATCTCGACTTCGGCGAATCGTTTCAGGCGCAGGATTGGCGCGGCCGGATCACGGCGCAGGCTTTCGACAATGAGATAGTTCGCGCCGCCCAGAACCAGGAGCATCAACAATAAGAAAAACTTGGTGACAACCATGACTCCATAGGCCGTACCGTAGAGCGCTTCGAGCGACCCCACATAGGCGATCGCCATCGCGATGCCGCTGGCGGCGATCGCCGCGACGGAGGTCATCGCCAAAAGAGAATAGCGCCGGCCGATGATTCGCCAGTCCGTTGGTTTGTGACAGCGATTGAGCGCGACCAGAAAATAAGGTAGGCCGCCAATCCAGAGCGCCGCGCCCAGCATATGGGTCGCGTCCGACAGAAGGAGTGGCCATCGCAGCCCGAGCCGGCTTGCCGCATGGGTCAGCGACAGCTGCACGGCCAAGGCCAGCAAAGCAAGTCCAGCGAGAGCGACCTCTCGGGACGCATTACAGGCTCCCTTGGCCAGTAGCCCGATGGCGAGAGCGCTAGCGAAGATGACAAGATCCGATTTGGCGAAATCGGCACCCGCCGCCTCCAGCCAGGAAATATTCAATGTCCCGACGAGAACTGCTGCGTTCAGCGCCAGGGCCGCGATCGTGAAGAAAGCAAAACTGAAAGCGCTGATTCGCAGGAAAGCCTGGCAAGCCGAGTGGATTTCTTCCATGTCGGCCGAGAAGCGTGGCTCGTGAGCCTTCAGAATCAGAAAGAGGAAAGCAAGGCCGCCGAAAGTGAAAGACTGGGCGACGAGACCAAGCCCGCGCAGGATGACGGACAGGAAACCAAAGATATCGAGAAGCAGGGACAAGGGTTATTTGCAAAGGTTATTGAATCTTGAAGGGAATATCACCACGCGTGATGTGTCCGTCAATGCTCAGGACCTGCCAGCGAAGCCGCCAAGATCCGTGCAGTTTTGTTTCAACCTCGGCATTGAGACCATCAGCCGGCGACTCGGGGGCGGGTACCACGGATTGCTCGGTCCCATCGGGTGCGAAAAGCGTCATTTGTGAACGGGTATGATCGATGCGGGTGTTGAAACGCAAATGGATTTGCACCTCACCGCCCGACTGGACGGAGTCGATGCGGGGTGAAGAATCCAATAGAACGGCGTGTGCCCACAATCCCTGAGGGACTACAAGAAAGATCGGGGTCAGAAGAGGCAGGATCGCCCTTCTGGAAACGTGGACCAATGGATCTTGCTCATCGACGATAGGATAATGAATTTGATCTAATGGACCCTCATCTTGATGTCAAATCTCAACTTGGAAAGGGATGTGCATGCTCGAGGGTTCAGCCATGCCCTCGCGACCCGCGCCAATATGGGGACGCTCCCGGAAACCCTGAATATGCCGGAGCAACGCTAGTGTCTCCCGGTCTTTCGAAAGAGGATCATGATCCGAGCGCGATGCACCGAGAAACGCGCGGGCGAAGTGTCCGAGTGAACCGATGTCGATAAGAGACATTTGTGACCGTCCAGCGGCGCCCCGCCGGCTCATGATCTGCACCGGTCCTTGTTGCAATAAGGATGATAGCGCAAGGCTTCTCCTGAACGAACTCAAGAACCGTCTTCTCGCCGCGATCGAATGTGCCGATCGGGTCGGGGAGGCGTCTTGCGTTCGCCGGTCCTGTCTTGGCAAGTGCACGGGAGAGCCCTTGGCCTATGTCCATCCGGATGGCGTCTGGTATCACAACCTCTCCGTTGACAATCTCATGCTCATCCTGACGAGCCACGTGCTCAACGAACAGCCGGTGGATGGATTGATCCTTGATGACGATTCTTGAAGGCCGCGCAAATACCCGCCTCTGAACAGCTTTCCCTGCCCTTGACACTGTCACTGCGGGGCA
>DATJTB010000127.1:0-7569 GCA_035503795.1 Methylocella sp.
TTCGTTGGAGAACAGCATGGGCGAAGCCATCGACCCCTCTCCGCAGCACCCTTCCCTCGCAATACCCAAACATGCCGTCCGTCTTTCGAAAAAACATTGCCCTTCAAACATATTCCTTTTGGGCTCTTCGCCAAGTGGCAGACCGACAGCCAAGCAAACCTGTGACTTGAAGCGACGCCCACCACCCAAAGCGGATCACCAGTGAACAACGCACTTGCCAAACCGGCAAGAAGGAATTTTCGTCACCGACGCCGCTGTTGTTCGGCTATTACGCTAATCTTACTCCCGCTTTTTCTTTTCGGCCATACGAGTTTTTGCGCAGTCCGAATGTCCTTAGCTCCAGAATACGCGCTCAGCACAGAAAAACAGGCAGGCCGGCGGCGCGCGAAAGCGTCGTGCCAGCTGATGGCAACCGGAGGAGGTATTTTAACACAGCACGGAGGGCAAGGCCTTTCAACGAAGGCACATCGCTTTCGGTTCCATATGAAAAATAGAGAATGATGAAAGCTGGATCAAGACATTACGGATGCCGGCAATCGGCTCCGCAGATTTTGCCCAGTCTGGGAAATTCGCCGATCGGACTAGATCACAATGATTTTGGGTCGAATCGACCTAAAATCATGAAACGTGATCGATTCTAAAAATTTAGAGCGGGATTTCAGCGAAAAACCGGTACCCACTTTTTCGCATCCCGCTCTAAGCGCAACCGGCTTTCGAACGAAACGCCGGCAATCCTGAAAATCGACACGACGATAACGTCATAGCCCAGCTTACGCTGGGCTATGATCAGATCCCTTGTGAGTAGCGAACCGATTTCAACCACTCATAATGCTCTAGTGACCGCTCCGGCCATTTAAACCAACGGATGCACACGCATCATCCATTCAATGGCGATCACTTTCTTTCTTCAAACATCTATAACATTTGACTTAGAGCGGCACGGTTAAGCCTAATCGGCTTAACCAGAGAAGCCTGCGGCTGATACGCGATGGCCTGGAGAACTCAGAACTTGGTGCTTTGCACCTTGGTGAAGGCGGTTTCAATTGGCTTGAACGCCTCCTTGGCAAGGTTTGTATAAAGCTCACCGAGCTTAGTTGCTTCCGCTACGAAGCCAGCGTAGGAATTTTTCCAATAATCCGACTGAATTTGAATGGCGCTTTCATAAGTCTTAGCGCCAAGCAGTTTTTCCATGAAAGCAGACGAATTTTCGAAGGATTTCTTGGAATAGTCAGCCGTTTCCGTGGCTATCGCCTGGAGTGTCTTGGTAAAGGGGGCAAAGGCGGAAGCAGCCGCATCAAATTGCTCCTTACCGAATTTTTGGACGTCGTCGAATTCATTAGCCATCTGCGTACTTCCTCTTGGTAAAATCGTTCTCTCAGAGGTCTCTTGACTGTGGCCGACTTTGCAGCCGCGGCCGGCAAATTCGATTTTTCAGAGCCAGAAGTCTTTGTGGGATCGGCGAACCGCATCTCATAAATCTAGCTTGTGATCTTGCTTTTTAAAGCCGTCACATTCTGAACGAGCCCGAGCGAAACCTGCCTGGTTCTAAACTTGCCCTCACATCTATATAGTGCGTCGCACAAATCACGTCAAGGTGATGTTGCAGCGCGATATAACTGCTGTCCATCTGGCCAAGCGAAGTCTTAACGAACGGGTAACCGCATCCCGCTACTTTTCTGAGTGAATAAAAGCAGCGCTCGCCTTGCCGAGTGCTAGCCGGTCGGGGTGCAAGGATGCCATCGGGACTGAAATCAAAC
The DNA here is from genome assembly GCA_035503795.1 of Methylocella sp. GTDB lineage: Bacteria > Pseudomonadota > Alphaproteobacteria > Rhizobiales > Beijerinckiaceae > Methylocapsa. The sequence goes on from DATJTB010000127.1 coordinate 1,758, forward strand.
GCGTCGTTTTGCCGCAAAAGAATCGGAAGCGCGGGATCCAAACTTGCCCCGGCCTTGGCGATTGGCTTGATGATCAGTCCGGCTGAAGCCAACCATTGGCGCGGTCATCGGCATATCAGCTTTAACGCGCACCATGAAGGCCGACGGCATCATGAGGCCCTTCTGCGCCACCATTCCATTCACTCTTCAGTGCTCTCTTCTTCAGCTTCATCGATTGCCGCCATTGTCGTCGATGCGAACACCGGCCGAACGCTTTACGCTCATAATGAGAATGAATGGCGCATTCCAGCGTCGATCACCAAAGTCATGACACTTTATCTCTTGTTCGATGAGATCGAGAGGGGCCGATTGCGGCTCGAAAGCAAGATACCAATCTCTTCTTACGCCGCGGCACAAAAGCCGACCAAGCTCGGTCTTCGCCCAGGCGAAACGATTGAAGTCGATGACGCCATCAAGGCTATCGTCACCCGCTCAGCGAATGATATAGCGGTTGCCATTGCCGAGGCCATAGGCGGCAATGAGACGCATTTCGCCGAACTCATGACCGCGCAAGCGCGGGCCCTCGGCATGAACGAGACGCATTTCGCCAATGCGTCCGGCCTCCCCAATTCGGAGCAGCATACCACAGCGCATGATCTTGCCATTCTTGGCCGGGCCATTCAGGAGCGGTTCCCCCGCTATTATCATTATTTTGCGACGAGGTTCTTCTACTATGCCGGCCACGCGATCGCCAATCACAACCATCTCCTGGGCCGTGTCGAAGGCATGGATGGAATCAAGACCGGCTACACCCAGGCCTCTGGCTTCAATCTCCTAAGCTCGGTCAAACGCAACGGCCATTACATCGTCGCCGTCGTTCTCGGCGGCCGCACTGCGGCGGCACGCGATCAAATCATGGCGGATCTCATCGAAGAGCAGATTGAAAACGGCTCGCCTCTCCGCAGCGCTTCGTCCACCAGCCCCCCCGGCCCGAACACCATCGACACGGAAGATGTCGCTCCGAGGAACACATTCTTCCGAGGAGTCGATACGCCGGTGCGGACGGATCAACAATTGGCTTATGCACCCGTGCCGACCAAACCGGATCCAGATCAAGATCCGATTCGGCTAGCGTTGCTGAAAGAGGATTTGCCAACGGGCAAGTTGAAGCCCATTACCGATTCGGATGCGTCAAAGCCGCCCGTCAATCTTTCGCATGATGGGCGAACGGAAATGAGACAAGAGGAGCCCGATGCTTCCTCCCCCCGTGGTCAAAACCGAAACAATCTCGCTCCTTCGACTTTTTCCCACGGCCCAGCAGCCGCAACCCATGGAACCAATAAGCTTGCGGTCCCGGCACCGGCCGCGTCCCCTTATGGTACTCTCGTCCGGATCGCAAGCGACCGTCCCCTGACCGCCCATAATGGCTGGATGATCCAGGTCGGCGCAACACCCGATATCGAGAAAGCGACCGAGCTTCTCGTCCGCGCTAAATCCGAAAGCCATCAGATTCTGACGAGTGCTCATGCCTTCACTGAAAAGGTGCAGAAAGGCTCGGCAACGCTTTACCGAGCGCGCTTTGCCGGCCTTGAAGCCGATCGTGCGGAGCTTGCTTGCAAGACGCTCAAACGCTCCGGATTTTCCTGTTTCGCAACCAAAGACTGAAATAGTCGAAAGCCTTGACCCTACGATCCAATTGAACCTCGGAGCCTATTGGTGATGACGCCTCAACAACACATCCTTGGCTTCGTTGACTCGGGCCGCGAGATCCGTCGACCCCCCGTGATCGGGATGCAGTTTCTTCATGAGGGATCGATGCGATCGGACCACTTCCTCCTCTGGCGCGCCCTTCTGAAGTCCCAATATTTGATAAGCCTCATCTTCCGACATCGTGACCGGTCGGGAGCGCGTCCGTCGGCTCCCCGCGTCACTCTGGTTTTGCGCTGTTCCACGCCAGCCGGCAAACCGGCGGTCGAGATAGGCTTCCATCAGCCGCGCCCCTTCGGGATCATCCCGGCAGCAGAGATGATAGAGAGCTTCGCACTGCGGCCGCGTCAAAACGTCTAAGGATTTGCCCTCGTCTGGGCCGGCCAGCACCTGCCCTCGCATTCTGCCGCTGTCATGATCGAGCTCCATCTCGATCATAGCAGAGCGAACGCATGAGGTTTTGCGGCTCTTGTTGCTGCCCACAGATCGAAACCATGCCCTCCATCCCCCGTTCCGCAAGCCAAGCAGCCAAGCGCCCAACCCGCCAAGACCAATCGCCATGTCAAGGCGCCCCCGTAACAGAAACAGCACGGCCAGAAGCAGCGCGACTCCGCCTGCGCCCCGCTGCATGGTAAACGCAAGGGAAGCGGGGTTGGCATAGGTAATCGCCTTCAGCCCGCGCGTGATCAGGAAGAGAATCAGGAGTCCGCCGAGTAAATAAATCATGGCCGCCGCCTATTACCGCATTTGCGATAGTAAATGATCTGCTGCCACAACGCCACGCCCGCGCGCTTCAAACTCAAGCGCCTGATAGCCGCCAGCCGCATAGGCGGCAGCTGCCGAAAGCAGCCCCACCAGACGGTCAGGGGCCGAGAGATCAAAGGTTGCGTAAGCGCCGCCCGTTAAGAGCGCAATCTTGCGGAATGCCAGTTCGGCTACTTTATCCCGCCCCTCTTGAAACAGGAAGGCTTTGAGCCCGAGGAGCCCTAGTTCGCCGGCAAGACCGACCAGACGGTCGAGTTCCTCTTCCATGGCGTCCCCAACAAACACGAGCGCCCGGACAGGCGTCTTGCGCGTTTCGCGCAAAGCATGCGCCAAAATTTTTTCGATTTGGGTGCGCCCAGCCCCCACGCTGATCCGGCTCATCAAAGCCGCCAATTTTTGGCCGCCGGTGACGAAACGTGATGCCTTGCACTCGGAAAGGCCACGGTAGTAAACAAGCTGAACTTCGAGCCCGCCATGCGCTGCCGCCGTCGCGAACATGCGGCCCTGGACGCTTTGCGCTATATCCCAGGTGGCCTGCCGGCTCATGGTCGCGTCAAGCGCAAAAATGAGCCTCCCGTGGCCGCTTTCCGGGACTGGGAGTTTCCCCGCGGAGTCAAGAAAATTGTCGATCTCGGACTTGCTAGACTTCGGCACGACGACCGTGCCTTTGCTCCCTGGCGCACTCATGCTCATCCCGCGCGTCGAGCTATTTCCCTTAAGACTACTATAGATCGTGTTTTTGGTGCGCGATAGCAAGGATCCGCCAATTTTTCTCGATAGCGTTGCTAAGGCAGAGTTCAAAATTTATCTATCTTCCTTCGCGGCGCAGGACCCCAGCCGGATTCCACGCGCCATGTTCGGCTACCAGCTTTGCGATGGAGGCTCTCAGCTCGCTCAGGCCTTCCTCCGTATGCGCTGATGTGAACATCACTTCCGGAAAGGCCGCTGGTCGCTTGGCCATGAAGGTTTGCGCAGCGGCGAGGGCAGCTTCCTTTGCGCACGCTTTGACTTCGTCCTTTTTCGTCAAGATCAGCTGGTAGGAAACGGCCGATCGGTCCAGCCGATCCAGCATTTTGAGGTCACTCTCCTTAAGGCCATGGCGGCCGTCGACAAGCAGGAAAATACGGGCGAGCCCAGCACGCCCGCGCAAGAACTCCTCGATCAAGCCCCCCCAGGCGGCGGATCGTTCTCTTCCAACAGCCGCGTAACCATAACCAGGCATATCGACGAGCCGCAATGCGGCGGGCGCATTCAATCCATTGACGGCAAAAAAATTGAGCTCGCGTGTCCGCCCCGGCTTTTGCGAAGTACGGGCCAAGGATTTGCGATTTGTCAGCGCATTGAGAAGCGAGGACTTGCCGACATTCGAGCGACCAGCGAAAGCGATTTCCAGCTTATCGGATGGGGGCAATTGAGCCTGGCTCGCCGCCGCCCACTCGAAAGCCCATTCGCCTGTGAAGAGCTTGCGGCCCAATTCGGCATAATATTGTTCGGCGCCGCTCATTTGCGCTACCCTCATGTTTGGGAACGGAGCCGCCAAAGGCACCGTCGGGAAGCCCCTGTTGTGAGATGCCCGCCCGAGCCGTCGCCTTGAAGCACAGTCAGCTGGCTCAGGTTGTCGCCTTCCTGCGGAACATGCCGACCAGATTGTCCCAGAGCTCGATCTTCGCGCCGTGCCGTTTCATAATTGTCGTTTGCTGGACGACCGAGAGCAGATTGCTCCAGCTCCAATAGATGACGAGTCCCGAGGCGAAGGTACCGAGCGTGAAGGTGAAAAGGAGCGGCATCCAGGTGAAGACCTGTTTTTGGATCGGATCCGTCGGTTCCGGATTGACCTTCATCTGAATGAACATGGTGATGCCCATGATCACCGGCCAGGCGCCGATGGCGAGATAGGGGCCAAACGCCGGAATCTGCGTGGGATCGAACGGAATGAGACCGAAGAGATTGAAAATATTGGTCGGATCGGGACGCGACAGATCTTTGATCCAGCCGTAAAAAGGCGCCTGCCGCATCTCGATTGAGATCACGAGCACATTGTAGAGGGAGACGAAGACCGGGATCTGAATCATCACCGGCAAACAGCCGGACAGGGGATTGATCTTCTTGCGCTTGTAAAGCGCCATGATCTCCATCTGCTGTTTTTGCTTGTCCTCGGGATAGAGGTCGCGGATCTTCTGCATCTCAGGCTGCACTTTCTTCATCTCAGCCATCGCCGCATAGCTCTTGTTGGCCAGCGGGAAGAACAGCACTCGGACCAGGACCGTGACGCAAAGGATCGCAATGCCAAAATTGCCGACAAATTTGTAGATGAAGTCCAAAAGCCAGAACATCGGCTTGCTGAGAAGATAGAGGCGGCCCCAATCAATCAGAAGATCGAACTTCCTTATGCCCAGGTCGTTTCGGTAATGGTCAAGCAAATTGCTTTCCTTAGCTCCGGTGAAGACCCTTGAAGTGACGGCGCCGGAGGTATTTGGCGCAAGGGTCAGGCCTTCGGTCGCGACATAGCCCGAGAGATAGCTCGGCACCAAATCGTTCGTCCCGGTGAAGCTCGCTTCCACGGCCTTGCCTTGATCCGGAATGACCGCCGCAGCCCAGTATTTGTCTGTGAGACCAATCCAACCGCCAGTGCCTGAAAATGTCTTCGTCCCGTGATCTTCTTTTTCAATTTGATCGAATTTCGTCTGGGCGCTGGAATCGCCGATAACACCCACAAAACCTTCATGCACACTGGAATAGCCGGTGTAAGGGGGCTTGCCATGCCGCACGACCCGAGCAGCGGGGTGGAGCGTCACCACTTGCGCAGATCGATTTTCAATGCTGTCGGTCACGGTGAACATATAGTGATCGTCAATCGCGATGCTACGGTGGAACACGAGTCCTTGGCCATTATCATAGCTTAGGGTCACCGGCTTGTCGGACGACAGCTCATTCTGATCAGCCTGCCACAGCGTATTGGGCCCAGGCAGGACGAGGTCGGAACCTGGATCGGCGATGAAGCCGACCTCGGTGTAATAAGGAGCGGGTGAACCCGCAGGCGAAAGAAGGACGATGTTGGGGCTTTTTGGATCGACGGTCTCGCGATAATCGTTGAGCGACACATCATCGATCCGCGCGCCCTTGAGGGCGATCGAACCTGAGATGGCGGGCGATTGAAGCTTGATCCGCGGGCTTGCCGCCAAAGCCTCTTCGCGCGTCGTTTGTGGCGCAGCTTGGACGGCAGGAGGAGAGGTAGGCGCTGAAGAGGTTTTCGCTGGCATGCCCGGCTGATCGGCTGCCGGCTGGCCGGCCTGCAACTGGACTTTTTGCGCCAGGCGCTGCCTTTCAACCTGAGGCCCGGTGACAAAATGCTCCCAGACCA
>DATJTB010000128.1:0-6415 GCA_035503795.1 Methylocella sp.
AGTCATTCAACCGGTGGCTGCGGCGGCGCAATTGGTTCATGCGGCGGATGGATTCCTGATCTGCGATGCGGTTCAGGCAGCGGGCAAGATTGGCTGCAGCTTCGAATGCCTCGACGCCGACGCGCTCATTCTCTCGGGCCATAAATTCGGCGGTCCACAGGGCGTGGGCGCTCTTTGCTTTCGTTCCGACCGGATCCATATACGAGACCCGATGCTGCGGGGTGGCGGTCAGGAGCGCAGCCAGCGGGCCGGGACCGAGAATAGCGCCGCGATCGCCGCCATGGCCGCCGTCGCGAAGGAGTGGATTGCGATGGAAAGCCAAGCTCTGTCCGAGTGGCGGGACGAAATGGAGCGGGTGATCGCAGGGGCCATCCCGGAGACCGTGTTTTTCGGCCAATCCGCCGCACGGCTACCCAATACGTCCTGCTTCGCGCTGCCCTCCATCGACGCCTCGGTGATGCTCATGGCTTTGGATCTCGAAGGGTTTGCCATATCTTCGGGTTCCGCCTGCTCATCCGGCAAGGTGCAGAGCTCGCATGTCCTGCGAGCGATGCAGGTTGCTGCCGACGCGGCAAGGGGAGCCTTGCGGGTCAGTCTCGGCTGGAACTCGCGGCGTGAGGATGTCCTCGCCTTTGTTCAGGCCCTGGCCAAAAGCCATGCGCGGATCCGTGGGAGACGGTCGAAATCCGTCGCCTGAAAACAGGGCGGCCTGGGGTCTCCCGTGGCGGATCTTGAATTTGTCCGATTGAACCCCAAAACCTTACAAAATTGTTTCACGTGAAACAATTTTGTAAGGTCGGGAGCGCACATCGGACAAAGTGAGACACACCCGCGCTCTTCCAAGGGCTCCTTTGGCGAAAGGGAATGATTTTTGAAACGATCGGATCCCCGCCTCCGGCCGGCGCGGTCTTGACGGATGGCCTTGTCTCAACCAGCGGTCCTTGAAACCGCCAAGGTGAGGAGAAGCAAATGACGGCGGAGCCAGCGGTCTCTCGACCTGGCACGGCTGATTTCGGCGAAGAGCTGGCTTGCGGCAGGTTGCGCGGCGATCGAAGCACCGGTAAGCCGGCCATGAATCGGCCCCTGAGCCTTGACGGCCAGCTTGATGTCTTGCGGCTGCGCGAGGACTTTCCCATCCTTGCGACGCGGGTCCATGGCCAGCCCCTTGTCTACCTCGACAACGCCGCCTCCGCGCAAAAGCCAAAGTCCGTCGTCGAACGAATGGTGGCGGCGACCTATCATGAATATGCCAATGTGCATCGCGGCCTGCATTATCTCGCCAATGCCGCCACCGAAGCCTATGAGGCGGCGCGGGAAAGCGTGCGGGCCTTTCTCAACGCCGGCGCCCCCGATGAGATCATCTTCACCAAATCGTCGACCGAGGCGATCAATCTCGTCGCCGCCTCTTTCGGCGAGGCCTTCATCGAGGCGGGCGATGAGATCGTCCTCTCCGTTCTGGAGCACCACGCCAATATCGTTCCCTGGCATTTCCTGCGCAAGCGCAAGGGCGCCGTTCTCAAATGGGTCGATGTGGACGATGAGGGGAACTTCCTCATCGAGGCGTTCGAGCGGACGTTAACCGACAGGACAAAGATCGTCGCCCTGACCCATATGTCGAATGTGCTCGGCACGGTGACGCCGGTCAAGGAGATTGCCGCCATCGCGCATGCGCGCGGCATTCCCGTCCTGATCGATGGTTCGCAGGGCGCCGTCCATTGCCCCGTCGATGTCAGAGATCTCGATGTCGATTTCTATTGCCTCACCGGTCATAAGCTCTACGGACCGACCGGTATCGGCGCGCTCTATGGAAAAAGAGAGTGGCTGGAACGGCTGCCGCCCTTCCTCGGCGGTGGTGAAATGATTGAGGAAGTCACGCTAGAGAACGTAACCTACACTGTTCCGCCCTACCGTTTCGAGGCCGGCACGCCGCCGATCGTCCAGGCGATCGGCCTTGCCGCCGCGCTCGACTATATGAAGCTTGTCGGCCTCTCGCGCATTCGCGCCCATGAAAAGGCCCTGAGCGTCTATGCGCATGAGCGCCTGTCGGCGCTCCCCTCCCTGCAAATCCATGGCCGCGCCAGGAACAAGGGCGCCATCGTGTCGTTCAACATGAAAGGCATTCATCCGCATGATCTTTCCACGCTGCTCGACCGCCGGGGCATAGCGATCCGCGCCGGCACGCATTGTGCTCAGCCGCTGCTCGCGCGCTTTGGAACCACGGCGAGCTGCCGGGCTTCCTTCGCGCTCTACAACTTATTCGACGAAATCGACAAGCTCGCCGAGGCCCTGACGAAAGCGCGGGAGTTGTTCTCATGAGAATCGAGGAATCGGACATGAACCTGACTGAGCCACAGGACCTCACGGAAACCTGTGATGAGGCGGAGCCCTCGCCGCATGAGCCAAAATGGTTTTTCGATTCCTCCATTCCGGCGGAGGAGCGCACCCGCTACACGAATGAACTCATCGCCGCGCTCAAGACCGTCTTCGATCCGGAAATTCCCTGCGACATTTACGAACTCGGCCTCGTCTACAGGGTCGAGGTCGATGGCGATAGGCTGGCCAAGATCGACATGACCCTGACCGCGCCAGGCTGTCCGGTCGCGGGCGAGCTGACACGATCGATCGAATCGGCCGCGGCTGCCGTCACGGGCCTCATTGGCGTCGCGGTCAATGTGGTTTTTGATCCGCCCTGGGACCAGGGCCGGATGTCGGACGACGCCCGCATGGCCCTCGATCTCTTCTGAGCTTCACCAACCCATCGTGCCTTCCCATCCTTCGAGACGCTTGCTTCGCAAGCTCCTGGCATCAAGACGAAGCGGCATAATTCCTCATAAGAGGAGCGTCCGAAGGGCGGGTCGGCGCGAAACGTCACAAGACAAGCGGGATGCGAGCGCAAAACCGCTTCACCTTCTTGCTCATCCCGCTCTAGAAGCATCGGGTCACTTTGGCTTTGTCGTTTTGCAGCGGTCGGATTGCGCCTGATTCAATGTTCCGCGTCCGTGCCGCTCAGCTCTTGAGCAGGGGATCGATCAGCTTCGCCAGCGCGTCGAGCGTCATCTCGCCATTCGTCTTCTTGCCGTTGACGAAGAAGGTCGGCGTCGCGGTGACGCCAAATTTCGCGGCGCCCCGGTCGTGAACCTTATAGATCTTGTCGCGCAGATCATTATCCTTGAGACAGGCTTCGAATTTAGCCTGGCTCATGCCGGTCTGCTTCAGGATGTTCGCCAAATGCGAGGCCGGATCATCCTGAACGATCCAGTTGTTCTGCTGCGCGAACAAGAGGTCAACCACGGCATTGCGCTTGTCGTCCCCGGAGCAGCGGGCGAGCATGAATCCCGCCGCGGCCAAGGGGTCGAGCGGGAACTCGCGCAAAATGAACCGGACCTTGCCCGTGTCGATATATTTGCTCTTCAAGCCGGGATAGGTCGTGGCGGCAAAAGCGGCACAATGCGGACAGGTCATCGAGGCATATTCGACGATGGTGACCGGCGCATCGGCCGCGCCGATGGCGAGATCCGGCAAAGCCTCTCCCGCCATGAGTTCGCTCATCGGCACATTCGCCTCTTGCGCCAGGAGCGGGACCGAATCCTGACCAAGAACAAGCAGGAAACCAAAGATCGTGAGGCTCAACGCAGCACAGATTTCCAAGAATCGACGACGGCTTTTCAAAGCGGACAGAACGGTATCGGCCGGACGCATGATTGAGCTCCCTGGACGGCGCAGCTTCACCCGAAATCTTTGAAACCCGAGTCCGGTTGAATTGGCAAGACGATTCTGCCATGCGGCGACGAGAAGTGACGGTGGATCGCCCTCAAAACCTCGATCAAATCCAAGATCACGATGGTTTTGGCTTGAGCCGACCCAAAATCATGAAAATGGCGTCAGCAATCCTACCGTATTCGCGACGCTCCCCGATGGTCGGACGCTCAGCTCTAACGAGTTTCTAGCGCTGATCGAGGATTTGAACCGTAAGGCCGCAAGGCTCGACGATCGTCTGAAAAATAAAGAGCTCTTTCACTTCCGGGCCTCGGTGATGACTGCTTTGAAGCGAGCGGCAGCAAGGGAATCGCGCAGCGTTGACGATCTCGTGAATGGGATCATTGAGAGCTGGCTCGAGCGGAAGGGTTATTATTATATGATCGCCGAAAGAAAAGGCGCCGGCTCCGGCGCGAAGCTCAGGAAAGCGAAATGATGCAAGTCCGCGTTTTTCGGATTATCCAACCGATCTGATATTTCGATCTTCTATTAAAACAGCAGGTTTTTTGGCCAGATAGGTAAGAGAGGAAAGTAACAAAAAATAGAGTGAAAGAGCTCCAAAGAAGCTACCTAGAAACTTGATGTAAATCATCATTATCGTAGATATTTCTCACTGAGAACGCAATTGCGGTGGGTACGTGCAATTATTCTCAGGGCATTAACCATCCGTCAACCTTCAAACGGGCTAACCATCGCTGCCAGCGACTCGACCCAAAACCATCGTGATCTAGGAGCAGCTCAAGGCCATGGATGACCAAGCCCCTGCCCACGATTGTCTCGCATCCGTCGGCGATCATTTCCTGATCGGCCTCAGGCCGATCCCGGCCCTCGACGATCGGGACCGTGCCCTTCTCGCGGAACTGCGACCCGCCGGCGTCATTCTGTTCAAGAGCAATTTCCGGCATGATCTTCCTTACACAGCCTGGCTCGACAGCCATGCGCGATTGATCGCCGATATCCGCACGGCGAGCGGCCGGGAGAAGCTCCTGATCGCGATCGATCATGAGGGCGGTCGCGTCTGCCGTACACCGCCGCCGATCACCCGCTTCTCCTATGCCTCGGATTGGGCGAGCGAGGCGGCCGCGGTCGGCCAGGCGATGGGCCGCGAACTCGCCTCGCTCGGCTTCAATCTGAGCTTCGCGCCGGTACTCGACATTCACACCAATCCCAAAAATCCGGTCATCGGCCGGCGGGCTTTTGGCACCACGGCCGAAGCCGTGATCGAGGCCGCCCTGCCCTTCTTCAAGGCACTTGAGAGCGAAAATGTTCTGGCCTGCGGCAAGCATTTTCCGGGGCATGGCGACACGGGCGTCGACTCCCATTTTGGCCTGCCCACGCAATCGATCAGCCTGGACGAATTGCGCGCCCGCGAGCTCAAGCCTTTTGTGAGTGCGATTGCGGCCGGCCTATCGATGATCATGACGGCTCATATTCTCTATCCCGCGATCGATCCCGCTATGCCGGCCACCCTTTCGCATCGGTTTCTCACCGGCCTTCTGCGCGAGGAGCTCGGCTTTGAGGGAGTCACTGTCACCGATGACATCGGCATGGGCGCGATGAAGGGTTTTTTCGATGATCCTTCCTCCGCCATGCGCCTGCTGAAAGCCGGCTGCGACATGCTCATGATCTCTGCCCATTTCACTGATGCGAGCCGTGCCCGAGGCTTCGCGCAAGCCATTCTCGACGCGCAAAGGGACGGTCGCCTCGACTCGGAACAGCTGGCCCGCTCGCGCGCCCGAATCCAAAAACTTCTCGCCAAGGCCAACACCCACGACGTGCGGCTGCTGCCGCAAGAGGAATTACGCGCTCATGCGGAAGCCGCGCCGCTCCATGCGGCGGCAACCGTCGAGGTGGTATGAGATACAAACGTGCTGGAGGCAATCTATATTGACCGTCGTGGTGATCAAGAACCCAGGCCTTTCGAAGAGAGGTTAAAGGGCGACTGCGGGGGCCCCACCGACCCGCAAGGGAATTCGCTCTAGTCTAACGACCTCAAAAATCGGGTATGCTTCCAGCTAGCATCTGCTACGGTCTGAGATCATGAAAAAGAGAAGCGCAGGGATCTTGATGTACAAGAAATCGGGCAGTGACATTTTCTTGCTCTTGGTTCATCCGGGCGGTCCGTTCTGGAAGAAGAAGGATTTTGGGTCTTGGTCGATTCCCAAGGGAGAATATGAGGAAGGGGAAGATCCCTTGACCGCCGCGAAAAGAGAGTTTGAAGAAGAACTCGGTAAAGAACCAAGGGGCGCGTTTTGGGAGCTCGGCGAGTGCATTCAACCAAGCAAAAAAATCATCACCGCCTGGGCGCTCGAAGGTGAGTTCGATGTGCATGAGCTGAAATCCGACGTATTTGAAATGGAATGGCCTCCTAAAAGCAATCAAAGAAGAGCTTTTCCGGAAGTTGACCGGGCTGAATGGTTCATCCCTGCCGATGCCCGGAAGAAAATCCTGCCTGGTCAGGCGGGGTTTATCGACCGTCTATTGCAACGAATTGGATTTGAGGAACCAAACCAGCGCTCCATAACCCAGTAGATCGGCTTGCTGGCGGGGAACTGGCTCATGTGGACATAACGATTTGACCCTACTTATGTAAGTTAGAGCGAATTCCGCAAAAGTTGACAGACTTTTGCGACGAGAATTCGCTCCAATTTCTTGATCT
>DATJTB010000129.1:0-8263 GCA_035503795.1 Methylocella sp.
CGCTTGAGGACTCCAATCAGCAGATGTTCATCCGGCTCGCCTGGAAGAGCGAGCAGATTCTCCAATGCGGCCTGAATTTGTGTCAGGTCCTCTTCGGAGGACGTGCGAGCAACGTTGTATTCAGGCAATGTGTCACGAAGATCTTTGTGTGTACGATAAGCGTGCGCCGTGCGCGCGGCAAGATTGCAAATTTCTTCGACCGTGAACCGCTCGGCATGAACGAGCCCCGTCGCTTGCCAATATAACTTTGCTACCGACGCATCTTGCGACGCCCTTTCGACCGTTTGTGCCAATGCTTTGAGCCGTGTGATTCCAGTACGATTGAGGTAGGTTTCTTGGACAATGGAGTCTTGTAATACATCAGGCGGTATGCTTTCCAAGTGTTGTGCCGTCGCAATACTCTTGCACAGAATTTCGTGGACAGTGAAGCCGCTTGTCCCAAACGACATCTTCAAAAGATCGATATATTCCGCCAGTTGGATGCGCACGCGCCGGTAATCCGCCAGCTGATCGTCATAATCCTGGACCGGATTAAGTGGACGCATTTCCACGCGCTCGCGCACCGAGGCGATGACCTGTTCGCGTGTAGAACACTCGGCTTGTAGTGGCATTATGAATTCGCCCAATCCGATGGATTCTAAACGGGAGCGAACGACATTGAGCGCCGCAAGTTTCTCGGCAACGAACAGGACTTTTTTGCCTTCGTTAAGGGCTGCCGCAATCGCATTCACGATTGTTTGTGATTTTCCTGTTCCGGGTGGGCCTTCAATGGCCAGATTTTTCCCGTTGGCGATATCAACCAGTGCACTGAGCTGCGATGAGTCGGCATCCATGACAACGCAGGGAACGCATTGCTCGATCTCCGGCTTATCAACATTGTAGTCTTCCGCGAATGGCATCGCCGTCTCGGAATTCGAGCCGCCGAGTAATGAACGGACGATCTCGCTGTCTGGAAAGTCAGGATGCACAGGGTTGATGTCGTGATACATGGCCATTCGCGCGGATGGAAACACGCCGATGGCCACTTGCCGGCGAACCCGCCAGACGATTTGACGCGGCTTGATCGTTGCAATCGCAGCAAAATAGGTTTCGAGGGAGTATCCCTTAAAGGGGGGCAGTTCGATCCCAAACTCAAGGCGCATTTTCTCGGCCAGTACCGCGTTGATTTCTGGATCTTCTCCGATTCCGCTGATCCTGAACTCTATCCCTTCACGCGAGCGTTTCTTCTCGATTTGCGCACCACACAGGACTAAAGGGGCGTAGGACGTTTCCGTCTGGTTCGGCTCCGACCATTCAAGGAATCCGTAAGCGACATGCAGCACGTTGATGCCGGTTTCCTGTATCCAGGTCCGGCATTTCGAGGTCATGTTATTCAGCTTACGCTCAAGGTCTTTCGGCAACAGAAGCGTCTGAATATCATTATCCGTATGCCGCGTGTCGTCTGCGTCTCTCTCGGGTAACGGCAATTCGTAGGAAGGCATGATGCCGTTGTTGCGAGCGTGCTGCGCCAGATCGACATCCCCTTGCCGGGGACGCGGAGACATCCCGAGTTCGGCGCGAATTCGGTCCTTCAGTGCTCTTTCGACCTTCCTCGTTCGGTCCAGGTCGTCATCGGCATCCCTCTCGATAGCCTTCAGGTCGCTCAGATAGCTTTCATCCGTCAGCTTTGCGTTCGCGAGTGCGTCGCGGAACGCTTTCGTCTCCTCGTCGTCTGGATCGCCCGCTATTTCCGGCAGCGGTATGAGCCGCATTTCCTGCCCATTGTTCAGTTTGTAGAACAAAACCTCCGGCAACTCATCGACAACGCGGATATGCGCGTTGGATCGCGGCGAGAATTTTGTCGCAAGCAATGGATTGCGGCGGCTTAAGTCAAGCAGTTTGGGGCGAAGGTTTTCGACCTTCTGCTTAACTAGTGCTATGAGGTCATCGTTCATTCACTATCCGTTGCTCGTAGCTTGACCTGGACGCAAAACGAAAGCTGACGCTTTAGCTTATAGCCCGGACTCTCGTCAGCTTCGGGATAAATTCAAAAGCTTCTGACCAGATCAGCCCACTCTCAGGCTATGTTTTTGCTTTGTTTCTATAAGGTTTGCGCCAGGTCTTCTGCCCGGATCGATCTCGGCGCGGGCCAGCAAGCGTTTGGTATCGCAGCCTTGCAGACCCTTCAGCGATTGCTGCCGCGCCTTTCGTCTTTGCCCGAACGCCGCTTGCGTGACTTCCGATAAAAGCCTCGCCTCGCAGAAAATGACTTGACGTTCGTCCGCAATTCAACGGCCAATTGCTCACCCGAATTTTTCTCTCTATGGCTTGATCGCTTGGTTCGGCGCGCATTCAACGGAGCCATCCAATGGCATCCCGTTCGGAAAATATCCGCTGGTTTGAAACAATCCGTCTTGAAGATATTGCTCTGGTCGGAGGCAAGAACGCTTCGCTCGGTGAGCTCTATCAAGCGCTTGGCGAAGCTGGGGTCCTCGTCCCTAATGGCTTCGCCTTGACTGTGACGTCTTACACAAATGCGCTCACATCAGCCAAAGCATGGGATGAGCTGCATGCGCTTTTGGACGACCTCGATATAACGGATCTCCCCTTGTTGGCGGAACGCGCCATGAAGGCCCGCCAGCTTGTCTATGAGGCGACAGGAAGCGCCAAGCTGCGCGCGGAGATCGAGGCGGCTTATCGTCGCCTCGAAGCGGAATACGGGGCCGATCTTGCCGTGGCGGTGCGCAGCTCGGCGACGGCTGAGGATTTGCCGACAGCGAGCTTTGCCGGCCAGCACGAAAGCTATCTCAACATTCGCGGTTCCGAGGACCTGTTTGAAGCCTGCCGGCTTTGTTTTGCCTCCGTGTTCACCGACCGGGCCATCGTCTACCGCGTGAACCACGGCTTTGATCACTTCAAGGTCGGGCTTTCGGTCGGTGTCATGAAGATGGTGCGCTCGGACCGGGCGAGCAGCGGTGTGATCTTCACCCTTGACACGGAATCGGGTTTCCGTGACGTCGTTTTTATTACCGGGATCTACGGCCTGGGAGAAAATATCGTCCAAGGCAAAGTGGATCCCGACGAATTCCACGTGCACAAGCCAACCTTCAAACAGGGTTATCACGCCGTATTGCGCCGGTCGCTCGGGAAAAAGCAGCTGCGCCTCGTCTATGCCGAAGGTCATACGGGATGGACGACTCAGAATGTGTCGACCACTGAAGCCGAGCGCGCCCGTTTTTGCATCGATGACGCGGAAGTTCTCAAGCTAGCAGACCATGCCATCCGCATTGAGGAGCACTATTCCCGCCGGGCCGGACACAATATGCCGATGGATATAGAATGGGCGAAGGACGCCGACGATGGAGAGCTTTATATTGTGCAGGCGCGGCCGGAGACGGTCGCATCGCAACGATCGACAGACACTTTCAAGACTTACGTGCTCACTGGCCACGGCCCGCTTCTCCTTTCCGGCAAGGCCGTTGGCGAGAAAATCGGCACAGGGGCAGTGCGGGTGATTGCCCGGAATGAGGATTTGACTCGCTTCGAGCCGGGCGAGGTTCTCGTCGCGCCGTCGACGAGCCCGGACTGGGAGCCGGTCATGAAGACCGCGAGCGCGATCATCACCGATCATGGCGGGCGTACCTGCCATGCCGCGATCGTGGCCCGCGAGCTCGGCGTGCCGGCCGTAGTGGGGGCGGAAGACGCAACAACGCGGCTTCACAACGGCGAAGAGGTCACGGTGTCCTGCGCAAGTGGCGATGTGGGTGTGGTTTATGGAGGCAAAGTACCTTTTGAGGTCACGACTGTACCAGTTGCTGACTTGGCGTTGCCGAAGACCGCGATCATGTTGAATTTGGGCAATCCGGATCTAGCGTTTCGCAGCGCGATGATGCCGAACGCCGGTGTGGGCCTCGCCCGGATGGAATTCATCATCAGCGAACACATCGGGATCCATCCGATGGCCTTAGTCCATCCTGAGAAAGTGACGGCGGCCGATCTGGAACGGATTAATCAACGCGCTCGGCATTTTGCCTCTCCCCGCGAATTTTTCATCCGCTCGCTTGCCGAAGGTGTTGGCACCATCGCCGCCGCGTTCTATCCAAAGCCGGTGATCATCCGGCTCTCGGACTTCAAAACCAATGAATATGCGCAGCTTGTCGGCGGCGCCGCTTTCGAACCGCGGGAGGCCAATCCCATGCTCGGTTTTCGCGGAGCTTCCCGCTATGCGCACCCCGCTTACGCCGAAGGTTTCGCACTGGAATGCGCCGCATTGCGCCAGGTCCGTGACGAGATGGGGCTGATCAACCTTCGCATCATGGTGCCCTTTTGCCGCCGTGTGACAGAAGCCGAAACTGTGCTAAAAACGATGGCGCAGCATGGCCTCGAACGCGGACGCAATGGGCTTGAGGTTTATGTGATGTGCGAGATCCCCAATAATGTCATTCAAGTGGATGCCTTTGCCCACGTATTTGACGGGTTTTCGATCGGCTCCAACGATTTGACCCAGCTCACACTCGGCGTGGACCGGGATTCCGAATTTGTCGCTTTTGATTTCGATGAGCGCGATCCTGGCATGCTTGAAATGCTGCGGCTCGCCGTGACCGGAGCGAAGCGGAATGGGCGCCATGTCGGCATTTGCGGCGAAGCACCCGCGAACTACCCGGAAATCGCGCAATTCCTCGCCGGCCTTGGCATCGACTCCATCAGCGTGAATCCGTCGAGCCTATTGCGAACCATTAGGGCCGTGCAGGAGGCCGAACGGTCCTTGGCAACACAACGATGATCTTCTCAGTCATAACCATTCGATGAACGCTGGCCGCTCCGGTTTCTGTCTGGCCAAATCACGCAGATCATAGGAGAGATATATGACGAGCTTCACATTCTCGGCGGAACAAGTGAAATCAGCTCCCCCCGAGGTTCGCCACTGGATCGAAAACGAGATCATCAAGGCGCTCGCCTTGCCACCGCATGCGGTGCCGGAATCCTCGACGGCGCATGAGAATGCGCTTGCCGCCTGTTCGGTCGATGAGGTCGCACAAGTTTTCAACCTCATCTCAGGTAATTTTCTTGTCACACAAGTCTTTTTTGAATTGGCGCGTGAAACTCACCTTGCGCGACCGATCCCGCCGCTGCATGCCCTTAACCTCAGCGATATTCAGCGCCATGTGCAAATCGCTGACGGCGAAGTGCTCATTCAATGTCTCAATGTGATCAACCAAGCCTTGCAGCGCGTCCGCAACAATCCGGATACCTCTTTATTTGGCAGCGATGAACAAGGACATATTTTCGTTCATCAAATGACCCATCAAAATATCCGGCAGTTGCGCGAAAAGCTGGCTCTCGCTCATGCCGCGGCGCTGCAGAACTCATCTGGTGGGGCGCCGGTTTTCACGCCGGATAGCCGTGAAGGTCAAGGGTCTGGGATGCAGCCCGAACATGCTTTTGCTCAGCCCCCTCAAGCTTGAGTCGAACGGCTGGTGCCCCCGAAACTGCTGTCAGCCCCGGTCCAAATCGAGTCGCAAGAAGTGGGTCGCGCAGGAGATGCAAGGGTCATAATTGCGGACGGTTAGCTCGCAACGGTGCCGGAGCGCTTCATCCGGGAGATCAAGCGAACCGGCAATATAGGTAAGGAGATCCGCCTCAAGGCTTGCCTGGTTTTGCGAGGTCGGCGGCACGATGCGCGCTTCCGCAATTGTTCCATCTGCTTCAAGGCGATAGCGATGATAAAGGAGGCCGCGTGGCGCCTCGGTTGCCGCGTAGCCCGTACCGGCGCGAGGCTCGGCCAAATCGGCGGCACGCTCCGGCTGTTCGTAACTATCGATCAATCTGAGCGCTTCATCACAGGCATAGAGCACCTCAACGGCCCGGAC
Source organism: Methylocella sp. (assembly GCA_035503795.1). Taxonomy (GTDB): domain Bacteria; phylum Pseudomonadota; class Alphaproteobacteria; order Rhizobiales; family Beijerinckiaceae; genus Methylocapsa. The sequence goes on from DATJTB010000129.1 coordinate 5,850, forward strand.
AATGATGCTGCGGTAGGGATTTCGACAAATCTCTGAGAGTCCGGCTTGCTGGGCGGCTTCCTGAGCGAGCGGCGACAGAAGGTCGAAGTTGAGACTATAACGGGCAAGAGGGCCGACGAGGTAGGCGCCTCTGTCGCGTAGGCGCGAATGCAGCGCGGTCGAATGAGGAACCTGGATTTCCTCGAAATGGGTTTCATATTGATCGGGTGTGGTTTCAAGACCATGGCTTGAGACGATATGCCCTTCATTGAAGGGATATTCGTTATTGTGCCGCAAGGCGATGAACTCATAATCCCGCTCGCAGGCAGGAAAATCAAAGGACGCAACCCAGTGCACGGTCTCCAGCGCCGCCTCTCGCGCCCATTTGAGGCGCTCGGCGAGGGGTTCAAGGTCACTACGGCGCGGCACACGATAAAAACCGCCAACCCGGACATTGATGGGGTGGATCTCACGCCCGCCGAGCAAAGCCAGGATTTCATTGCCGACTTTCTTCAGCGCTAAACCGCGCCGAACAGCGTCCACGTGATCCTGTGCCATGTCGATGACGCCTTCGTAGCCGAGGAAATCTGGCGCATGCAGCATATGGATGTGGAGCGAATGGCTCTCGATCCATTCGCCGCAGTAAAGGAGGCGCCGGAGATCGCGCAATGGCCCAGTAACCGAAACGCCGAGTGCGTTCTCCATCGCATGCACGGTGCTCATCTGATAAGCGACAGGGCAGATGCCGCAAATACGTGCCGTGATATCTGGCGCCTCGGTGAAGGCGCGGCCGCGCAGCAAGGCTTCGAAGAAACGGGGTGGCTCAAAGATTCTGAACTCGGCGCCGCGAACAACGCCATCCCGCACGGCAACTTTGATGGCGCCTTCCCCTTCAACGCGGGCCAGATAGTCGACCTTTATGGTCTTAACGCTCATGGCGCTCGCTTTCATCGCGGAACGGGCCCGCATTGGCGTTGAAAGTCCGATAGAGGCGCATCAGTGAGGATTCGGAAAGGCCAAGTTCACTCAGCCGCTGGCTCAGTGACTCCGCGTTCGGCGTTTCCATCGGACCAAAGCAACCATAACAGCCGCGGTTATAGGAGGGGCAGATCGCACCGCATCCCGCATGGGTGACGGGTCCAAGACATGGGGTTTTATGACCCACCATGACGCAAATATTGCCCTTGAGCTTGCATTCCAGGCACACGCTGTGCGGCGGAATCGACGGACGCCGCCCGGCGAGAAAGGCCGAGATGACTTCCAAAAGCTGGAGCTTGCTGATCGGACAGCCCCGCAGTTCGAAATCGACCGGAACATGGTCCGCGATGGCTGTCGATGTCGCCAGAGTCTTAATGTACTCGGGCCTTGCATAGACGGCCGCGGCATATTCCTCAACATCGCCCCAGTTGCGCAAGGCCTGGATCCCGCCTGCCGTCGCACAGGCGCCGATCGTCACCAGCCGGCGCGAACGGGCGCGGACGTCCTTGATGCGGGTTTCATCATGGGCTGTGGTGATCGAACCTTCAACCAGGGAAAGGTCATAGCGTCCACTCACCTTGCCTCGCAAGGCCTCTGGAAAATAGGCGATATCGAGGACACCTGCGATGGTCAGCAATTCATCTTCGCAGTCAAGAAGGCTGAGCTGGCAGCCATCGCAGGAGGAAAATTTCCAGACGGCAAGCCTCGGCTTGCGCCTCGCAAGAGCCATGTTAGAGCTCCTTGATGGCAAGCAAATTCTTGACCCGGTCGTGACGGAAGACAGGCCCGTCGCGACAAATGAAGACAGGTCCAAACTGACAATGACCGCAAAATCCGATGGCGCATTTCATATTGCGTTCCATGGAAAGATAAATCGATTCGTTCCTGAGGCCGGCCTCGCACAAAGCGGCGATGGCAAAACGCATCATGATCTCAGGCCCGCAGACCATGGCAATGGCGTGCAGCGGATCGAAGTCGATGCGAGGAATGAGCGTGGTGACGACGCCAACGTGGCCCTTCCAGGAGGGAGCCGCATGGTCAACGGTCACATGGATGTCAATATCAAGCCTTCGGCGCCAGGATTCAAGCTCGCGTCGAAACATGATATCATTCGGGCTGCGCGTCCCGTAAAGCAGGGCAATCTTGCCGTAACGGCCTCGCGCTGCAATGAGCTGATAAAGCACAGGTCTCAGTGGTGCGAGGCCGAGCCCGCCGGCGACGATCACGACATCATGCCCTGTTGATTCATCCATCGGCCATCCGGTACCGAATGGGCCCCTTAGGCCCACAAACTCGCCAATGCCGAGTTCCGTCAAGGCGCGAGAGACCGCACCGACCGCACGCACCGTGTGGACAAGGCGGCCTGGCCCGGCTGGGTTACCGCTCACACTGATCGCCACTTCACCAACGCCAAAAACGGTCAACATGTTGAATTGACCTGGTACAAAAACAAGGTG
>DATJTB010000130.1:0-21109 GCA_035503795.1 Methylocella sp.
CTGATCAACGCTGCCAACCACCGTCAATTGGTCGATGCCTATGGCAGCCTGACGGGCGAGGTTGCCTTGTTGCGCGCCGCTTTCACAAAGTTGCGCGTCGTCCAGGCGGAGATCGAGAGCGAGACGGCGCGATTGGCGAAAGCCCGTTCGGAGGCTGATTATCTTCGGCATGCCGCTGCCGAGCTTGCCGCGCTCGCCGTCGAGCCGGGAGAGGAGCTGGCGCTGGCCGAGCGACGCGCCCATCTCATGCAGTCAGAGAAGGTCACGGGTGAGCTGCGTGAGGTGCAAGCAGCGGTGAGCGGTGACTATTCACCCCTCCCGGCTGTGTCGGGGGCCTTGCGGCGGCTCGAACGGCGGGTGGTTCAAGCGCCGGTGCTGATCACACCTGTGATCGAGGCGCTGGATGCGGCCCTGAACGCCTTTGCTCTCGCCGGACAAGCCGTCGACCGGGCTTTGCAGGAAGCGGAATTCGATCCGCGCGAATTGGAGCGGATCGAGGAACGGCTGTTCGCTTTGCGCGCGGCAAGCCGTAAATACGCTGTCCCGATCGACGCGCTTCCCGCGCGTGGCGAAGAATTTTCAGCCGCGCTCGCGGAGAGCGAAGCGGGTGAAACGCGGCTTTTAGCGGCAAAGCAAGAAGCCGCGTTTGCCGAGGCTGCATACCGGAACGCGGCGGCGCAATTGTCGAAGGCGCGGGAAAAAGCCGCCGCGCGCCTCGATGCGGCGGTCAATACCGAACTCGCGCCCCTTAAGCTTGAGGGAGCCCGCTTCATGACCGAGATCGGCCGGGAGGCCGAAGGGCCGGAAGGCTATGATCAGTTGGCCTTTTGGGTGCAGACCAATCCCGGTACCAAACCAGGTCCTTTGATGAAGATCGCCTCCGGCGGCGAGCTCGCCCGTTTCATGCTCGCCTTGAAGGTGGTGCTCGCGCACCGCGGCTCGGTACCGACGCTCGTCTTTGACGAAATCGATGCGGGGGCGGGCGGCGCGGTCGCCGATGCGATCGGCCAAAGGCTGGCGCAGCTGGCTGCCAATGTGCAAGTGCTGGCCGTGACGCATGCGCCGCAAGTCGCAGCGCGCGCCGCTGGCCATTTCCGCATCGCCAAGGATCACGCCAACCGGGGCCGGCGGGTGGCGACCCGCGTCACCCATCTTGAGGAGGATGCGCGGCGGGAGGAGATCGCCCGCATGCTCGCCGGCGCAACGATCACCGATGAGGCGCGCGCCGCCGCAAGACGTCTTCTGGAGGGCGCCCAGTGAGCACGAGGCCATGGACACTCATGATCTGCAGGATGACAAAGCCGGCCCTTGCTCGTCTCTTGCGGCCGGGCCGAGCCGCATGAACTCTTCTCTGTCGGACCGGGTCTATAATCATACGTTCCGGATCGATCCCATCATCCGCAGCCTGCTCGACACCGATTTCTACAAGCTGCTCATGCTGCAGATGATCTGGCGGCTGAAGCCCGATACGCATGTGACCTTCGCGATGACCAACCGGTCGCCCTCGATAAGGCTCGCAGCGACGATCCAGCAAAGTGATCTCGTCGCGCAGCTTGATCATGCGAGAAGCCTGCGCTTTCAGAAGAATGAGCTCATCTGGCTTGCTGGCAACAGTTTTTACGGCAAGACGCGGATCTTCCACCCCGAGTTTCTGAACTATCTCGCCGCTTTCAAGCTGCCGCCCTATCAGCTTGAAGTCCGGAACGGTGACTATCATTTGCGATTCCCGGGGGTGTGGCGGGAAACGACCATGTGGGAAATTCCGGCGCTCGCCATCGTGAATGAGCTGCGCGCCCGCGCCGCCATGCGCAACATGGGCCGTTTTGCGCTCGATATTCTCTATGCGCGGGCGAAAACAAAACTCTGGGGCAAAGCGGAACGGTTGCGGGCGCTCGCCCAGGAAGGGCCGCTGCAGCTTTCCGATTTCGGCACGCGCCGCCGGCATGGATTCCTCTGGCAGCGCTGGTGCGTCGAGGCCCTGCGCGAGGCGATTGGGCAGAATTTCACCGGTACATCGAATGTCAAGCTCGCCATGGATCTGAGTCTTGAAGCGATCGGCACCAATGCGCATGAGCTGCCGATGGTCTATGCGGCGCTCGCCGATTCCGACGAAGCGCTGGCTGAGACGCCCTTCAAGGTTCTTGAAGATTGGGCGAAGCTCTATGAAGGAAATCTGCTGGTGCTCCTGCCCGACACCTTCGGAACGACCAATTTTCTCGGCAAGGCGCCCGATTGGGTGGCGCGCTGGACGGGCGCGCGGCCGGACTCAAAGCCGCCCATCGAAGCCGCGGAAGAATTGATCGCCTGGTGGAAGCAAAGAGGCGAGGACCCGAGGAAAAAGCTGCTCGTCCTTTCCGACTCCATGACGATCGATTCGATCGAGGCCTCGGTACGCAAGCTGCGCGACCGGGTGCGGGTTTCGATCGGCTGGGGAACTCATCTCACCAATGATTTTGCCGGCTTGATGCCACACGGAGCCGATGCCGATCTTCTGCCGCCCTCACTCGTCTGCAAGGTGAGCGAAGTCGAAGGCCGCCCGGCGGTGAAGCTTTCCGACAATCCATCAAAGTTCATGGGTCCGCCCGGAGAGATCGCTCGTTATGAGCGGGTTTTTGGCTACCAGCCGGGTCCGGCTCGCCCGGCTTGAGCGGATGGCTGGGGGCTGGAGCTCAATCGGACAAAAATGTTTCACGTGAAACATTTTTGTCCGGTCAGAGCCGAAAATCTTACAAGCCGCAAGACGACTGGCCCCTTTCCTTTTGTGCGGTCGGCGTCATCCTGTGTCTGATGGTGTTTCCGCCGGGCGATGCCTCCCTTGACATTGAGAGGCCGGACTTGAAACCAAGGCGGGACGATGCCCCGCTTGTTCATGGCGAGCCTGCGGTGTGAAGTTCAGCCAAACGATGTCGCCGACCTCCGGCACATAGCGTTTGGCCATTACCAAACCTCGTCACCAACCGCTGGGCCCGTATCGGAAAGCCCGTGCAGGTTTTCCGGGGTGATGCCTTTCAAAAGGGAATCGAGATCATATTCTTTTTGTCTAACGGGCTCGATGACGCGTTTTACCGAGTCAAAATGGATGTGCGCTCTTTGTCGATACCTTGATTATGCCGACAATTTATAAGCTTATTGCGAAGAAGTTGTCCGGGTAGTCCGAAAATCTTAAAAAGCCGCAAGGCGGTGCTTTCTTTTCGTTTTGTTGGATCGCTTCCGTTCTGTGTCCGATTGGCTTCAACACGGCCCACTCTCGATCTCGGTAGCTGATGCGTTAATTTGATAAAATGGATTATATATATGATTTGCGGTACCCATGGCCTGTACGGACGTAATGTAGCCCTTCATATCGGAATGACCGAACACGGAGTAGCAGAACGTGTCGAACAACATGCGTGATGGTTAGAATTTGAACCAGATCCTGTGAAGATTTACTGGGGATACGCAGCCGAGTTTATAAACTGGGCCCACAATTATGAGATGGAGGAATACCCGCGTCTCGATGGAGAAATCATAAGGGCAATCGAAACTCTCGTCATCTTTGCGCATCAACCAGCGTATAATACACGTTGTACAACGAGATATGTTCCCACAAGTTTAATAGGACATATAAGAATTCTTAACAGTCACCGTCGGTCTACTTTATACCCAGAGGTCTCTTCACTTTATTTCAGTGAGTGAAACTTTTGGATCGTGATGTCGTCGCTTTGCATCGCTCGAAACGGCCGTATTTACGGGGTTCGAAACGATACGGACGCCAGCGTGCATGACGCGGAAATCGCAAAATAAAACCAGCAAATTCAAATGCCGAATTTTGTGACGGTAAAACCGACGGTAAAAGGCTTTTTTTCAGCCTATTAAATATTTCAAAATCAAATGCTTATCAGGCTAGAAGACAATGGAGTGGGAGTGAGGGGTATGGGATACGCTGGAGGGTTCTAGAGGGAAATGGTCATCCTGATCCCCTTTCCTTTCTCCGATCTGCCGGCACCCAAGAACCGCCCGGTACTGGTCTTGACCCGGCTAGACCGTGACGGTGAAGCCGTACGTATTCTTGAAGGACCCTATAGCGTGCCGTCGGAGCAATAAGCGGATGCCCGCCGGCACGCTTTCAGTGCTCCTGCGACCCCGGGGCATTTCACTCAAATCCATAATTGGATAAAACTTCCACGGCAGGTCAATGACCTGCCAGAACCAGGCGAGTTCAATCATGATGCGCCCCAGGCGGCGATTGCCAGACTTCGAAATGCCCTGATCCCGGCCGATACTGCGGCTCAACGTCTCAGATGCCGCGACCGCGATTAATTTGGACCTGGCAAAGCACAAAAATAGTGGAATATTTTATGCTTGAGAGAATCCGACATGCACAATCCGAGGGTGAATTATTTTTAAAAGGAATGGCAAATATGGTGGTGGATCTCAAAAGCGAATGGACGGATGCCGACATCGCCCGGCTGATCGCTTCGGTCGAGGACGACAGGGATTGGCGGCTGGAGGTCACCGCCGACGGTATCGCCCAACTTTCCGACCAGACCAATCATCCGACAGGACCGGAGTACGACGAGGCTCTGCATTGCCATTTTGAACTCTGGGCGATGGGCACAGACTTCGTGGGGCGGCACGCAGCTGGCGACAAAAATCTGGTCGCCAAGATCGCTCAGTTGCTGCGCGAGAATTATCCGACCCTCAAAGCGGGGAAGGCCGTCTGGATGGGGTTCTAAGGCGAGCAACCGGCCGGTCATCTTGCCTCTCAGACTTGCCGACAGTCCGCGAAGTCCAAGGGACGGATGCGCTAACGGGCGAAATTGCCTTCATGCAGCCTCGTGAGTCCGGCTTCGACGATCTCGATGAAACGTGGCGGTCGTCTGGGCCGATTTCTTTCTTTGACCAGTCGGCTATCCGCACTGCGGCGTCCTTGCGACCGGCGCGCGCCCGGGCTAGGCTGGCGATCAACTCTTGAAATTGTTCGTGGTAGCGAAGCCGGATCGGGTCACCAAGAGATTGACGCACAGCTGCGTAGCACAGGCAGCCGGACGCTCGTAGGACCAGACGAAGACGTCCTTGAGAAGGTCGATTTTGTTCAGCTCATAGACGCCGAACGCGGCTTCCGTATAAGTCTGCCGGGGCACGCTGGCGAACGGCAGCGTGCCCCGGTTGCCCTTGATGAGCGGGATGTTCGCGGCAAGGCGCGACAGGCGCTTGTTCACGTCATCGAAGGCCAGCAGGCAGGGGATCTGCACTATCACGAGGAACGCTTGCTCGAAGGGATCGGCGATCGCCGCTGTCGGGTTACCGCTAACTACGAGACTCGGGCCTATGTTGCAATGCAGCAGCTAACTCGGTACAAAGTTGCCTCGTTCGTCTCAAGTTAGCTGCTAACTGGGTCTGGTTCACTCTCGGTGCAAATCGTCGTCATGTAACGGGATCATCCTCGCGCGAAGCAGTTCGATGCCAGCGCGGCCATACATGACCCGTTTAAATCGATTGATCTGGCCTTCCGTTTGTCCATTGCTCCTAGGTTACCGGCCGCCAAATTTCGCCAATAACAGCGGCAGCACTCTGCGTGAAGCCGCGCGGGCAGAGGACGCCCCGACAGATTGTCAATGTCGATGTTAACCGACGCCCTCAAAGGCAAGCATAATGCCCGGATCCTTGTCACACTCTCACCCCGAGCGCCTCCCGCGAAGCGGGTTCGTTCTTCGGCCCGCCTCTGCCATTGTAGACCTTGGCCCGGAACGTCTGAATTGGTTCGTAGAACGAACCATATATAAAACCGCGTTTTCAGGAACATCCTTAAGATCGTCAGGGTCTTTTGGTCCTTCCCAATATACATTGAATATTTTTTCCTCTGGCATGAGGACTCCTTTTACTGCCTCAAGTTGAGCTATAAGGGAGATGATAATGTCGTTCCGCTTGTAAAGGCCATGCTGGTTTTCTGAATAGGTCTTTGTCAAGGTAACTCAGTATATTCGCTCACGGATTCGCCGCCGTGCAGGCCGCTTCCAATTCCGTGTCCTTCAAGGTCTGATTCTCCTTGATCACATCTTCCGCTCTGGCGTTTCCCTGGCCGTAATCATCGGAGAAAACATCTGTCCTATATTCAGGGCTCGTCACTTCCGTCAGCGCGGCATTGGGCGAGCCGGCCGCCTTGCGGATATCGATCGACACGACCGTCGAAAGGCCGGGCCGCAGCGGCTCCTTCAGGATCTCGTCCTTCTGCAAGGCGATGCGCACCGGAACGCGCTGGACGATGTGAATGAAATTGCCGGTCGCATTGTCGGGCGGCAGCAGCGCGAATACGCTGCCCGTGCCGGGGACGAGACCTTCGACGGTTCCATTATAGTCGACCCTGCGGCCATAAAGGTCAGCGGTGACGAGCACCGGCTGGCCCGGCCGGATAAGATGAAGCGAGGTTTCCCATACATTCGCTTCCACCCAAAGATGGTCCAAGGGAACGATGGTCATCAGTTGATCGCCCGGCTTCACCCGGTCGCCGACTTGCGCCTTGCGCTTGGCGATGTAGCCCGACACCGGCGCCTTGATCTCCTGGCGTTCGAGTTCGATTGAGGCATTGATGAACTGGCTCCTGGCCAATTCAATGTCCGGATGCCGCAGCGGTGTCGTTTTCCCAACCTCGGCCTGCGCGGATTGATAATTGGCGTGCGCCGCATAAAGATCCGCTTCGAGCGAAGCTGCCTGATCCTCGGCATTCTGCAGCACCTGCTTTGAGACCGCGCCGCTTGGCAGGGCCTCCTTATAGCGGATGATGTCGTGGCGGACCTTGTCGAGCAGCGCCCGGCTGGAGAGGATTCTCTGGCAGGTCTGCCGACGGTTGGCGAAAAGGCCGGAAACCCGGCGCACGGCGAGCGCGAGATTGGCCCTCGCCTCGCCATAGGCCGCTAAGGCCCGCTGCGCGTCGAGGCTGATCAAAAGGTCGCCTTTTTTGACTGATTCGGTTTCCTCGAAATACACCTTGGCGACGAAACCGGTCGCATCCGCAAAGACCGGGATCAGGTTACCGGTCACAAAGGCATTATCGGTTTCGACGAGGTAGCGACCCGAAAACAGCCAGTTGGTGGCCATGCCCAGCCCAACGACAGAGAAAATGATAAATACGATTGAAAGAAGCAGATTGCGGCGGCGGCGGATGGTCTTGCGGTCAAGCGGCATTGGCGAGGCATACTTCGTTTCGTTGAAATCAATTTGGCATAGGAAACGGCGATGTTTCCCTTGATGTTGAAAGGCGCGAAGCGGGCGTCACAGGTTGCGAACCTACGCAGCCTTCGTGGCTTTGACAAGGCGTTCGTTCGATCCCAAATCCGTGATGGATTTTGGATGAGGCGGGTCCTGTGAGTTGACTGTAAATTTTCAGCGCGTGTTCCGTCATGCGGGGCAAGGCCAGAAACTCGGCGCGGCTCACGATGGCGGCTTCAACGGTGGGCGCTGGCTTGTGGGCGTGGCTCCGCCGTCGGTAGCGGCTTGTCTTCGTGCCGTCAGGAAGACGAATATGCCGCGCCCCGGGGCCATGGTTCAGGAATGGCTCCCGCCAGCTTGCCATGTCCGTGATGGTTGCGCGCGGCTGTTGCAATCGTAACGTGGTCTGCATTCTAGAGCGCGATTTCAGCGAAAAACCGGTATCCACTTTTTCGCATCCTGCTCTAACTGGCGGACTTGAGCAGGATGCGAAGAGAATTATGCCGGTGGTCTGCTCCGCATTTTGCGGGGGATCGGGGTGGAAGAAGGTCGTCCTTTTAACGAAATTTTACCGAGCTAGCGGTGCACCCAAGCTTGAAATTAAGTAATATTCAAGCTTACGATGAGTGTCTCAACTTGCCGCTAGGCTATGGGGGAGTGGTCATGCGTGTCATGGGGGGCAAATGCATTCTCAATCCCCTTTTGTGATGTCCTGAACGGTCTCATTCTCGTTAGCGCTTGGGCGGCCTCTTTCTTCTCTATCAGATCATCAAACAGCAAGGACGGACGGTTGCTCCTCCGCCTGGATGGCATCGGCAACAAGCGGGAGTTCGTGCCCCCGTAGGACCCGTCGGTCTTGCCGTGGGAACGTCAATTCCCGCATTCAAACTGCCGGGTTTGGACGGCAAGGACGTGAGCCTGGAGGATTTTCGCGGCAGCCGAGTCTACAAGTCATTGTTGAATGTCGTTCTGCCTCACGAGCCCCACATCAAGACATAAAATGTCATCATTTTATCAGCCGGCGGATATGGGAATGCGATCCGCAGATCCTGCGATTGATTTTGAGATGTGAGCAATATTGCTGCCTTCCCCTTCGATTGGGTTAGCCTAAGTTGGCGCGCTCTTCGACCGGCCGCGCGACCGGCCTCGTTTGCAACCTAATTTCTTGACAATATGAATTGAGGATCTCCTCATATTTGAGGCGAAGCTTCTCGCAGCATGCGACATAAGGAAGGAAAATCTGATGACGCAGGATAAAAACGAACAGAAAAATCTGATCGAATCTATCAATCCAAACAAAGAGGCGGCTCTGAATTCGGAAGGCGCGGCGCGTCGCAAAGCGCTGGCGGCCCTGGCAAAGCATGCCGCCTACACGGCTCCCGCGGTCTTGGCTATTTTTTCGGCTACGACCCATCGGGCGAAAGCCGGTTCTTTCTGATCGTCACTACGCCGGTATCCCCGCGACGCTGAAACGGGTCTGGCCTTGAAGAGTCCTCCTTTGGGCGGCGCAAGGTGTGCCTGACACGGGTTGCCGGCAGACCTGGTAAGATGTTGATGGCTCCGCCGATAAATTGGTTGCCACCGATGGGGTCGGAGGGGATATGACGATCGGTGACCCCATAGAGACTTTCGCGCTTCCGCTCGGCGATGGCTTGGTTCTGTGCCACCCCGGCAAAGATCGATTGGCAGTGCTCAACCCCACCGGAACGACAGTTTGGGAGTTGTTGCGCGCCGGTCTTGCGCAGAACGACATAGCGTCGGCTTTCACCCGGCATTTTGGCCTTCCGGTCGAGCAAGCCTCGACGGATGTGGCAACGGTGATCGCAATGATCGAGGAAGCGCGACTCTCAGGCCTCGATCCGCCCGCTGGGACGGGAGCGCCGCCAGTGTCTTCGGCGGCGCTTGTCTGCTCTTCCGAACTGCAATTTGGTCCGAACGGTGACTGTGGGGCGTTCCGGTTCGGCGATCGGGTGGTGAGGGTGCTTTCGTCCATATCGGACGTCGGGCCGGACTACTTCTCTCGTTTCCGGCATCGGGTCGCTACCGCCGCCGAGGCCGATACCCTCGAGCTTTCCGGCGATGCATCCCGCGGTTATCAGTTGACATTGTGCCACGAGATCGTGGCGAAAGTGGACTCGCTCACGGAACTCGTGGGAAGGACCAATGAATTCTTTCTGAGCTGGGAGCATCCCGAAGTCGATTTTCTTGCCTATTTCCATGCCGCCGCCGTCCGTCGGGGAGCAAGTACCATTCTCCTCCCCGGCGTCAGCGGTGCCGGCAAATCGACTCTTGTGGGGTTTTTGGCGCGCCAAGGCTACAGTTATCTCAGCGACGACCTTGTCGCGATGGTGGCGTCCGATTGGTCGTTGCGGCCTTTGCCGGCGTGTCTTTCCATCAAGTCCGGCTCCTGGCCGATTCTGCAAGGGTTCTATCCGCAACTCGCCAATAGTCAGACCGTGCGATGCCATGGTCGCGCCACACGCTATGTTGAGCCACCGGAGACGAGTGGGTCGGCAGGAACGCCATCGGTCATTCTCTTTCCCGCCTACGTGAAAGATGCGGAAACGCATCTCGGCTCCCTGACGCCTCTCCGGACAATGACGCGATTGCTCGAAGCCAATACGGACCTGAATAAACCCCTGACCTTCGATAGGGTCGCTGAGTTCCTTCATTTCGTCGAAACGACACCGGCCTATGAATTAAGTTATGCCGACATGCCGAGCGCCATGAACGCCATTGAGAGGCTGCTTGAAAACGAAGCCTAGGCCAGCCCACCGCCTTCTCGGCCGAGATGCCTGTCCGGCGCTTTGGGCCAGACGCTTGCACCGTCCGATCTTCCGGCGACTGAAACCTGTTCTTCTTAAGGGAGCTGCCGCTCTCGTTGGTGGATCATGCCCCACGTCGGGCGATCAGAACCACAGCGGGATCGTCTCATACCTCAGTTTCCTAAAGGAGAGATGAGCGGGGACAGAAGATTGTCCAGGCTGTAAGCCGGGGTGAGCGTCTCAAGACCGGAGAGCGCCGCCTCCGGGGCGATCTGCGGGCGAGAAGCCGGATAACCATCGTCAAAGCCGCCGCCCAAAGCTTCGATGATGTCGACCAGCGCGTTGATGTGATCGACAAGCAGGAATTGCAGCACGAAGCGCTGTTGAAGAAGATCAACCTCGCTTGACGCGACTTCGCGCACGTCGTTGAGACCGCTGCCCAGGCGGCTGCGAGTAAGGAGAACCTCCCCGGAGGATGAACTGAGCACTTGCGCATGTGAATCAAGGATGGCTTTTGTTTGCCTCCAATTGGTCAGACCATCGGCGACATCCTGAATCGCGCGCAGCAAGGTCTCATTGTAGGACTCAACCGCCTGATCATACGCCGAGCGCGACGCGGCCAATTCGCCGCGCAGACGGCCCCCTTCGAATATGGGGAGATGAAAACCGGGGGCCACAAGATAGTTGAGGTCACTGCCGCGAAAGAGCAGGCCCGGCAATGTGCCGATCTTACTCGTAAGCACAGTAGCTTCAAACCCCCCGGTTGCGGCGGTGAGATCGACGGACGGCAGAAACTCCGCCTTGGCGACGTGGATGAGTTCGGCCTGCGATTCGGCCCGGTGCATGGCGGCGGCGAGATCCGGGCGATGGGAGAGAAGCTCGATCGGCAAATGGGCGGGCAGAACCAGTTTGGCCGGCAGATCGTTGTCCTTGCCCGTAAAGAAATTCGCCGTGGCGTCGGGTCCCTCGCCCATCAGCCTCGCGAGAAGATCTTGCTGTAGGATGACGAGCGCTCGCGTGGCATCCACGACCTTGTTGGCGGTTTCCAATTCGATGCTGGCTTCTTTGACGGCATCCTCCGGGTCAAGCCCGGTTCGAACCCGCGTCTGCGCGTAATCGAGCAGGATTTTGCGAAGCACCACAACATCCTGCGCCAGGACCAGCTGCCGGCTGGCGGCGACGCCACGGACATAGGTCCGCGCGATGGCCGTCGTGAGCAGGAGGCTCGCTTCGGCGAACTCGGCCTGTTGCGCGGCGGCTTCGCCCAGCGCGGCTTCAAACGCGGCCTGGTTCTTCCCCCAGAAATCAAACTCGTAACGAAAGGAGACGGGATTGAGGGTATCCGAGGTATGATAAGTCCCTCCGAGATCTGGATTAAAGGAGTTGGCAAGGCCATGCTGGGCATAGCGAACCATCCGAAAGGTGTTATCTGAATCGAGCCAGGGGAGCAGTCGCGCGCCTTCGACTTGCGCGGTGGCATTCGCCTCGCCAATCCGGTCAAACGCTTGCTTGAGGCTGGGATTGTTGGCGAGCGCCGTTTCCATGGCCCGATCGAGATCCGGATTGCGGAACGTCCGCCACCACTGCGCTTCCGGCCATGGTTTGGCCGGGACGGCTTCCGCCTTCCGGGCCGGCGCGTGGGGCAGAATCGTATCCATGGGGGGCTGTTCCCTGAAGCTGGCACGCTGGTTCTCGGCCGGCATGGCGGCGCAGCCGGCGAGGAGGAAGAGAGGCAAGGCGCCGACGGCCAGGAGGAGTGACCGGCGGAGGATCATCCTTGCTCCATCATTTCTTCGGCTTTTGCTTTTTGCAGCTTTTCAACGAGTTCGGTTGGCACGATGGTCGAAGAGGCGAGCCAGACGAACGCAGCGAGCATGGCGAAAATCACGCCGCCGAGGAGAAAGGCGTCATTCATCCCGAGCAAAGATGATTGTTCTAGGATCAGGTTCCCAAAAATATGTTGCGCCTTGTCTGCGGAGACACCCGCCGCTTGCAGCTTGTCCGAGAACAAAGACAGAAGATCGAGCGAAGCAAAACGGCGGCCGCCGAAATGGTCGGCGAGATCGAGTTGGTGGAAGGGAGTGCGCCGGAACATCACGACGCCTTGCAGCGCAATGCCGAACCCGCCGGCCATCGTGCGCAGAAGGGTCAGCTCTTCCCCTCCGCGCTGGAGGAGCCTCGCCGGCAGGCCATAGATGGCGAGCTCCGCCAGCGGCGTAAAGAAGGCAGCGAGCGAAAAACCAAAGAATATCATGGGCAAAGCGATCTGGTCGAACCAACCATCTCGGTCGAAGAGACCCATCCAAGTCAATGTCGCGCTGAACCACAGGAAGCAGGCACACGCAACCAGCCGGACATCGACCCGCTGGCAAATCTCATGCAGAACCATAACAAGCGGAAACGAGAGGAGCATCATTGAGAGATAGACGATTCCGGCCAGCGAAGAGGAGTAGCCGAGCAGGACTTGAAGTTGTACGCTGAAAAGGGAAAGCAGGCCTTGAATGACAAGAAAACCAGCGACTGAACAAATAACGGAAATGGTATAATTGCGATAGGCGAACAGCCGTAGATCGAGGATCGGGTTGCGTTCGCCCAACTCCCAGATGATGAAACAAGGCAGTGTCGCGATCACCGTGAGAAGCAGGCCAAACATGAACCATGACCAGCCAAACCAATCGAAATCATTGCCTTGATTGAAAATAGTCTGCGTCCCGAGCAGAATGATGGCAAGCATGAGGTAGCCGCCTGTATCGAAGCGCCGGATATAGCGCTTGATTCGGCGCCCGTAGACAAGCGAGCCGGTGATTGCGGCAATACCCAGGGTGATGAAGACATTCGAATAAAAAAGGGCTTGCCAGTCGACGTATTCGGACCAGAAGCCGCCCATGAAAACGCCGATCGTAAAGGGCATCATGCTGAGGATCGCCCAGATGCCGACTCCAAAAGTCCTTTTTTCGGCCGGATATTCGCCAAGCAGCACGGCCTGGCCGGTTGGCAAGATGACCCCGGCGGTCATCCCCAGCAAGATGCGCATGGGGACAAAGGACCAGATTGTCTCGGATTGCGCGCAGAGAAGAGAGAACCCGGCGTAAACGGCGAGTGCTGTGACATAGACAAGGTAGTCGCCATAGCGCGCCGCCAGCCACCGGGCGATCGGAAAGCCGAGGCTAATGCCAATCAAATGGTCAGTCGACCCCCAGGAGGCGAAGCTCGGGGTGACGCCTTGCAGATTACCGGCGACATAGGGACCGGAAATCGTATAGCCCGGCACATTGGAGAGCACCACCACATTGGCGAGGCCGACCGCTACGTTCAAAAGAAGGAAGCGCCAGCCGCGCAGGGGCCGCCGGGTTTCATCAGTGTCCATCAGACAAGCCCCGTGAGCGCGATTGGTCAAAGGCCGCCGGACAATAGTGGGCGGACTCGATTCGCTCAACCTGTCTTGAATGGATTGAAGGGGGGTGCCAGGGAAATTTCACGTGAACTCCTCCCGTGTCGATGCCGGTAGGAGTCATCAGCCGAAAGGGCGGTTATAAGGCGAACTCCATCGCCTGCTAAAGCTAAGTAGCAACCGTGCCGCGCCTGTCAAGGGACGAAATTGGCCTTTGGCCGAAAGCCCCTTTCCACTTGTCATCCCTTGGCGTGAAACGCCCGTCCCTGAAATCGGGTGGGACATCAAGGTGCTCGTCCCTGGACGGTCATCTTGTTCCGGCCATGGACAAACGGCGCTTGTAGTCTAGAAACTTCGGCTTAATCAATCTCCCGCAAACCCTTGCCCCTTCGGTGGAGTTGCCGGCGCGCCCGCTGGCGGGTGAAATTCTTAGGTGCTGAAATGAGCTCGCTATGAATGAAATGGTTTTGTGTTTCCGTGCGTAGTGCACAGAGCTTAAGTTGGGGCGGGTTTTCGATTTTCAAGACTCTTAAGCGTGGCAAGGGATGAACAATCGGACATGATCACTTAGGCGTGAGCAATCAGATTTGGACTCGAAAAGCTCCTTGCGACCGATGAACGAACTGCCGCGTGTTCTTTCTCTTCACTTTTTGCGCGCGCTCTATCGCCACCGGCCAACCGCTTTATTCGATGTTGTTGAAACGCTGCTTTTGCGGATTGCCGCGGCGCCGGATCCCGCGATTTTCATCTCGCCTGTTACGCCTGAGGATTTTCGGCGGGCGGCAGGTGAACTTTTGGCGAGGGTGCCGGACCCGACTTCCTTGCCGCTGTGGGGAATCCCCTTCGCCGTCAAGGATAATATTGATGTGGAAGGCTTTGCGACGACCGCCGCCTGTCCGGCCTTTGCCTATCGGCCGCAAAAGGATGCGGAAACCGTCGCGCGGCTGATGGCGGCCGGCGCGCTCGTCATTGGCAAGACCAATCTCGATCAGTTCGCGACGGGCCTCAACGGCACACGCTCGCCCTATGGCGCGCCCCGCTGCGTTTTTGATGCCGGCTCGATCTCGGGAGGATCGAGTTCCGGCTCGGCGGTTGCCGTCGCAGCGGGGCTCGCCAGCTTTGCGCTCGGCACGGATACGGCCGGGTCCGGCCGGGTGCCGGCCGCGATCAACAATCTCGTCGGAATCAAGCCGACGCCCGGCCTGTTGAGCCTGAGAGGCGTTGTCCCGGCCAATCCGAGCCTCGATTGTGTTTCCGTCCTAGCCCTGAGCGTTTCGGAAGGAAGCGAGATTCGCCGCATCGCTGATGGCTATGATCGCGAGGATCCCTTTAGCGTGCAAGCTCCGCAGAAGGCCTGGCCCCAGGCTTTGCGGATAGGGGTTCTGACACCGCAGGCCTGTTTCTTTGATGGCGATGGGGAAAGCGCGTCCCTTTACGAGCAGGCAATCGAAAGAATGCGCGTCTTTGGTGCAAAGGTCCTGACCTTCGATTATCATCCCTTCCACGAAATCGGGGCGCTTCTTTATGATGGGCCATGGCTGGCCGAGCGGGTGGCGGCGATCGGCGCATTCACCGATACCCATCCGGCGGACCTCGATCCTTGCGTGCGGGTGCTTCTAGACAAGGCCCACCGTTTGAGCGCGGCCGATGCTTTTGCAGGCCTGCACCGTCTGCAGCAATTGCGCCGCCGCGCCGAGCTTGAATGGGAAAAGGTCGATGGCCTGCTGTTGCCGACCGTGCCGGCCATTTACACGGTTGAAGCGATGCGGGCCGATCCGCTCACGCTCAACGCGCGCCTCGGACATTACACGAATTTTGCCAATTTTCTAGGCTGCTCGGCCATCGCTGTTCCCGCTGGCTTCAGAGGGGATGGCCTGCCCTTCGGTGTAACATTGGTCGCGCCACCTTTTCATGACGAGGCTTTGGCGGGGTTGGCCGGCGCCCTGCATGCCGCTGCTCAATGTGGGGCGGGCGTGGATCGCGAGGCACAAAGTTCCCGTTGCAGATAGACCGTGATCAGGAAAACGGGTCGAGCCAAGCCGCGATCCCCATCGGTTTCGGTCAGGCCGGCGAGGGCGCAACCGCTTTGGCGGTCCGGCTCTGTGGGAAGTCGGCATTCTGCCGCGCGATGAGCCAGAGGCCGGCCATAAGCTCGGCAAGTATCGCAAGACCAACGAGGACGATCATCCAGGGATTGTGGCGCACCATCGTTTCGGCGGAAACAAGGATCGCAACATGGATCACGGGTATCGTCAGCACGGTTACGGCGCTTGCGCCTTTACTCCGGCCGCTGATCGAAGTGAGACTCAAAACGAGTCCAATGGCGAAGAGCGCATGGGTGAGGGCGAGCAAGGGAATGCCGCAGCGCTTGGCGGCTTCGCTCATCCATTCCCCATAGAGCCTTGGAAAGATGACCGGCGATGGCCGGGCATGGAAGAATTCGAGAAAGCCCATCTCGAACACGCCGCGCCAGCTGCGTTGCGGCAGGCCGCCCGATCCCTGCATGCCGATTGGCATGGCATATTGGTCGAAATGGGCGGTCTGGATGCTTTGGCCGTCGGCCGAAACGGTTTCGATCGCGCCATGGCTCAAGATGAGGACGACGCTTGTTTCATTCCTTCGAAACTCGGCTTGCTGCGCGGTAATGACCTGCTCCTCGTTCTTCTCGGCGGAAAATTGATAAATGAAGATGCCGGAAACGACATCGGTGGATTGCCAGCGGCGGAAGTAGAGCGTCTTCGTCCCATTGTCGAAATTGTAGAATTCCGCCGGCTCCAGCATCCGGTGGTTGAGCGAGTTGCGGATCACATAGATCACATCATGCATCTCGCCGACATGCGCCGGAGCAAAGAAGGACGAAAGCCAATAGCCGAATACGACCGCGGCAAGCGCGACGAAAACTGTGGGAAGGCTGATCGCCCAGACCGACAGGCGCAGGGAGTAAAGAACGGCGATCATGCCGTCCGTCGACATGCGGGTGAATTCGATGGCAACCCCGATGCCGAGCGCCATCGGCAGGGCGACGTAAAGAACGGTCGGCACCGTTCCGAAGAGGGCTGGCAGGAGTAGGCCACCGCGAATGGCTGCCGGCGGCAAATCATGAAAGAGCGAGGTCAGAATGACCGGAATGCAAAGGCCCGCTTCGACGACAAGGGCCGCCGTGGCAACGCGCTTCGCAAGATAGAAGAAAAGAAGGGGAGGCATGACACATCCTCTCGGTCGCCAGCATATGGATAGACGCTATCAGGCTGCCGAAAACTCTCGTGAGAGCCTCATCCTTCAAGCTCTGCTCATCCTTCGAGGGCCTCCATTCTTCGAGAAAGTCTGTCTCGAAGAATGGAGGCGTTTCAGCGAGCACCCGCCCTTATGCGGCTTTCATCCGCGCGGCGGCTTTGATCGACAATTGACGCCAGGCCGCATCAAATACGCGGCGATTGGGAAGATGGACCGCACCAGCCCAATGGGCAAAGTAAATCTTGGCGCCAAAAACATCGCGGGGGCCTTCCGTGTCGAAGGTCACCCCTTCCGCCTTGTAAAAGCTCTCGCCGGATGCGCCGGGGATACACTCGCGCAGATGGCCGATCTTCAGTCCTTTGCGGTGGACGACGAAATTCGTGACCGGCTGGGCGAACAGCATGCCGCGCTGGCGGACGGCATGGAAAATCTCTTCATCCGTATCCATGACTTCGCGAAAATCCTTCAGGCTTAATATGTCTTTCGAGGCGATGAAAAAACCATCATTGAACAACATGGCGTCGCGCAAGAAATCATATCGGTTCCGTTTCCTGTTGTAGACATATTCCTTCCCCGGAGCGGCGACGATGAAATCCTTTCTGCCCGGTTCGAGCAGGCCGAACATCTCGCGAAAATCACGAAACAGGACGATATCGATGTCAAGATAGATGACCTCATCGAGCGGCAGCGCGAGACTGAGGAATTTGCGCAGCCGCCGCCGGTGGCCGGGAAAGAGCGGATAAAGCCGCTTGGCCAAGGCATCGAGTTCGGCACTGTCCGGCTCGACAAGCTCCACCCCATAGACGGCGGCGGCTTGGCGCGTCAAAGTGACATTCTCGTCATAGGGGATGAGATAGAGCGGCGTCGCCGCGTTGGTCAGGTGATAGCTCTCCAGAAACGGCAGCAGCCAATTGATGACCTTGTCATTGGCGATCGCCGCCATTCCGTATTTCTTGGAGCCTAAAGAGGGATTATCCATTGAGACCGCGAATTTGGCTTGTCGGACAGCCGTGTGTAGGGTTGAGGTGAACAAGATTCTTGAAGAGTCGAGGAAGAATCATATTCGGTCCGAAATGCGGCTTTCATCGGACTTTTTTCCTCTGGCGTGAGGAAGGCCGCTCGATCAAGCGCGTCTTTCAATCACAGGGGCAAGCCCAAATCCGGTGAGTAGAGAGAGAGAAAAGAACATGCCGCAGCCGCGCCCGCTTCAAAGCGCTGAGGTGAAGCCTGGCCTTTCTCGTCCGCTCCTCGGAAAATCCGTCCTGCTCATTCATCCGGCCTGGCATTCCTGTGGCAGCCACCAGGTCTTTGTCTCGCAGGTGCGGGCTTATCGCCATCTCGGCGCGAAAGTCCTGAGTCTGGCGGTTGCTGATATGCCAGGATGGAGCGAGGGATCGTCGGGCGCGACAAGCTATTTGGCGGCGACGGCGGATCTCGACGCCGACGTCCGGCTCTTGACAGTGCTGCCGTGGGGGCATGTTTTCCGGCCTGATTTTCTCAGGGCCGGACTTCACTGGCTGCGGGGCAATTCTGCGGCGGTTGGCCTTGAAGCCGCCAAATCCGCTAGCCTCCCGCATGAGCGCCTCGACCGCGAGCCGATCGCGCTCATCCATTGCAACCATTTCTTCTGCCTGCCAGCTGCGTTACGCCTCAACGGCAAACTTCGTTGCCCGATCTTCCTCGACACTCATGACATTCAGGCGCGCCAATACGCGCTGCGCAATCGCCAGAGCTTGAGGCTTCCGCCTGTTCTCCAATATGAGGAGATGCTCGCGCTCGAGCTCAAGATCATGAAGGGGGCGGATCTCTTGATTCATCTTAATGCGGAAGAGGCGGATCACTTCCAGGCCTTCATTCCGGATCAGCGCCATGCTTTGCTCTACCCGGCGGTGCCAGCCATGCCCATGGGTTCGGGGGGCGGACCGCCGATCATCGTCGCGAGCGCCAACTATCCCAATTTCCTCGGCCTCTCCTGGTTCTTGCAGGAAGTCCTGCCGCACGCATCGGATGTGCCGGTCCAAATTTACGGCAATATCGATCGCGAGTTGAAATTGAGGGCTCCCGAGCTTTACAGGGCGCATGCAAGGCTCTTTCATGGCAGAGTCGATAGGGGCGAACTCTATTCGGCCTATGAGAGAGCTTGCGCCGTTCTTCTGCCGGCGACGGCGGGTCACGGAATTTCGATCAAGACGGTCGAGGCCATGTCGAGCGGTGCGCCGCTCATCGCGACGCCGCTTGCGTTTCGCGGCCTGGGCCTTGATCCGGCCACGCTGGCCAATGTTCGCATTGCCGAGGATGGCGCCGCTTTTGCCGCGGCGCTCGCCCGCGCCTACGCCGATCGAAACTTGCCAAGCCAGGCCCGGCAAAGCGCGCCAACCCGGCAGCTCTATGAAAAGCACTTTGCCATTGACGCCTATCAAAATTCGCTCGGGACCATCGTTGAGCGGGCCATCAGGTCGGGTCGATGATGCCAAGCCCGATCATTCGCAAGGCGGTCAGGCTAGGCACGAAGAAATAGTCTCCGCCGCGGGTTTCGATGAATTGGGGCAAGCCCTCGACGATGAAGGGTGGCCGGCCGGAAGCCGGATCCGACGGGATGACGAATTTGGCCTTCGGACCCAGGCCAGCTTGGCCGTCCGAATGATTGCCGGTGATCGGGCATGTGTCGCTGCCGGCATTGGCATCCATCCCATTGTTGATCCACTGCTGCTGAACGAATTCGAACTGCCGGAAGAGACTGGCGCAAAGGAACAACAACACGAGCCCTTGCTCCTCCTGCTCGCGTGATCCATCCGGCGAATAAGTGTAAGGCAGGCCGCGCCTCAGAATGCGGCGGCGATTGTTGATAACCGAGCCGTCCTGACCGGTTGGATCGAGCTGGTCGCGCGTATTGACCCGCCGCAGATGCGCGGTCATAGGGCATTTCAAGCCCTTGGGATCTTCCTTGAAGCTGAAATGGGTCAAGGCCGCATAACGGGCTTCAGAATTCGATTCCGGATATTGGCTGTTGAAAGCCTTCCAATCGGCGAAGGTCGGCGCAGCTGAAACCGGCACGCCGTCCGTCCAGCGCCCGGCCAGTTTGGCGAGCAAGGTTTCCCGCGCCTCATCCGGATTTTCCAGGCCGAAGACGGCGCCGAATTGTTCCGCTGTCTTATTGATGAAATCTTGGAATGCCGCGACATGCTGGCGTACTTTGCGATAGGCCATGAAGGTTCCGTTGCGGCTGAAGGTGAGCGGCCCGGCGGCCGGCGGCAGCTCCTGCGCCTCATCGGGATAGCCGAGGAGAAACTCGCCCGTGGCGATCGGCCGCCAATGGCCTTGCCCGTCAAGCGCGCCATTGCCGGTTTTGAACTTTTCTTCGTACCCGTCTGGATATTGACCCTCGAAAACGGGATCGCCGATCCCATCGGTGAAGCCGAAGTGTTCTTTCGGCAGCGCCTCGCAGGTGCCATCTTCCTTCTGCCTCAGTATGGCAGAGAGTTCCTGATAGCGTTCCTTGGGCTGGCCTTTGCGATTATGGCCGGTCAAGAGGCGCACGCCGCCTGTCCGTTGCGCCAGCGCCTCGATCTCGTGGGTTCGAGTTTCCAGCGCTTCGACAGGCGTACCGTCCGGCTTCATTTGCGCGTTAAGGGCGACGAGGATGTGCACCGTGTCCGGGTGGCTGCCATTATCGTTGCCGCTCTCGATCCATACCTCGTCCCAGGATTGGCGCCAGTTCGGCCCGACGAAATCATCGCCGAGCAGGCTCGCCCGTTTGGCCATCCCATCGATGAATTCATCCGGCATGCCTTGCAGCGTGCGCACTGGAACCCCGAGGGCTAAAAGACCATACCAGGTGAAGGCGATATTGACTGCGACCAGGGGTCGCTCGACCTTGGCCTTGCCGGTCGGGATGGCCTGCTTCGAGTTCCAGCGCTGCGCCGTGGTAATGGAGGGCAGGAGACCCAGCACGAAATGCCGCCCCACATCGCCTCGGTCGACATGAAAGAGCAGGAAGCGGCCTTTCGGAAAACCGGCTCTTCCATAGCCCGTGAGAATATTGCCTTGAATGTCGGCAAGATCGAGTGAAACAGACATTGGTCTCCCCTCGGACTTTGGGCCACTCGCTCAGCTTTTGCCGCGCGATCCAATCGGCATCCTGGTCAGGATTTGGTTCGGGCTGGGGCATCGGACCCAAAAGTGGAAACCGATTTTGGGAAAAATCCGATGCTCAAATGAAATGCTAGACCGGCGGACCGATTCAAATTGATCATCCGCCGCTCTTAAAAAAAGCTAAAGGCCGACGACGCCGGGCGGCTGCGTCGGGCTGTCGAGCGAACTCGGCTGATGCTGGGCGAGGAAATTTCCGAAGGCGGCATGAAGCGCTCCAGCCGCCTGCTGATCGACGGCAAGCGCCTGATTGTCGATGGCAAAACGCGTGAAGACCTTCTGCACATAGAGGGCCTTGAGAATGGAAAGGAGATTCCCATCTGGCGCGGTGGGAAAAGGCTTGGCTCCGGCGGTCATGATGCTCGAATAGGCGGCGAGGGCG
>DATJTB010000131.1:0-5962 GCA_035503795.1 Methylocella sp.
CACTACACCATGCGTTGTCCCGAAGACATGCGCGTGGACTTCAATGTCGGGCAAGCGCTGTTCCCTTTGGTTCGGCATGTCGGCAAGCGCGCGCTCGCATGGTACGCCGAGCACGGCGCGACGGAGATTCTTTTCCGTTTCGACTCTCCGGATTTCCTGCACCCGATCATTGACCGAACGTCCGCGCGATCCATGCTGACGATCACCGACGAACCGAATTAACGTCCACTGATGAAGTGGCGTGTCCCTGCGGGTCAGGCTCTATGCGCAGGCGCGCGGAACCGCGCCGCGTTTCCGCCCTTCGGGTGACGATCCCTCACGCGCTTACTACGCTGCTGCCGCAGCCATTCCCCTAAGGGGCTCCGCCCCTCGCGCGCGCAAGCCCGCGCCCCCCGGTCTCGCCGACGGGCAAGGTTGCATGAATGCAACCCAAAACCAAAGGAGAAGGGGACGAGAAGGCCGAAGAGGTCGAAACCGAAATCCCCTTCATGAAGGGCTACGCGGTTTTCAACGCCGAGCAGATCGACGGCTTGCCCGCGCATTTCTATGCGACCGTGGCAGCGATCACCGGCAAGGGCGCGGGCTTTCGTTCGCTCAATGACACATGGGCCGACACGACGACCGCGCACGGGCGCTTGATGCTGACCGTGCTCGGCGGGCTTGCCGAGTTCGAGCGCGAGTTAATCCGCGCCCGCACGGGCGAAGGCCGCGCGCGAGCCGTGGCGAACGGCGTCCGCCTTGGCCGCAAGCCGATCCTCACCCATCACCAGCAGCTAGAGGCGGTCAAGCGCCTTAAGGCTGGCAAGGAAACGTAGGGCGAGATTGCGCGATCCTACAATGTGAGTCGCTGGACGATTGCGAGATTGCGCTTAAGTTCATCAATGCAACAGAGCCAATCTAACGAGGCGCGAGTTTCTCGGTTCTAATCCTTTGGCCTCAGCAGGAATCCATGTTGAACCTCGTAGGTTGCGTCATAGTAAAATCCTATGATCGCCCCCCAAGCATTAATGGCCACAGGGATCGTTAACACAGACCCCTGGGGATCGAACACGGTGAAACCGCCGTTGCTGGCGCGGAGGAAGCCGTGCAGAGCGAAGCCTGGGTCAAAGTAGTTTCCCATGATCGTTCCAGCGGAAGTGATGCAGCAGGCTTGGGTTTCGATGGAGTTCGGGGCATCGAATGAGGTGATGGCACCGGCCGGGGCGCGCAGGAATCCGTGAATGACGTCGCTTGCATCCTCGTACCAGCCCGTTATCGCCCCCCGCGCGTTGATATCGCTCGGAAAGGTCTCGACAGAGCCCGGAGGGTCGAACGTGGCGATGGTCCCACCTTGGGTCCGAACGAAGCCGTGGCCGGCGGCAGACTCTGGAAGAATGGAAAAAGCCCCCGTGATTGCGCCTTCGTCGTTGACGGCCATTTCGTTGTAGCCGTCGCCGAGGCAACAGCTTAAAATAATGTTACCTGGCGCATCAAATTCAACAATAGCGCCACGGGGGCGGCGCAGAAAACCGTTACATACAGAGAATGGGGTTGTGCAGAACTGTCCTGTGACCATCCCAGAACTATTGCCGGCGGTGGGAGTGGTAAATAGTGACCCGGGAGGATCAAAGGTCACGATGTTGCCACTGGGATAACGAATATAGCCGTGGCAGGTGGTCGCGTCACAATATTGTCCCGCGATCGTCCCCAGCGCGTCGATGGCCAAGGCCTGGGAGCCACCAGTAGCACCAGGCGGATCGAACACTGTGATGGCGCCGCCGGGGGCGCGCGCGAAGCTGTGAAACTCGTTGCCCGGGCCAGGCAAAGGGGTGTACTTAAGATAGTATCCCGCGATTGTACCGACCTGATTGATGGCGGCGGGATTGGTGAAAACGCTGCCAGGGACATCGAAGGTGACGTAGGTTCCCACTGCCGCCTCGGCCATCGGGCCTGAAGCTGGCTGCACGCCATGCGACTGCAGGCAGCCGACGAAATTTCGAACATGAGCACCGTGCCGCGAGAGCGCCGCGTGAGGATTCGACGCCGTTTCCAGCTCGTCGGGGAGCAATTTGCCCGCGAGGATGGCACAAGCGTTGGCTCCATTGGATTGAGCTGATGCATGGGCTTCCCAAAAGACTATAAAACTAGTACAAAGCAAGAACAAGAAAACTTGAAAATACGTTTTCATTTTTGCCCCCTCACAGTCCAAAAAAAAACAATGATATACCAAAGCAGTAGAATGGCAATTGTTTCTTTAATAATTCAAGTAATAATCCAGTATGCAATTTGTAGCTGTGATTTATATTATGGAATCACAATATTCAGATTGTTTTTTACGTTGCATTGCCGCAATGATTTTTAACCAGCCAAAATCTTTTGTATCTTGCATGTCTTTTCGCGTTTGGACTTGGATTGCATAGTGCGAGCGTGAAGTGAGACACTTCACGCTGCATTCCATATTGCCGCTTACGCGATTGTGAGGCCGACCGCATGACCGCCGTTGAACTTCGCCGCGTCGATCCGGTGCGGAACATGCGCCGCTTCTACCGGCTCGACGTGCAACCGAATTTATTCGGCGGCGTCTTGCTCATGAGGAATGGGGCCGAATCGGCGCACAAGGGCGCATGGTGGCCGTGCGGTTTGAGGACGAAGCCCTGCCCTCGCCGCCTTGCAGCGACAGGCCGAGCGCAAGAGGGGTAAAGGCTATGTGGCGCAAGGCATTTGAATCGTCTGGCCCCTCGTTTTATGTTAGGATTTACTTATGCCGATTACGATTACGCTTACACCTGAACAAGAAGCATGGCTTCAAACTTATGTCGCGAGGGGGAGCTTCGCCTCGATTGAAGAAGCCGTGCGTCGGCTTATCGACGAGCGCCTTGCCGAACGCGCTCTTGAAGAGAGCGACGATTCGGAATGGGCAAAACCAACCTTATGTGGACGAGGGACTCGCGGCTCTTGAACGTGGTGACTTCATTCCGCTTGACGAGCACAAGGCTCGCAACGCGGCGCGGCTTGCTGTCATGAAGGATAACGGCTCGCGTCATCATCACCGCGCCCGCCGACGCGGACATGGTCGATATTCTCGCCGACCTCGCCGCCGTAGCGGGTTCTTCTTTCGCCAACCAATACAATCTTCGCTTTGAAAGCCTCTGTCAGAGGCTTGCCGACTATCCCGATAGTTGTCCGGCGCGGCCAAAGCTTGGGACGCATATTCGGTTTGGCATCGTCCTTCCCTATCACGTGTTCTACCGTCACATTGAAGGCGACGACACCGCGAGCATCCTCCGCATTATTCATGGACGCCGCAAACCTCCCGTAAACTTTTGAGCGGTGTGAAATCCGGAAGGCGTGGAGCGCCGAACACAAGCAGGAAGGCCAAAAGCCAAGGGCCGATCACCGCCGCTTACCAGCGCGTCCTGCACGCGCTCCTGTGGCATTTCATGAGCTACAGGGACGGGCTTTGCTTCCCCTCCTATGAGAGACCATCGGAGACCATCGCCGAGAAGGCCCGCTGCGGCCGCGATACGGTCTATGAGGCGATTATATCGCTTGAGGCGATCGGCGTCTTTTCGTGGGTGAACCGCATCGACCGCGTGGCCGAGCGCGGCAAAGACCTGTTCGGCCATTGGGTGAAGGAATATCGCCTCGTGCGCCGGAGCAATGTCTAAAGCATTTTCCGATTCGATTAAATCGGAAAATGGCTCTAACATTTTGTCTTGTCGCATTTTCACGAAGTGAAGTGGTGCCCACTTCGCTGGAAAATGCTCTATATGTTCCGCGACCCGCTCTAGAGCACCACGACGGGTGAACCAACTTTTACCCGTTCGTAGAGATCGACAATGTCTTCATTCAAGAGGCGGATGCAGCCGGAAGAAACCGCCCGGCCAATCGTGTCCGGCTCATTGGTGCCATGGATGCGGAACATGGTATCGCCATGCTCATTATAGAGATACATGGCCCGTGCGCCCAATGGGTTGTCGATGCCGCCCTCCATCACTTTCGGCAAGTCCGGCCGGCGCAAGCGCATGGCGGCGGGCGGCGTCCAGGCTGGCCATTCGGCACGGCGTCCGATGTGGGCATGGCCGCTCCAGCCAAAACCGTCGCGTCCGACACCGACCGCATAGCGCATCGCCTTGCCGCCCTCCATCGACAGATAGAGATAGCGCTCTTTCGTATCGATCGTGATCGTGCCGGCCCGCGCATGCGTCGGATCATCGACCACAGTCCGCGTTGGCTGAACATCGCGGCGAAGACCGAATGACAAGCTCGCTTGTTGAATGGGACGATTTGTGAGGCCGGGCGCCGTGTTGTCGAAAGCGAACGCCACAGCCGTGAAGAGAAGAGGTAAGCTTGCGGCCGCAATCACGCACGTCTTCAATGGATTTGTTTTCACCATATGCTACATATCCCCTCGTAAAGAAGCCAATAGAGATACTGGCCTCTTCAACGTGGAGCGCGGCGGTTTGTTCCATTGCGGCAGACGCAACACCAAAATTTTTGAAAGGGGGGTGGCGAACCAGCGGCCAGAAAGAGGATGAGCGGATTTCGTGCCGTTCCGCCTCGCGAGCGCCACTCAGATCATCATGAAACGTGATCAATTTTAAAAAATTTGAGTAGGATGCGAGAACCGGTGGCCGGTTTTTCGCTTCCCGCTCTAGGGTCTGGGCCATGAGAAATCATCCGCGCGGCCGGGTTTTGGCGGCACCGGTTGACCCTGCTGCAAGGTCTCGTCGATGAAGTTTTGCGCTGATCGACCATCCGCTGCCGCCGCCTTCGCGCCCGTTGCAAGCTCGCCGCTTGGGTCGAGCGACGGGGTGGTCAAAGGCAGGACGGGCCCGGCGATCGGCTTTGGTGGTGGCGAGGCCTCGCCCGGGGCCGAGGTCGAGACATTTTGTTGGGAGGGGGTAGCCTCGCCGGGCGGCGTGGCCGGTTGACCGGCCGGCAGATCCGGTTCGATCCTGGGCAGGACCTCATCGAGCCGGTGGCGGATGGCCGGCTCGACGAAACTGGCGAGCTTGCGGGCTCCGGCCTTGGTAAAGTGGATTCCATCGGCGGCGCGCAGCTTCACGATCTGGCCGTTGAGGTCGGGGCCTGTCACGCTGTATTGGCCGGCTTCGTCGGCGAAGGTCTCCCATATGTCGAGGTAGGTCGCACCCGCCTTTTCCGCAAAGTCGCGATACAGCTGGTTCTGGCTGAGCGCGCCCGCCGCAAGGCGCTCGCTTTTCAGAATTGGCAGGCCGACCCAGACGAGCGGAATTTTCTTGTCTCGGAACTGGCCGGCAATCGTTTCAATTCGATGCGTATAAGCGTCCTTCCATTCCGGCGAATCGGGATCATGGCTGCCGGTGGCATCGTGCAGCGGCTGCCGGTCGTTGCTGCCGATGAGCATGACGGCGAAATCAATCTTATCATTGCTTGCGAGCAGGTCTTCCGTCGCTTTGGTCCAATCGTAGAAATCATCGCGGACGAGACCCGTATCCTGTTTGGCCTTGCGCAGGATGGCGACTTCCGGCCGGTTTTCGAAAGCCTCGGTCAATCCTTGCGCCAGCATCTGCCCGAGGCTGTCGCCGAGGACGACGACAAAAAAGGCGGGTGCAACATGCGGCTTCTCGGGCTTGTCGGGCGGTTTGCGTGCGGTTCGTTTGGCTGCAGACTTCGGCCGCTCCACATGCGATTGGGCGTCATTCCCGTAGGGCTCCGGGCCGGGCTTTGCGATCCTGTTCGGGGAGGGCCGGAACAGTTCTTGAAACCAGGTAAAAGGATTGACTTGGGCGACGGCCTCGCCGCTAACGAATGGCGCGAATCCGACCGCGAGACCGAGCAGGATCACTGCCCGTCGGGCCACCAGAAGCAGCCGGAGGCAAGATCGAAATGGAAATGGGCGCGCCATGAAGCTGATCCTTTCTGAGCTTGAGTCCGGCCGCGCGCGGCGCGACAATCGCCCTTTGGCGGCGCCTTAGATCACGATGATTTTGGATCGAAT
>DATJTB010000132.1:0-4461 GCA_035503795.1 Methylocella sp.
ACCGCAGCAGTTTTTGTAGCCTTATATTAATTTGTGAGCCGGCGACCCTCTTCTTGCTTCTTACCACGATCCGCCGCATTTCTTTTGGCAAGGGCTGTTGATGCGTCTGCCCTTCGCTCCAAGGCGCGCGTAGCCGGCCTGCAACGAGGCAGACGAAGCCCGTGGCAAGGAAATCGCCGCCAGCCATCCCGAGGAAAAAGCGTTCGGCAAGGCTCGCCCAAGGCCTGCCCCGGCGCTCAACGCCAACAACGACCGCTGTTCCCGCCGACGCACGAAGGCCCGCCGCGTGGTGAGGCTCCGCGAAAAAGACCGCCGAGCCTCGTCCAACGCCTTGCTGCCAAAAGAAGGCGTTCGCGGAGCAATTTAGACCAGGAAGGCCTTAATGGGTATCCCCTGGCCTGCGGCGTCTGGATCCTCGCTTTCGCGAGGATGACAATGGAGCAAAAATCATGACCGATGCACCGGATTGATCATTTGCCGAAGACGAGGATGAAATTATCGGCCGGCAAATCGAGCTGCTTCTTGAGCTTGATTCCATGAATATTGGCCGTTTTCTCAAGGTCACGCACATCCTTCAGCCCCCATTCGGAAACATTGGCTGCGAGGATCTCCTTGTCGAAAGCCTCGTTCGACGAGGTCGTATATTTGCCATCGACCTTGAACGGCCCATAGATCGCGAGAAAACCCTCGGGCTTCAGCACGCGCTGCGCGACTTGCGCAATCCCGTCGATGATCGCGACCGGCGCGACTTGAAACAGATTGATCACATAGATGACGTCGTAAAGCTTGCCATTGGGATCGGGCCAGCTTTCCGACTTCGTCAGATCGATATTCACCGGGTCGGCGACATTCTCGTTGCGCGTTTCCGCTCGCTTGGCCTTGATCGTCTCGAACACATCCGGGTTATAATCGGAGGGCTGAAAGCGGAGGTTCTTGAAGTGGGGCGCAAAATAATTGATATGCGCGCCACTGCCGCTCGCGAGCTCGAGCACTTCGCCTGAAGCAGGAAAGAGCTCCTTGAAAACATTCAGGATCGGATCGCGATTGCGCCGGCCCGCCCAGGCCACATATTCGCTCAAGGGATAGGGATCGATCGGGGGCCGATCAGCGGAAAGTTCAACAGCCATGAAACGCTCCTTCGTTTGACTCGCGCTGCTCATTTGCCGGGAGCCGATCTTAGCTCCCGCCCAGCAGCTCTTTGAGAGTGGTATCGATCGATTCATAAAAGGCTTGATCGGCGCCGAAAAGCGCCAAATGCCCCCAGGAGGAAGACACGGTTTTGAGCGCACTATTCGGGATGAGACTTTGCTCATGTGCGATGGCGGCGCGCGAAAAATAGCCATCTTCCTCGATTGCAATGACAAAAGTCTTGGCTTTGATCTGGGCCAACGCGCCCGCGAGATCGCGGCACACGCTCTTCCCCGCGTCATAGTCCCGCCATTTCGTCAAAAGTAGGATGAGATTATTCGGATCCTGCGGGACGAAATGGGCTTCCGCATAGCCGGTGACGAAATCCTCAAGCGAAGAAAACCCGATTTTCTTCCAAAGGCCTTGATCGAAGAAGACCGGCGTATGCCCCGCGAGAATAAAAATGCCGGCGTGGCGGCGCAACCCGCGATGAACATCGCGTGCCTCTTTATACCAGCCGCCATCAAAGGCCGGATCGCTGGTGATCGCCTCAATGAAATTGTCAACCAGCGCCCGGGTATAGGGCGTCCCCTTGGCCGTTCCGGCAATCGGCGCGGCGCGCTTCACGAAATCCGGATAGCGGATCGCCCATTCATAGGTCTGCTGCGCGCCCATGGAAAAGCCCAGCACGAGGGCGAGCTCGCTCAAGCCGAATTTATCTGTGATGAATTTGTGCTGGCCGCGCACATCATCACCGATTGAAACGGCTGGAAAGCGCGCCGCATCGTAGGGCGGCCTGGCGTTGCTCGGTGAGGTCGAGAGCCCATTGCCGATCTGATTGACAAGGATGATGAAATATTTTTCCGGGTCGAGCGCCCGGCCCGGACCGAGATAGACCTGCTCCAAAACCTTGCTGCTGCCCGAATACCAGGTGGGAAACAGGATCGCATTGTCCTTCTTGGTCGATAATTGGCCGAAAGTGGCATAAGCGAGCTCAAGATTGCGGATTTTTCCGCCTTGTTCGAGCTCGAAATCGCCGAGGGAAAAAGTTTCGAAGGGCCCGTGAAGGTCCTGTGAGTAGTAAGAAAGGGACACGACCCGGCGCCGTCCTCCGCGGAAAAAGCCTTGAGGTGAATGCAGCGACTTGAGCCGGCTGATCGACCTGCTTAATATTCCATAAATCCATAGATAAAGTCAACTAAAAAGGTCAACTTGACGGATAGAAGGTATTCTCCATAGACTGACTCAAATTGAGGTGTTTCCACTTCCATCACGAGGGGAAACTGCTCTGCAGGAGTCTGGAGCCCGATCATGAGCAAAATTTATCTTTATGCCGAGATTCAAGTCTCGATCCCCTTCTCGAAGATCGATTGGGAAGCGATCAATGTCGCGATGAAACAGGAAAAGGGGCTGAAGAGCAAAACCTGGCTCAGCGGGATCAACACCCATTCGATCGGCGGCTTCTACGAATTCGACTCCCTTGAGAACGCCAAGGCCTATGCGACCGGCTATCTCGCCGCGGCCGCCGCACAGATCGGCGGTAGCCTATCCGTGAAGCTCTTCGATGGCGACATTGTTGAGGACGCAAGCCGTGGCATGAACTCGCCCTTCTATGAGAAAGAACCGGCGCTGGTGTAAGAGCCCTTTGTCTCTCGAAAACGAGATGGGACTGTTGCACCGCACATCAGGGCTGCGCGCCGGACCCTCGATGGCTCCGGCGCGCTTCAAGGCCTGCGGCATATCCTAATCGAATTGCAAGCCCGCCCATATCTGCAAGGCAATGCCGAGGGCTTTCGGGAGGGACCGCCCTTGCCGGGGAAACACCGCGCCGTTTGCTCACGGGCTCAGATATGGCCTAGGCGGGACACGCCAGTGCCTTGGCCGGCATTACAAACTGAGACAGGCCCAAATTCAAAACGTCATCCACCGCCGACTTTCTCTCGCCAGCTCGGCAGGGCGCCGGCAAAGGGCAGCGGCGTGGCCTCGTAGATGGCGCGGGCGATGGCGCGGGCGAGGCAATCGGCGGCGATATGGCCGATTTCGGTGAGATCGGTGAGGCTTGGTGGCTTGGCGGCGCTCCCGGTCACGGCGGCAAAGACCGTATCGCCATCCATCGGCGCATGAGAAGGGCGCAGCGCGCGGGCTGTGCCATCCTGCGCCATTTTGGCGATGCGCTCCGCCTGTGCCTTGTCGAGCGAAGCATCGGTTGCCACGATCGCTATCGTTGTATTCTGCGGCTCGGTGCCCTTGATGTGAAAGCCAAGCGCGTCATCGGGCCAGGGCGTTGGCCAGCCTAGGCCGCCGAACTCGCGATTCTTTTCATAAGGGGCGGCCCAGAAATGCGGGCCATCGCCGATCGTCGCGCGGCCGACCGCATTGACCGCGACGAGCGCGCCGACCAGATAGCCGCCGGACGTCACCGCGCTCGCCGAGCCGAGCCCGCCCTTCAGATTTTGCGTGGTCGCGCCACATCCCGCCCCGGTGCTGCCCAAAGCGAAAACCTCAGACGCGGCAGTCGCAGCTCTGTAACCCAAATGCCAATAGACGGGGGTGTGCAAATCCTTCGTGCCGCCGTTCAGGAGATCGAACAGAATGGCGCCCGGCGCGATCGGCACTTTGATGTCGCGAATGGCAAAGCCGCGCCCCACCTCACGCAAATAGGCGGTGACGCCACCCATCGCATCGAGCCCGTAAACCGAGCCACCGGAAAGCACCAGCGCATCGATCCGCTCGACGGTCATGCCGGGGGCGAGCAGCGCCGTGTCCCGCAAGCCTGGCGCGCCGCCGCCCATCGCAATCGAGGCGACGGTCGGCTGATCGAAAATCAGCGCGGTGACGCCAGAGGCGAGGGTCTCGTCCTGCGCGTTGCCGACCCTGAGGCCGGGGATGTCGGTGATCAAATTCTTCAATATTGCAGCACGGAAAAAGAGCAGGCTGTTCTCGTTTTACATAACGATTAAGTCCTGTTCATGCATATCTCTTACTCGTTAAACCAAGAACAGAACCATTCCGCTCCGTTGTTATTGCATCTCGTCTTGTGAGCAGGCGCACAACGAGGCACGCGGCGCGCATTTACAATCTCTTGACATGCTTCACATTGTCCCGCTACCGAGCCTTGACCCGAACCTCTTCGCATGGCAAGGCACGCCGCGTTTCGCTTCGCGCCAAGCCAAAATGGCCGGGGAAGCGGTCACGAACCCGTTCATCACGAACCACCATTCAAGAGTTGGCAAGCACATGGTACGAGAATTTCAATATCGCGGAGAAACGTGGAGGGTCAACGCGCATGGCATTCCCGGACATGAAGAGGTCTTCATCATCTATTTCCTCGAC
>DATJTB010000133.1:0-6139 GCA_035503795.1 Methylocella sp.
GACGACGGTGAATATCGCTTTGCGCCGCCAGCTCTATCTTCTCGACTATTTCTCGGAAGGCAATATTCCGGATAGTTTGATCGGCGTTCCGGAGAGCTGGACAGCGGATCAGATCGCTTCCTATCAGAAATATTGGGATGCTTATTTCGAGGGCGAGCTTGGCCGCCGCAGGCGCGCCAAATTCGTTCCGGCCGGCGTTGCGAAAACCTTCATTCAGACCAAGGAGCCGGATCTCAAGGGGCCGTTCGACGAATGGCTTTCCCGCATCGTTTGCTTTGCCTTCTCGATTTCGCCGCAAGCCTTGATTCAAACGATCAACCGGGCGACGGCCGAGACGCAAAAGGAGATGGCTGAAGAGGAGGGGCTGGCACCCATCCTCTTTTGGGCGAAATCGCTCATCGACGATATTCTGGCCGCCGAATTCGACGCGGCCGATCTTGAATTCATCTGGAGAACCGGTCAGGAAACCGATCCGGTCGCGCAGGAGGCGATCCTCTCCGGCTATGCGTCGAAGGGTATTTTGACCATCAATGAGGCGCGTGCCGCGCTTGGCCGCGCGCCCCTCGCTGAAGCCTCGGCGAACCGGCCCATGACACTCACGAGCTCAGGCTTCGTGCCGCTGCCGGAATAAGCCGGGCCGCCTGGACTGCGGCTTTTACAGTTTCTTTTTCGGATCCCGGATGACGTTCTTGTGATCGGCAAGGCGGGCACGCCTTTGCGTGCGCGTACCTTGTTCGTGAATGAAGGCGCGGTCAGGCTGTGGCCGAGTATCGCTCTCACTGAAAAGCGCGGCGCGGTGACGGTTCCTCTAGCTGCCGATGTCCTGCGCTTCTGGATCAGCCGCCTGCATGGCGCGCTCGCGGATGATAGGCGGGTGTTGCACCGCCTCAACATCGCCGTGCGAAAGCTGACCGAGGGCGATGAGACAAGCGCGCAAAAACTGTTGGATCCGAGCGGGCTGACACGATTCTCTCCTGATGGCCTGGCGCCGCGCGCAACGTGGCGGGCTTGTTCGGGATTAAGTAATCTTGCTCATATACCGACTATGAAGCACTGGGAGATTACGGGATGGCATATGACGCCCAACGACCGCTATAATCATCTTTCTGCTCGGGAGTATCTCAAAGGAAAGAGCGGGGAAGAGAGAAAAAGCGTTGGTATTAAGTTCTCATTGATTTTAAAGTTTTGAAGCCATGAAACTGCCCCTAAATGCCTGGACCGTTGATCAATTTGTTGAGCGCTTCGCGGAGATTGGCGTCGCCCAAGACCAGGCCCTTCTTTACGATGAGCACAAAAGGTATAATCGTCTCTACAATGGATGAACGCTGTCGATCAAGAGCTGCGGAGACGTGGATTGAAGGCTCGACTGGCTTTGCTTAGGCTTTACGCCTATCCAAATATGCCGGTTCGTGTCAAGGCAGCAATATGAACACTCGCTGTAGCACCGGAGGTGGTACGCCAAGCTCTTAAGCAGATTAAGGAGTCAAATTGTTTTCCTCAGGCCGCTGACACAAGCATGATTTTACATGATACCGAGAAAAGTTTATACACGCCAGACTAACCCTCATGGCATTGATGTACTCAAAAGTTCGGAGTCCGGTTGCAAGTCGAGGCATGGCAGCGGCTCTTAAGATGTAAGATGTCCAAAATCGGAATTCGAGACTCACATTGACATGTGAGCAAATGTGAGCGCTATATGCGCGTGTCGCAGGGACGCACTGCGAGTTCGCACAACCTGCCCCCACTCTTCCAGAATGAAGCCGTCGTCCGCTTTGAGTGGACTGGTCAGTGGGCGGGAGCTGCATGTTGCCGCTTCGGCTGGCGGTCGCGGCCACGGGCCCCGTGCAGTGGGTGAGAAAGATCTTTTTTCACCCACGACCCGATATTTTTTCCTCTCAGATTATTCATTCGTGACGCAAGGAGCATTCATGTCCGCGCTGCGCATGTTCATTCCGATTACCAAGGTGGATGCGGCGCGGCGCTGCGTCTTTGGCATTGCGACGGCCGAGAAGGAGGACCGCGCGGGCGAGATCTGTGACTACGCTTCGACGAAGCCATATTATGAAAAATGGTCGGCCGACATCGCCAGATCCACGCGCGGCAAATCGCTGGGCAACCTTCGCGCAATGCACGGCAACATTGCGGCCGGCAAGGTAACCGAAATCTCATTCAATGATGAAGAAAGGCAGATCGAGATCTGCGCCAAGGTCGTGGATGACGCCGAATGGGCGAAAGTTATGGAGGGTGTC
Organism: Methylocella sp.; assembly: GCA_035503795.1. Lineage (GTDB taxonomy): Bacteria > Pseudomonadota > Alphaproteobacteria > Rhizobiales > Beijerinckiaceae > Methylocapsa. The sequence goes on from DATJTB010000133.1 coordinate 2,250, forward strand.
TATACGGGTTTTTCGCAAGGGGGCACTTATAAGCGTCGCTGGACGGATGCCGAGGGAAAATCACGTTACACGGCGGCGCCGAATGAAATCTCGCTCGTGGATCTGCCTTGCCTGCCCGAAGCCACATTCGAAATGATCAAGGCTGATGGGACCCGTGAGCAAAGGCGGTTTGGCCAGGGGATTGACACCATTCAACGGCTTTCCAAGATCATCGAGGAATTAGTCTTAGCCAAGGATGATCCAGAATTGGCGAAGCTGCTTGAGCGGAATGGCCCGCAGGCGATGAGCGAGTTTCGCGATCTTGTTACGCGCACGGTTGCCGTTCTGCGGGTCATAATGGGTGTGGAAACGGTAGAGGATGGGTCGGTTGGCTTAGTGCCGGATCCGATGTCTGTGGCCGCCGCCTCTCTCGGGCAAAGCCCTTTGTCAAATATGCAAAAATCCGGCGACGATCAAAGCGACCAGGATCGCATTCAGCACATGCATGACACATCCGTCGAGCTTGGGGCCAAATGTGAGATGCAGAAAGGTTCCCTCCATGAAGGATTTGAGAAGCATTTTGACATGCTGACACAGACGCTCGCCGACGTATTGCAGCGTGTCAAGAACATTGAAGAACAGCCCCTGCCACTGCCGCTGATGGGCGCTGCGAAGACGATTTCAAAAACCGAGGACCGGGATGGCAGTTCACAGGCAGGTCTGGATGAGCTGCTCTCTGATCCCGACGCTTTATCCATACTTGCTATCAAATTGGCTCAGCGGAAGGGTCGCTCCCCGCTCCGCTAACCCTTCGAGGATTAGGGTAGCAATGTGAAGACCGCCGGCGATGGCCGGAGACGGTCAATGCGCCACGAGCTGCGAAAAGCTCGCCGTTGAGGCCCTCAGCCAAGCCAACCTTCCTGTTTCTCGCGAGGAACAATGCATGACGAAGCATATTGATGTTCAGGATGTCCTGGACAAGATAAAAATTGCACAGCAAAAACCGTTCAATGATCCGCGGCTGGTCAGCCATGACTTGCAGAAAAGCACATTTACGGAGAGCGGATCGGCTACTTCCGGTCTTACCTTCTATGACCTGGAGCTCGGTGCCAAGTTCCTATACCCGGTCCTTACCCCGCTGCGCAATAGGATTCCGCGTGTGTCTGGCAAGGGCGGTATTCAGGCCAATTGGCGCGGCGTGACGGCCATCAACACCCAAGGCTTGCGGTTTGGTGTCTCCGCTGCCAACCGCGGTGGCGTCCTTGCTGTCGCCACCCAGGACTATAGCGCTTCCTACAAGGGCATCGGCGTTGAGACGAGCGTCGATTTTGAGGCGCAATACGCCGGCCAGGGCTTTGCCGACCTTCGCGCGATCGCCGCCAAGACAGGCCTCGAAGCCCTTATGCTAGGCGAAGAGGCCATGATCCTCGGGGGGGCATCGAGCCAAAACGCGGCATTGGGAATCACCCCGACGCCCACAGTCGTTGCGGGCGCAAGCGGCTCGCTCCCGACCATGACACTCTCCGTGATCGTCGCCGCTCTGACGCTGGATGGCATCATGAACGGCTCGGTGGCGGGTGGCATTCAGGCCACGATCAACCGGACTAATGCCGATGGCTCATCCGACACGTTCGGGGGCGGGGTGGCACAAAAGTCCAACCCGTCGACCAGCGCGATCACGGGGCCGAATGGTTCCGCGACCGCGACCGTTGCGTCGGTCCCCGGCGCTTTGGGCTACGCCTGGTTCTGGGGCGCGGTTGGCTCCGAAACGCTCGGCGCGATTACGACCATCAATTCGGTGGCGATCACCGAGGCCGCGACGGGCACACAAACGGCCTCTTTGCTGCCGGCCGCCGACGCCTCAACTAACAATCTCGCTTTTGACGGCCTCCTCTCGCTCGCCATGCAACCCGGCTCCGGCGCCTATGTCGCGACCCAGCCGACGGGCACGGCCGGGGTCGGCACGCCGCTGACCGCCGATGGCGCTGGCGGCATTGTCGAGATCGACACCGCGCTCAAGAGCTTCTGGGACAACTACCGCCTTTCGCCGGATAGTATCTGGGTCAGCTCGCAAGAGGCGCTAAACATCTCCCGGAAGATTTTGCAGAGCCCCTCTTCTTCCGCCTATCGCTTCGTCTTCGAAAGCGATCAGAACATGATCGGCGGCGGCACCATGATTCGGACCTATTTGAACCGGTTCTCCATGGCCGGCGGCAGCAACCTCGATATCAAGATCCACCCGAACATGCCGGCTGGAACCATCCTCTTCACCACCGATATGCTGCCCTATCCACTGGCTAATGTCGGCAATGTCATGCAGATCCGCACGCGCCAGGATTACTACCAGATCGAATGGCCGTTGCGCTCCCGCAAATATGAATATGGCGTCTATGCCGATGAGGTGCTGCAGCACTACTTCCCGCCGAGCCTAGGGGTCATCACTAATATCGGCAACGGGTGAACGCCATCCACTTTGCTCTTCTGTCGTGCCGCCAATCGGAGACTATCCATCATGATCACCTTGGTTGCGCCGGAAGGCGTCGAGCAAATTTCGCTGCGCGGGATGAATGTCGAGGTCAAGAACCGGCGAATCGAAGTGGCACCGGAATATGTGGATGAACTGCGTGGCCATGGTTTCGTGCATGAAGACCCGGCCAAGGAGGCAATCACTGCGGCCGGTACCCGCCAGGGACTCGTCACCCGGCTCAAGGCCCATATCGATGGGATCGCCGCAACCATGTCGGATGCGCAGCTTCTCGCCTATTACAAGACCACGGTCGATATGACCCCGTGGGAGCTCCACCAGGCGCTTATCAAGGCGCTTTTGTCAATCCGACTCACCAAGCCATATGACACTTCCACGCCAGTCGCATGTGAAGGCGTGGAATCCAACACTGAGTCAACGAGTGAGAAGAGCATCGAAGAGATGAACCGGGTGGAGCTGTTCGCCTACCTCAAGGCGCGAGCCGTGGCCGTATCATTGCCGATCACCAATGACGAGTTGCGCCGGCTCGCCCATGAGGCTTCGAAAAGCCCGTTAAGACGGGAGCGTAGTTGAGCATGGGCGCGCTCGACCTCGTATCCCTGGCCGATCTACAGGGCTGGATCGGCGCTGCCGGCAATCCTGCCACCCTCGCTGCGCTGATCTCGCAGACAAGCCAGGCCGTCCTCAACGGCCTCTACCGCAGCTCGGTCCTGCCTCACTCCTACACCGAATATTACGACGGCAACGGCGGTGAGCGATTCTTCTTGCGCAACTGGCCCGTGATCGACGTCTTTTCGCTTTCCATCAATGGTCAGGCCATCCCGGCATCGTCGCCATGGGGCGCTGGACAGAGCTGGCAGAAGGGCTACATGATCGCCGCGGCCAATAATCCTACACCGCCCGGCATGCAACAGGACATCATTCTGCGCGGCTATCGCTTCAGGCGCGGGGTGCAGAACATCGCCGTCTCCTATTCGGCCGGCTATCAGATCAGCGGCGAGGTGCAGAGCATTCCTGCGACCTCACCCTATCAGGTAACGGCGCTTGCCCCCTATGGAGCCTGGGCGAGCGATGAGGGCGTGCTGATCGAGGGATCTTTGGCCTCGTCTGTCATCGGCGCGCCCTCCTCCGCCGGACAATATTCGGTTGCGGCCGGCCTCTACGCCTTCGCGGCCGCCGACGCAGGCAAGCCTGTTACGATCTCCTACGGCTACATTCCAGCCGATCTTGGCCTGGCCTGCCTGCAAATCGCCGGCGAATACTTTGCCTATCAAAGCCACCCTGGCGTCCAGTCAAAATCCCTGGGCGGCCAAGAGACGATCGCCTACAACGCGTCCGTCCTGACCAGCATGGTGGCGCGGAACGGCCTCCTGAACCCCTACCGCCGGGTCGTGCCGCTGTGAAATGTGAAGTACGTTTCGCGGCT
>DATJTB010000134.1:0-8381 GCA_035503795.1 Methylocella sp.
GAAGCGCCGAATTCCTTGCTTCCGTTCAGACCGCGCGAATGCAATTGGGGGCACGGGCCGACGTCCGCCGAGATCCCAATCCGCAACCAGCCCCGGCCCAGCCTGTCATCATCCTCGATCCGGGCCATGGCGGCATCGACCGCGGCGCGACCGTGAAAGGTCTCGTCGAAAAGGACCTTGTTTTTGATTTTGCCAAAGCCGTTGCGGCCAAACTTCAAGCGGCCGGACATTTCAAGGTCATCATGACCCGCGACGACGACAGTTTTGTCTCACTCTCCGAGCGGGTTCGGCTTGCCCGGGACAGCCATGCCACGCTCTTCGTCTCGATTCATGCCGATACTCTATCAGACGCCGCCGATGTCTCAGGTGCGACCGTCTATACAGTGTCGGAGCGAGCCTCCGACCGGGAAGCCGCACGATTGGCCCAGAAGGAAAATCAGGCCGATGCTGCGGCGGGTCTCGACAAGAGCGAAGACCAAAGCGGTGTCTCCGACATATTATTCGACCTGACTCGCCGGGAGACCCGCGCCTATAGTCATTTCTTCGCCCACACTCTGTCCAATTACTGGAGGGTGGCCAGCAAACTCAATAAAAATCCGGAGCGTTCGGCCGGGTTTCAGGTGTTGAAGGCGCCGGATGTGCCGTCCGTTCTTCTCGAACTCGGCTATCTGTCCAACCGGCAAGATGGCCAAGCTCTGAACTCACCGCAATGGCGCGAAGAAACCTCGCGGCAAGTGGCCGCGGCGATCGAAGCCTATGTATCGGCTAAGGAAAATTCGACGGCAGGGATCAAGGTCGATCCTCAAGGTCCTGAGGAACCTGAGCCGGACAAGAAATGACTTCGCAAGATCACGTTTCATGATTTTGGGTCGAGTCGACCCAAAATCATGAAACGTGATCAGTTCTCCCAGCGAAATACCGGTACCACTTTTCGCATCCCGCTCTATCCGAAGCCGTTTCGACCCCATATAAGCGAAGTGGGCGACGGTCAGCTCGCAAGCGCCGCAAGCCCGGCTCGTGCCCTCAGCTTTTCCGTCTCGCTCTTCAACTGGCCGCAGGCCGCCAGAATATCGCGGCCGCGCGGCGTGCGCACAGGGCTCGCATAGCCGGCGTTGAACACAATGTCAGAGAACTTTTCGATCCTTCCCCAATCCGAGCATTCATAAGGCGCCCCCGGCCAAGGATTGAACGGAATGAGATTGATCTTGGACGGAACGCCTTTGAGGAGCCGCACCAGCTCGCGCGCTTCAGCCGGCGAATCATTGACGTCCTTCAGCATCACATATTCAAACGTAATCCGTCGCGCATTGGAAGCGCCGGGGTATGTTCGGCAAGCGGCGAGCACCTCCTTGATCGGATATTTCTTATTGAGCGGCACGAGCTTATCGCGCAATTCGTCATTGACCGCGTGCAGGGAAATGGCCAGCATCGCGCCGGCTGTACGGCCAAGCTTCTCCATCTGCGGCACGACACCGGCCGTGGAAACCGTGATTCGCCGTTTCGAAAGGGCAAGCCCATCGCCATCGGAGAGGACCGCAATGGCCTCGCACAGATTGTCGAAATTATAAAGCGGCTCGCCCATCCCCATGAAGACGATGTTCGACACGGCGCGCAGCCCTTCACCCGGCACGAGACCCTCGTCCGGTCGGGCCATGCCCGGAAAATCACCGAGTTTTTCGCGCGCGATGAGAAGCTGGCCGATGATCTCACGCGCAGTCAGATTGCGGACGAGTCGTTGGGTGCCCGTATGGCAGAAGCGGCAGCTCAGCGTGCAGCCGACCTGGCTAGACACGCACAGCGTGCCGCGGTCACTCTCCGGTATATAGACACATTCGATCTCAGCACCTTTGTCTTGCGAGTGGGTCGGATCGAATTGCAGAAGCCATTTGCGTGTTCCATCGCTCGAAATCTGCTCGGTGACGATTTTTGGACGCGCAAGCGTGAAGCGTTCGGCCAGCAGAGTACGCAACGGCTTGCCGATATTGGCCATGGGCTCGAAGGAGGTAACCCCGGCATGATAGATCCAATGCCAGAGCTGAGCGACCCGCATCCGCAGTTCGCGATCTGGTACGCCGCAGATCGTAAGTGCTGCCGCCAGCTCGGGTCTTGTCGCGCCGGCAAGCGAGACTGGTTTTTGCTGCGTCTGATTCGACAAAGGGAAGCGTTCGGTAGTTTGGGTAATCATGACCGGGATCTAGCACGTCAAGCCGCTTTCCTCTACCCTTCTTCGATGGATGGCCGCTGCGTTTGCCCTGCCGATTTCATTCACAAAGGAACCGCATGTCTCGTATCTCTACCTTTTTTTGTCTCTCCATTCTTTTCCTGACAGCCTCGTCGTTCGTCTTCGCATCCGATGCCGCGAAGGCTCAGCCGATCTTCAATGTCCCTTTGAAGGATACGGTGCCGTCCATCACAACCAGGGGAGTTGCCAGCACCGAGGTCGTGCCGGATCTGGCAATGATCTCGCTAGGGGTCGAGACAGAGCGGCCGAAGGCGGCCGATGCGGCACGCGACAACGCATCGACAACCCAGGCGGTCGTGGCGGAGATCAAGGCGCAAGGTGTCGCAGCCGGGGACATCAGGACGGTGTCGATCACATTGGCGCCGGTCTATGACGAAACCACGGATTCCAATGGTCGGGTCAAGCGGACTCGTCGAGGTTATCTCGCAGCCAATGTTTTGAGCGTGCGGGTCCGGGATATTGCTGTGGCGGGAGCGCTCCTCGGCCAACTCTTGGACAAGGGTGTCAATAAAGTTCAGGAGATCAGTTTCGATTATTCGCAAAAAGACTCAAAATATGAGGGGTTGCGAATCGATGCCGTGCGGGATGCTCTGCGCAAGGCCAATAGCTATACGACAGGTCTCGGGATCAGGCTTGGCCGAATTTTGCTGATCACCAGCGAGCCGCGGGAAGTTGTCCCGGTGGCGGTGCGGACGCTGGGCGGCGCTCCGCGCGATGCCGCCGTCGCGGTTCCCATCGAGCCCGGTGCCGAAACCCTTCGCATCGAGGTGGACGTCACCTGGGAGCTTGTTCCGTAATCGCGTTCAAAGCGTTTTCATCCGGGCAAGGGTCAGGCGCAAACGGGCGATCAGCATGGCTCGCAAGTCGGCTACGTCGAGTACGAGAACGACGAAAGAGTAGGCCCCAACGCCGGTCAGCACCTCTTCAAGCAGGGTTGAGAGCCCTGGCACCTCGGTGCGGAAAGGCAGGACGAGCGCGCCCATCACCGCATTGGCAAACACCACGACTGCAAGGTCGCGTGGCCGAGGCCAATGCTCCCACATCTTCGTGGCGAAAAGAGCAAGCACGATGAGCGCCGTCACCATGGCGCCCGCTTGCGCGATGGCAAGGCTTGCCGCGTCGCCCCCCTGACGCAAGAGAAGCAGCAGCAACGGATCGGCCGCGCAAGCGGCAATCGCCGCCGCAATCAGCGGCAAGGTTTTCTTTTCGATCTGAAAGACCGGGTTGATCCCATATTGAATGATGCCCATGGCGAAGAGGCTGGTCATCATCAGGGGCAGAAGCTCTCCGAATGGCCCGCGATAGGCCTCCGGCACGGCCAGCACCTCGATCGATGGCAAAGTCAGCCAAAATCCGGTGCAGGCCGGCAGGAGCAGAGCGACGACGAGGGTCATGTTGCGGGCGATCTGCGGCCTGGCCTGTTCGGGCCCCTGCCGTTCATGCGTTGCCACCGCGATCTGAAACAGGACGATGTCAAGCGCCGATCCGATCGCCTGGATCGCCTTGGTGCCGAAGTCATAAGCGAGCGAAAATTGCCCCGTCTCGGAAAAGCCATGGAGTATGGCGAGGATCGAGCGATTGGCGAGCGGGATCGCCAGATAAAGCAGATTGGCACCGATGATCGGCAGGCTGTAGGCGAGAAGAGCACGGGCGACTGGCCATTGCGCCAGGGTGGATTTCGAGTTGCCGTCAGCGAGCGCGGCGCGCGCCGTCACGATCGATCCCGCAAGGCTAATGAGCGTGCCGGTCAGCGTCATTTTCGCCGAGCCGAACAGGAAGGCGCCGCCCCCCATCAAGGCGAAAGCCACGCCATTCTTGACGAGCGCGAGCCTGGCAAAAAGCCCATCATTAAAGCGGGCACGGACAAGGGCCGTGTAATAATCAAAAAGCCCATTTGTGGCGGCGACGGCCAGCGCAAGCGCGATCAAGCCATGGGACAGCGTGAATTTTATGCCGGTGAACATGAGAAGCGCGCCGCTGGCAGCAAGCCCCACAGTGATAACCGCAAAGGCGGCGTCAAGGGTGGCGCGCAGGGCTGGTTTCTCAGTGCGGATCCGCTCGGAATAGAATCGCGTTGCGCCGAGCTTGATCCAATCAAAAAATCCCGCCTGCACAAAGACAGCTGTCGCATAAGCCAGCGCGAACCTTCCATACTCCTCCGGACCAAGAAATTTCGCGATGAGAAGACCGATCACGAAATTACAAAGAATATTGAAGAATGAGATGCAAAAAACCATCATAAGCCGAAGAATTCCGAGTTTTCTAAAAGAGCCTTCTCAATTCCAAGCTCGAGAGGCAAGGCTTGAATAGGGGAATTCTCTATGGAACGGCTTCGCAACTGACTGTCTCGGATTCCTGTTTGAGTTGAGGTTAGCTGCAAATTACGTTTGCGGTTTTTCGAAGCGGCAAGCCCTTTTATCATTTTCACTGAAGATCTCAAAAAGCCATCTGCGACGATCCTTATCAAATTCTATGAAAATCAAGTTTAACGAACGTTTCCGCAACGCGTTGACCAAATTGCCGGAATCCCCGCCCATCCGCAAAGCTTAGGCTGCATTCTCCACATCAAGGCTCAATCCTTTATGTCGCATGATATCAGTTATCGCAGGAAGGACGATCGAGGAGGTGGCCAGCCGCGAGGAGACGCTGGCGCGGTGGACGTTTTTTCGCGGCGGGGCTGTTCATCCTGGGGTTTATCAACGGTTCGTCCGGCTTGGCACGACCGCCTCGGTCTTCAGGCAATTGTTGTACCGCTATTTCGCCTCTCTCGCGCTGGTTGCCCACCTGGCATCATTTTGGTGGGGCCGCATTTTTGGGAGCGTTCCGTTTTGCCCTGTTGTATCGAGAGACGCGCGCCGAGGTTGAAAAGCCGGCTGGGCTTTACGGCGCCTCTATCATGAGGCTTGCCTTTGGTTTCGGCAGGACTCCTGCCTCGGTCCCATTCTCGCGGCGGCCGCTTCGCAGGAAGCCGTTTTGCGCTTGGCCAGCCTTTTCTGCTTGCGGCCCTGGTGATTGAGCCTTTTCTTTACACGATCAAAAAGCTCTGGCTTTATTTCGGGATGATCGAGCGGGTGACTGGCGTCTTGCTTGTGGCGAAGCGGGTCGCCTTTCTCATCAGATCGGTTCAGGATTTATCCGCTTGGCTTTTGCAGAATTTTCCCGGCCTCACCAGTTTGGGCTAATGACGATGATTTCTAAAAATCATAAGAACTGATCAATCCTCACATCTTCAAAGTGGGATACGAAAATCCGCTCGCCGTTTCTTCGCTGCCGCTCCAGAGAGCGGTTCCGTGATGGTATCATCCTTGCGACGAACGACGAGGCTGGAATTACGAAATGTTTTGCATCAGCCTGAGAACGGATAAAACCCATGGCGGCTTCTGGAAGCGACTCGTTGGACAACTGCGCGGTGTCGGGTCAAAGCGTTGATGGAGCGCAGTTTCGTGAGGCCATGAGCCGGGTTGCGGCCGCCGTCCATGTCATCACCACGGGCGGGGCGGCGGGGCTTGGTGGGATCACGGCGACCTCGGTCGCCTCGCTGTCCGCTGATCCGCCCATGATGCTGTTTTGCATCAACAAGACATCGCCCTCGGCAGTCCGGATGATCGACAATGGCGTGTTCTGCATCAACACACTGGCGCCTACGCATGAGGATCTTGCCAATATTTTCGCCGGCCGGAAGGGCAACAATCTTGAGGAAAGATTTGCTGGCGCGGATTGGACGAAGCTCGTCACCTGCGCGCCGGTGCTCTGCGGGGCTGCCGCCGCCTTTGATTGCCGTCTCACCGAGTTCAAGGAGGTGATGACACATATTGTGATGTTCGGCGCGGTTGAAGCGGTCGCGATTGGCCCGCAAGGCGAGAGCCTCCTCTATGCGCATCGCCGCTATGTCAGGCTGTGAGAGGCTACCTCTTCTTTGCTTTCCCGCCCTTCTTCGCCGCAGGGCGATTTCTTGCGACCGTCTTTTTCTTGGTGGCACTCTTTTTGGCGGCACTCTTTTTGGCGAGGCTCTTTGCCGCAAGTGGGCGGCTTGCTGATTTCTTCGAGGCGGCCTTTTTGGCGACGAATTTTTTCACCGGGCCTTTCTTTACTGGGCCTTTCTTTACCGGGCCTTTCTTTGGCGTGGCGCGCCTGGCGGTTGGCTTCTTTGCGGGAGCCGTTTTCGCCGTGGGTTTCTTTTCTTGCGCTTTTTTCACCCGCGCTTTTTCCGCGGCGGTTTTCTTGGGAGGGGCTTTGGCCGGGAGGGCGTGGGTTTCTGGGGCAGTCAGGAAGTCGAGGACCGCCTTTGTGAAATGCGCTTCATCTTCGATGCTCGACATATGCGACGTCTTCAAGGTGATCAGCTTGGCGCCCTTGATGGACTTGGCTACAGCCGCGCTCATCTCCTTGGTCGTTGAAGGGTCGGCCTGCCCGGCGATGACCAGCACCTCATGGGTGAGGCCCCGAATGGCTTCCCGCAGATCGAAATCGCGAGCCGAGGCGCAGGCCGCGACATAGCCCTGCACCGGAGTGGCGCGAACCATATCGAGCACCGCCTCGACCTTTTCGGGATGCGCGTCTCGGAAGGATGCGCGAAACCAGCGTTCGGCGGCGCCTGCGGCGATCGCCTCCATTCCCTCGCTGCGGGCCATCTCGATGCGGCCGTTCCAAAGATCGGGACCTGGAAGATAGGCCGAAGTATTGGCAAGCACAGCCCGGCCGATCCGCCCGCCAGCGTGGATCAGAAGCCAGAGCCCAATGATGCTGCCCATCGAAAGCCCCATCCAATGGGCCTTGCCGACGGAAAGCGCGTCAAGAATGGCGAGCGCGTCGCACCCCAGAAGATCGAGCGAGTAGGGGCCCTCATTCGCCACGCTGCCGCCGTGCCCGCGGGTGTCATAGCGAATCACCCGGAAATGCTCGGTGAGGGCGGGGATCTGCGCATCCCAAAAATGCAGATTGCAGCCCATCGGATGCGAAAGGACAAGCGCCGGCCTGTCCTCTTCCCCCTCGATCAGGACATTGAAGATGTGTCCATCAATGAAAAGGTCGGTCATCGGTTCTACCCGGTTGGCTCAATGAACTGGAGGAGGCTGACTCCGAAGCTCGGACGCCCGCACATTGCTTTGAAATAGATTAACGAGCTTCTCGAACCGGGCAATGATTTTGAAGAACGTGATTTGAGAATTCAACAGGATCAGGCCCTCGGCCACCTTTCGGCCTGATTGCCCTGTCTGGCTAAATGGCGCGGTGGCAACGAAAGCCTTAAGATCACGTTTCACGATTTTGGATCGAAACGATCCAAAATCGTGAAACGTGATCAATTCTTATAACTTAGAGCGGGATGCGAGCGCAAAACCGCTTCACACTTTTGCCCATCCCGCTCTAGATCACGATGATTTTGGATCGAATCGATCCAAAATCGTGAAACGTGATCGATTCTTATAACTTAGAGCGGGATGCGAGCGCAAAACCGCTTCACACTTTTGCCCATCCCACTCTAGATCACGATGATTTTGGATCGAAACGATCCAAAATCATGAAACGTGATCGATTGTTCTAACTTAGAGCGGGATGCGAGCGCAAAACCGCTTCACACTTTTGCCCATCCCGCTCTAGGGCAACTGGCAAAATAACGGTTGCGTGGCAGGGCCATCGGTGGAGACCATCAGGTTTCGCAATGATTGGATTATTTTGCGAAGTGTCCCTAATTATTCCGGCATGGGGATTGCGCTAGCTGTGGGGCGAAGCTTTCAGTCAAGGTAGGCGTGGTCATATCCGTTTGGGCGTTGTGCGGGTGTTGTTTGGGTCATGCCGGCGGCCGGTGATCGAATATGATCACCTGTTACTCAAGCGGAAAGCTGAACCTCAGACCCCAATTAATTCCCTCAATGCGGGGATGAGGGGTTCCGAATGTGGCGTTGAGAAGGTCGAAGCCATGGACGAGGTAAAAAGGATCGAGACAGTAACCTCTACGGATTTTCTCAAGCAGCTTGCCGGCTATGGGCTGGCGACGGCAGAAATTCTTTACCATTTGCCGGATCATCCAAGCCTTTTGCAGTCCTATATCTGGCAAGACTATGATATTGCACCGGATTTTCCGATCCTTCTGAAGTTTCTGTGCTTCTGGCAGGAACGGCTCGATGGCCCGCTGCATCGC
>DATJTB010000135.1:0-10490 GCA_035503795.1 Methylocella sp.
CACCGACCTTGGCATAGTGGCGGATCACATCGAGATCGCGGGCCATCAGGGCGAAAGGCTTGTGATAACGCTGCTTGCGTTGCCGCAAGCGGGTCACGGCACCGGCTTCAGTCGCATCGCAGGCAAGGTGATAACCGCCAAGCCCCTTGATCGCGACGATGAAGCCCTTGAGCAGCAGGCCGGCAACCGCATCGACATCGTCCAGCATGCTGAAGGCGGAATACTCAACCGCACGGCCGCCGAAAGCCTCAAGGCGCACGCGCGGGCCGCAGACATGGCAGGCTATCGGCTGCGCATGAAAGCGCCGATCTGATGGATCTTGATATTCCGCGCGGCAGGCGGGACATAGATCGAAACCCACCATGGTTGTGCGATCGCGATCGTAAGGCGCATCGCAAATGATCGAGAGCCGCGGCCCGCAATGCGTACAATTGGTGAAAGGATAGCGAAAGCGCCTGGCGAAAGGATCACGAATTTCGGCGAGACACTCGGGACAGGTCGCGGCATCCGGCGCGACCTGTGTGCGCATCAATCCAGAACCGCTTTCCGCAATCCGAAAGCCGCCTGGCACGGGAAGCGGACCGGTGGCGCCATATTCGACGGAATCGATCCGTGCGAGGGGCGGGCATTCGGCTCTTATTCTGGCGACAAGATGCTCGGCAATTTGCGGTGTGGCGGCAATGCGGATCAGGACGCCTTCCGCATCGTTGAACACCTCTCCGTTCAATCCGAGCTTCGTCGCGAGCCGAAAGACGGTGGGCCGGAAACCAACGCCCTGAACGAGGCCGCGAATGCGAATCAGGGTTGCTTCGGAAAGGGATGGAGCGAGCGTCACGGCGGGCTCCTCCAAAGCAGCATACGGTTGTTGCCGGAGTCGGCAATGACAAGCCAGTTGCCGCAGCTGGTCAGCCCATAGGGCCAGCAGAGGCTGTCGCGCGCAGGCGGCTGCCAGCGATTGTCGCCCTTCGCATGAAAATCGGGCTGTCCCGCGAGCCACCGAGCCGTGGCGCCAAAGGCAAAATCCACGGCGTCAAAACCAATGAGCCGCGAATTCGCCGTATCCGCTACCGCAAGACCGTCACGGAAGGTCGTACAGGCATAAGGCATGTTGAGACTTGCCGCATCCGGCCAATAGTTCGCACGATTATGCTCACAGGCCGGCGAGCTTGTCTGTCCAATCAGATAATCACATGGCATTCCATCGGCGAAGGGCACGGCGTTCCAGGCCATCAGCCGGTTATTGCCGGCATCGGCAATGAAAAGCCTCTCGCCGCAAACCGCCGCCGCATGCGGCCACCGCATGCCGGAAAGGTCAACGCCATGTCCGGCGTTTTCGTCGCGGCAACGCATGTGGGCTTGCCCCAGCACGAGATCGGCCGGCGCGCCATTGCGCTCGGGGACGGAATTCCAGATCAGCACACGGCGGTTGCCTGTGTCGCAAACGAACAGCCGCGATCCGGCTATCGCCACACCATAGCACCAGTTCAGCGTATCGGCCGCAGGCTCTCTACCGCGGTTCGGCAAGACGGAGTTGAAATCCGCCTGGCCAAGAACAACATCGGCGGGTTGATTGAGGCGTGTCGGCAAGCCATGCCAGATTAGAACCCGGTGATTCCAGGCATCGGCAACGGCGAGAAGATGGCCGGATGCCGCAACGCCGGTCGGCACGTTGAAGGTCGAAGGCGATGGATCATCCTTGCCGTTACGCCCTTCGCTCGCGAAATCCTTTTGGCCGATCAGCGTATCGGCCGGCGTCTGGTCTTGGGTTGGCAAATTTCGCCAGATCATCACGCGATGATGACCCGTGTCGGCGACAAACAAGGGTCCGTCCTCGCCGGCCAAAGCCGCGCCACGTGGGCCGAAAAGCGTCGAAGCCGAAGGCACGACGGGCCGCGTTTGGTCGAAGCCACCGGCGCTCGCGCCAAGCACGCAAACTGGCCCCGAAGGATCGACGAGCGGAAGCGGTTTCGGCGCCGGTGACATCGGCGGGAATGCGGCCTCGGCGGCTGGGCGAAGCGATACGCGCACGGCTAATCGAACCTCACTTCGACCCGCCGGCCAGCGACACGCAGAGGCACGGCCTGCAACCGCACTTCCGGCACCGTCAGGCATTCACCGGTCATGATGTCATATTCAAAATCATGATGGGGACAGACCAGACGGCCATTCGCCAATGCGCCGCTCGAAATCGGAAGACCCAGATGGGCGCAGGCATCGCGGAAACAGGCAACAGCCTCGGCAGAACGGGCGAAAAGCAGTTTCTCGCCGTCAATCGTTGCCGCGACCATGCTGCCGTCGGGTATCGCGTCGAAGTCGAGAGCGTGCGTCCATTTCTCCTTTTCGATGAAGGGACTCACGAAACCCGTTTGCAGCGTGCTGGCTGCAGTACCCTTGACCTGCCGCACATGCTTGATCTCCGGGCAATGCGTTTCGATTGCGCGTTTGACGCCGGCGGCGAATGTCAGCGTCGATGCGGAGCAGCCGTCGCAATTGCCGAGAAAGCGCACCTCGACCGTGTCCGGCGGTTTGAAAGCGACGAACTCCACATCGCCCCCATGTTGCGCAAGCATCGGGCGTACCGATGCAAGGGCATTCTCTACTCTTTCCTGCTGGCTCGGTCGCACGAGCCCATGGTAGCGGAGAACGCCATAAACCACCGGATCGGCCGCCGCCTTGCGCAACGCCTCTGCGGTGCCCGGCACAAGCTTGGCTTCGGTTATCAATTTTCGCAAGGCCGCTTTATGCAAGGCGTCGATCGCCTGCCGGTAGGCAAAGGCGACGGATCGCTGCGACTCGTCCCAATGAGCCATCAAAGCCTCAAGACGCTCGACGTCGGCGGCAAGCGCATCGAAATCGCGCTCCTCACTTGCCGGGGGCTGCGCATGCGCATTCATGAGTGCTCTACCTCGCCCCTTCCCTTGCCACGCGCGGAGATCACCGTCACGCGCGCATCATCGCTTCATCATGTTTCGATCACCGCGATCGACTCTCATCGATGTGCCGAACGGCCGAAGCCTTCGGCCGTTGCATTTCAACGAAACTTCAGATCCTTGAAGAGCGCCGGCTGTATGGCGCCGCCGATAAAGCCGGCAAACACGGCCGCCAGCAGCAGGCCAATGAACTTTGCAAGAACGATAAAAATGAAGAATGTGGCGGCTATGCCGATGGCAAGCTGGCGTATGGCTTCATTGTTGTTTTTGAACAACTTGCCTTGAAAGAAGAGGATCGCGGAAGTTTTCACCATTTCAAACATCTGGGCATACCTCAATAAATCAAGAGAGCGACGAGGACGCCAAGAAAGACTCCGGCGGCGCCGGCGAGAGGGCCGTAAAACCCGCCCATGTATGCCGCAAGCTCCTTGCCGAGGTCCTTGCCGCCGACGACAACGCCGCCGACTGCGCCGCCTGCAATTGAAAACACGATGCCAAGTATGATGGCGAAGAGCGCGGACACTGTGTGGCCTCCTTTTTTGTCCATTCCCTCATTGAAGGCCAACGACCGCGGTTTGCGCTTCGTTGCCATGTTCTTGGCCAAGATCCCCTTCGATCTCGGCGATCATCTCGCTGACGATTGCCACTTTCTGCATTTCGCCGAACTGCGTGAATATTTCCGTTGCCTCACGATAGAACTGCAAGGCCTTCGACAGATTCGCCCGATTGCCGCGCTCCGGGCATTCAACATCGTCGGGCAGATTGCGCAAGCAATTGGCGTAGTTCGAAATCGTGTTGGCATATTCGGCTGGTGTGGAGGCACGCGTGCGGACCTTGAGAGATTCCTCATAGGCATCAACTGCGCGCAGGCAGTTTTCGACCGAATGGCTCGACGAGACATATTGAAGCGCATTGCCGAGGTTATTCTGTAGCATTGCATATTCGGTTGGATGATCGATGATGTTGACAACCTTGAGCCCGTCCTGGAACGCTTGGACGGCCAGCGCCTCGCGCATCTTCGCCCGTTCGTCGACGAAAGGGATCGAGAGATAGGCGGTCGCAAGATTGTTCTGGAGGATGGCATATTCCTTGGGAAACCGGACGGCATCAAACATCCGCAGGGCTTTCTGATAAGCGGCAATGGCGGTTGTGATGGGGGCCGCGCCGGCACCAGAGAGGCTCTGCAGGACGACCCCGAGATTCATTTCGATCTCGGCCATTTCTTCTTCTGTGCCATGCTGATTGAGAATGTCCCGCGCCAATCCGAGGTGGTGCTGTGCCTCTTTCAGCGGGCCTAAATCTCCCGCCGGCAAGGCTTGCAAGGCTGTGGCAAGGCGAGCGTGCAAGCGACCGCGCAGCAAGAAAAGCTCAGCGGGGCAAAGCTCGAGCGCTTTCTCGTAAAGCCGAATGGCCTGCTGAATATCATCTGGCGTCTTCGGCCGGGTCTGCATACCCATGGCCATTTCCATCAGCATTTCAATTTTATCGCTGAGCGAAGCCTCTTCGGTTTCAATGGCGGCAAGCGCTGCGCGGGCCTCGGTTTCAGCGCGTAACGACATGAGCGTCTCCCAGTCGAACAGGAACCCGCTCCGCAATCTGCTTGCGCTTCCCGCTCTTGACATTAACCGGAAGGGATCCAGCCCCGCATTCATCCAAAAAGCGCTGGACCTTCCTTATTCTAATTTTAATTCAGGCTACCTTCTGTCAGAACCTATGTCTAGTATATTTTCGGAATGTAAATTAACTTTACGATTGAAAGAATTCAGCGATAACAAATCCTGCCATGAGGGGGTCCGGCCAGGCCGCAAGCTCATGGACATTGTTTTCATCGATTCCATTGAGCCTGAAGAAATCAGCAGCGTGAATCGCACGGTCCCCGCGGGCATTGACCTGTTTGATGTAGAATCCACCGGCTCTACTTGTAGCAAGCGGCAGGATCAGAAGCTCCCTATCCTTTCTCAGCAAGGCCACACTTTCAACATTGGTGAAATGGGTTTCGAAGACGTTCGCCTTAATGTAAAGCTGGTTTCGATGCAGACGCAAGAGAACCGGCGCGGATAAAGTCAAAGCCTCCCTCACGACGCGTCCTCTGCACAAAAGTCGGCGATCAAGGTCTCGATCCTATCTACGACCAGCTCGGCCGCCTCAAGGACTTTCGGAGTCAGGTCGAAGCCGTAGGCAAGGCTCGCCGCCTCGATCAGGAAGACCGTGACATCAGTCGGAAAGTCATTGCTCCAAATCCGCCTGCCGGCGTAAAGGGCGTGATCCCAGCGAAAGTCGTGTAGCGTGAAACCGGGAGACGGCCGGTTTTCAAGCTTGGACCCCGGCACTTCGAAAATAGCGCCAGGCTCCGAGCCGCTCGATGCCGCATCGATAATGATGAGTTTTTGTGCTCCACGGGCCTGGAAGAGAATTTCCATTCCTCCAGTGCCTGCGTCGAAGATTTTGACACGTGCCGATGCTGAGCGCGGCGCGGCGAGAAGTTTTTGCGCGACGACAACGCCAACCCCGTCATCGGAGCGATTGAGGTTGCCACAACCAATCACGACAAGCATGAAGCCGGCTCAAACGATCGCACCAAGCTCAGCCGAAAACTGTCATATGCGCCACAGGCGGCACCACCAGTTTGGCTCGACGGGCAAAGCCAGTTCCGGCAGATCGCACCATTTACGGTGAACCAGATAATACATGCATTCCATGCAGCGGTATTGTTCTTCACCGAAGGGATGGTCGAGGAAGCCGGCGATGATCAGTTTCCTTTCGATATTCTCAGGCGGGACCTCACGTAACGCCGTGAGGATCTCGGCAAATTGCTTGTCGTTCTCCGGGAAGGGCTCGGTAGTCGTTTTCAGCCCCCCAGCGAGCAGTTTTGTGATCTTCTCGCGAACATCATCTACTGGTTCCACGGACACCCCCCTCCCCCCGCCGGACCCGTTAGCTCGACAAGACGGTTGCCGGATGGAGCTCATCAGGTCCTGATATCGCGCATCTTAGACGACTCTGTCCATGGACCAAATCGCTTGTTCAAGTCCCCATCTGCCAAGCTCTATTGGCAGGCTCTACGCAGTCAAAATACATATAGGTTTTCTTCAAAATAGCCTTCGCGACGAAAGGGCGCTGTCTCCCGGCTTGTAAGATTTAAGGCTCGGACCGGACAAAAATGTTTCACGTGAAACATTTTTGTCCGGCTTGGGCTCGAATCCCCACAAATCCTGCCCGGCGCCACGCAAAACCACGTCGGTCCTGCGACGCGGGAATTTGGTCTCAGGCCGTCCGGAAGCGCGCGAGTTCCTCGCCTGTCTTCGCATCATGGGCATGGACGGTGCAGACGAGGCAGGAATCGTAGGAACGCGCGACATGGCCGACCTCGACCGGATCCTGGGGATCCTTGATCGGCGTGCCAATCAAGGATTCCTCTATAGGTCCGCGATCGCCAGACGAGGCGCGCGGCCCGACGTTCCAGGTCGTTGGCGCGATGATTTGGTAATTCTTGATCTTGCCGCCCTGCACCTCGATCCAATGGCAAAGGGCACCGCGGATCGCTTCCGTCGCGCCCCAGCCGCGGCCGTCCTTTTCGGTCGGCTTGACATACCATTCATCACCGAGACGCAGTTCTCGCAGCACGCGCTCGATCTCGCGATAGATTTTCGGCCCCTCATGCATGCGGGCGAAATGGCGCAGGACCACGCTTGCTCCACCCAATTTCTTGAACATGTCAAGGACCAGCGGATCATGATGCTGCCAAGCCTCGCCATGCTGGCCGCCCGCGACCATCTGACGGGCGAGCGGCCCAGCCTCAAGCCGTCCGTTCTCAGCATGCCCAACGGCGGTCGCCCAGGAATATTTGCCAGCCGGGTCGACGTCGTTCTTGGCGATTGGTCTCGTCGTGCGGTCGAAGGGGTGGACCGGACCCTCCTCATCATACCAGGCATGCAGCGTGTCCTCACGGGCGAAGGATTGGTCCATCAGCTTGTGGGTGTCGGTCTGACCGTCGTAGACGCCGCTCTTCATGATGACCGCGCCATTGCGCCCTTCGATCGTCGGCTTGTTGTATTTGTCCTCATGCGGGAGATAGCCCCAGGAGACATATTTGCCAAGGCCCCTGCCATATTTATCGAGGCCGATGTCGAGTGCCATGCGCCAATAGAGGCCGAGGTCGGAATTGGCATGTTCCGGCCGTTCATCGAGCCAAGCCAGGAAATCGTCATAGGATTTGATTTGCTCATAGCGTTCGAGCGAGCCGCCAAGCCAGACGGGCTCGAGCCAGTTGCGGCGGAAATGCTCGAGGATCGACCAGGCGCGGGTCACATCGGTCAGGGTTGGCGCACACATCACGCCGCCCGGCACCATGTAGCTCGAATGCGGCCATTGCCCGCCGAGAAGCGCATAGATTTCGACCGGCCGCCCCGAGATGGTGACGCCGAGTTCGTAATTGCTGCCGGTGAAAGGCGCCCAGCGCTTGACGGCCTCCTCATAATATTTGCTGCCCGCATAGGCCTTGTTGGTGAAATCGATCATGAACAGGCCATAATGATGGCGCGGCAGGCTTTGGAGCGATTCGGTCAATTGACCGAGGTTGCGGGCGAGGATGGCGTTGCGCGGCACCGTCGTGCCCCAGGCGGTATCGAGCGCCCAGGCGGCACAGGTCAGATGCGAGGCGCCACAAATGCCGCAGGCTCTGGGTGTGACGACGAGGCCCGCCTGCGGATCCTTGTCGCGCAGGATGATCTCGAAGCCGCGGAATAATTCGGCCTGGGTCCAGGCATTGACGACCACTCCATCCGCTATGTCGACGCGCACATCAAGGTCGCCTTCGACTCGGCCGACCGGAGATATGTCGAGTGTTTGAACGGCTGCTCCCGCCATGATGCAAGCTCCTTGGAATTCTGGTTGCGCGAGACCCAACGAGATGGGGTCAAACGACGAAAATGTCTCTCTCGGCCCAAGCCGGCGCGGCAGCTTTTGCGGCGGCGGTGAGCTTGACATAGCCTGTCTTGTCGACGCCGGATGGCATGTCCTTTGGCACGCCCATGACGGTCTGCGTCTTGAATACCGTGCCGGGCTCGAGATCGAAGAAAGGGAATTCCGGCTCGGTGCAGCCCATGCAGGGCATGCCGGCGCGCGTCTTCGACGATTGTCGGTTCCACAATATGCGATTGCAGGGGCTGTGGGTCATCGGCCCGCGGCAACCGAGATCGTAGAAGAGACAGCCCTTGCGCTGGCCGAACTCGGTCGCCGAGACCTTGTAGGCGAAGTGCATGTTGCGGGTGCAGCCGGTCTGTGTGAAACTCGTGAAGAAAGTCTTCGGCCGGTGGAACTCGTCCAGGCTCAGATCGCCGGCGCGGCCGGACGCCACGGCCACGAGAATTTGCGTCACCCAGTCGGGATGCGCCGGGCAGCCGGGGATATTGATCACCGGGAGGCCGGCCTTGGAGGTGAAGCCCGGCCCGAGCGACCCGCCCTTGTTCTTCTTCAGGAATTGCAGGCCAACGGATTCGCTGGGATTCGGCGCCGTTGCCGGAATGCCGCCCCAGGTTGCGCAATCGCCGATTGCAACGACGAACTGGGCCGCATCCGATAGTTCCTTCACCCAATCCTTCATCGGCCGGCCACAAAAGCGGTTCCAATTGCCGGTTCCATTCGGCGCATTGACCACTGTGCCTTCGAAAACGAAAATATCGAGTGGAATCTTACCGGTGACACAATCTTGCAGGAGCTGCTTGACATTGTCGCCAAGCTCGAGCCCTAGCGAGGGATGCCACAAAACATTGATGCCGAAATCCGTCACCAAGTCGCACGCACTCGGTTCCTCGGCATTCAGGAATGACATTGTGTTGCCGGAACAGGCACCGCCTTGCAGCCATAAAAGATTGGCCATCCGCTCCTCCAAATTCGCTAGCTTTCTGATGAAGCCACTTCCAAACGGCAGCGAGCAACCAACATGCCATGCCTATAAAACGAAATAAGATCAAAGGATTGATAAAATGAGGTCAAGTTTGCACACGCATTTTGCAAAGTAACTAAGTTTATATATTGCAAACTTAATTTGCTGATCATCCCTGGCGATTGCCGCATTGCGGGCATTCGACCTCGAGCGCGTAGCCAAACCACACCCCTTGGCAGCGGCTGCACCAATGGCCCGTCATCTGACCTTTGGTCATTCGGAGATGACGCGCCATGGCGCCGATGCCGAGATCCTTGAAGCCGCCGGCGCTCCCCTTGGGCGTCGTGCGCGAAAAAGGAAAGCGCAGCACCGCGCCTTCGTCCTTGTCGCCAGCTTGCCGCTCGTCCTCCGTCCTGTGGGTCATATGAATTTCCTTGCTGAAACTCCAGCCACGCTTCAAGCCCGCCGCGATCCAAACCCAGCCGACGCGATCAGCCTGGCATCGGCTTGCCTTCGGTCAGCGCGTAGCGGCGAATCTTGTTGGCAAGCCCGACTCGGGAAAGGCCAAGCTCCCGCGCCGCCTTGCTTTGATTCCAGCGGTACTTCTCAAGGACTTGATAGACGAGTTGGCCTTCGAGCGATTCAACCATCTCCTTCAAGGTCTTGCCCTCGGCCTTGAAACCGAGGCCCGGCGGGCTCACTCGAAGCTTGGCGAAAGTCGGCGACAAATGGCGCCGTGTCAGATATTCGCCGTCCTTGGCGAGCGCCACCATGCGCCGGACTTCATTTTCAAGCTCTCGGACATTTCCGGGAAAATGATAGGATTTCAGTATATTGAGCACATCATTGGTGACGCCAAGCACGCGGTTGCTGAGAAGACTGCCGTGCTTGCGCACGAAAAATTCGGTCAGCACGGGAATATCGTCCGGACGCGCGCGCAAAGGCGGCACCTCAAGCTCGAAGCCTTTCAGCCGGAAATAGAGATCCTCGCGGAACGCGCCGGCCTTGACCAATTGCTTCAACGGCTTGTTGGAAGCGGCAATGATCCGGACATCGGCATGCAATGTCCGATCTGAGCCAAGCGGCTTGACCTCGCCTTCCTGCAGGAAGCGCAGGAGGCTCACCTGGAACGACGGCGACACATCGGAAATTTCGTCAAGAAAGACGGTGCCACCGTCCGCCGCGCGGAAAAGGCCGAGACGGTCGCTCACCGCGCTCGTAAAGGAGCCGCGGCAATGGCCGAAAAGGTCGGAATGGAGAAGCTCGTCGCGCATGCCGCCGGCGTTCTGCATCATGAGCGGGCTTGCGGACCGACGGGAATGGAAATGGACGGCCCGCGCCAGAAGTTCCTTGCCGGTGCCGGTTTCGCCCTCGATCAAAATCGGCAAATCGGTCCGCGCCGCCTCACGGGCAAGACCGCAGACCTCAGCCATCGCCTCGCTCGCATAGACGAGCCGCTCGAAATGCATCGGCTCGCCCTTCTCCGGCATATTGGATTTGCCGTTCAGATATTGGCAATCCTCGCCGATCTTGAACTCGCGGACCAGATGCCGATGCCGCCTGGCCAGCTCGCGCGTCTCGAGCGCCCGCTTGACCACGAGGCAGGTCTGCGCGCTGTGCAGCGGCTTCGTCAGATATTGATAAGCCGCCGTGCGCGCCAAAGCCTCGCTCAAATT
>DATJTB010000136.1:0-5748 GCA_035503795.1 Methylocella sp.
CTTGGTGGCCACGCTCATTTGCTTAATTTGAATTTTTCCACAATGCGCGTATGTTTGGGCTATGGATTGGGAATTTGACCATAATGAAGGTTTAGCTCATCGGATCGTGGAATGGTTTGAGAACCAATCCGCCAAGCGGCAAATATTGGAATTTTTATCAACAGGTATAATTGCTCTAACGGCTGTCGGGTTTATTATTGGAATTGCATTCCCAGGACCTAGTACAGGCGCGATTCTTCCGGCCGCTCTGATTCTATGGGTTGCTCACTTCAGTTATATTAAACGCCAGAAAATATAAAATATAATGCTTAAATCATAAAGGCTGGCGGCCCGCTGGCGGGTTCACTCTCCCTGACAGCGATGGGCGTCTATGGCGGCCAATATGCCACCAAATTCAAGCCGCCAATCGATGACTATGCTTCCTGGCTTTGTCTCGGCATGATTACGGCGGATGCTCTTTTGGCCATTGTCCAAATCTTGATTCAAGTGGTCTCCCAAGCAGATCAGCCCAAAAAGGACACCTCAGCAGGATTTCCGAGAAGTGGGTGCCAGTTATCGGATAAAAAATCCTGCTTAGATGGTCGTAATTCGCCGCACCACAGCCCCGGCACTTTCGCATGATCGGCCGGGCGCTCAAGCGCTCAGCGGACAGCCAGATCAAGAGGCAAATTTCCCGTTCTTATGAGGCTCGGTGGCGGGTCAATTGGGTTGATGGGCTGAAACCGATCGCGGGCGTAGCATTCAACCCGGTTAACGAAACGGTATGCTTGCGCAACGGCTGCTCTTGTCGGTTTGGTTTCGGTGGTTCAGTGCGGCCGTTTCGACAAACGGTTGCGTTCAACCCCTCTCGAACGATCGGCAACCGCTTTTTGGATCCTTATGGCCTCATCATGCAGGATGGACACCTCGGTTGAAATTGTCGCGAGCCCGCCGAAGGTGGCGACGAAGCAAATTATTTTCACTGACTTTTCTCTGACTTCCGAGGCCTTGACTCTTTCGTCTGGATGAGAACAAATAAAGAACATTTAAACGACAATCCACGGAGGTCGGGTGTCGATCGTGCAGTCTGAGTCCGCACTAGATCACGCTGCGTTTGGACGGAACCGTCCAAACGCAGATAACGTGATCGATTCCAAAAGTTTAGAGCATGCTTTATGCGAAAAACCGATGCCACTTTTTCGCAGCATGCTCTAGCGTCTCTGCGCGCCGAGATCCGGCGGATTGAAGGCCGGCACCGACGCGCGGCATCGGTCCTGCCGTTTGGTTTGGCCTTGGTGGACTCGCGGCTTCCGGGCGGCGGTCTCGCTTTCGGTGCCTTGCACGAGGTCGCGGGCGGCGGCAATGGCGCCATCGATGGGGCGGTCGCCGCGCTCTTCACGGCTGGGATTGCCGCCCGTGCTTTGGGCAAGGTCCTTTGGTGCGTCACTCGGCCGGACCTGTTTGTCCCGGCGCTTGCGCAGGCGGGCCTGAAGTCCGACCGTGTCATCTTTCTGGAGGCTGGCGATGAAAAGACGGTGCTGGCCTGTTGTGAGGAAGGCCTCCGGCATGGTGGGCTCGGTGCGGTCGTCGCCGAGGTCGCGCGCCTGCCGATGACCGCCTCGCGGCGACTTCAGCTCGCCGCGGAAGGCTCGGGCACGATCGGCATCGCCTTGCGCCGCTGGCGCCGGCAGGCCGAGGCTGTCGATTTTGGGCAGCCGACCGCTGCCATGACACGTTGGCGTATCTCGGCTCTTCCCTCGACTCCGCTCCCCGTTCCAGGCGTCGGCCGCCCGCGCTGGCTTGTCGAACTCATCCGATGCCGCGCCGGCGAAAGCACGAATTTCGAACTGGAGGCATGTGATGACACGGGTCATCTCGGTCTACCTGCCGACCTTACCCACAGACCTCGTCAGGTGGAAGGCGGGCGACGCGGCGCTTCCGCCTGAGACGCCGCTCATATTGATTGGCCGGGAAGGAAGACGGCGTGTGGTGCTGGCGGCAAATGCAGCGGCTCAGGCCGCCGGCCTTCGCATCGGCATGCCCGCGACCAAGGCCCAGGCGCTCCTGCCCGGCCTCGAGGTCCAGGAGGCCGATCCCGCCGCCGATACGGCCGTGCTTGAGCGGCTGGCGCTCTGGGTCCTGCAGCGGTTCGCGCCGATCGTCGCGACCGATCCGCCGGACGGGATCGTCATCGATTCCACCGGCGCGGATCATCTGCATGGTGGTGAGGCCCCCATGCTCGCGACTCTGATCGAGAAGCTCGTCGGCTTTGGCATCTGCGCCCGCGCCGCGATCGCCGACAGCTGGGGCGCAGCGCACGCATTGGCACGCTTCGCGGCGCGACCCAGCTTCATTTCCAAGTCGGGCGAATCCGTTGCGGATATCGCGTCGCTCCCAATCGCAGCCTTGCGCCTTGCGCCAGGGCTTGTCGATTCTCTGCGCGTGCTTGGCTTCGATCTGGTGGGCGAACTGCTGGCGCGGCCGCGCGCGCCGCTTACTTTGCGTTTCGGTCCGGAACTTGGCCTTCGTCTCGATCAGGCAGTCGGCGGAATAGTCGAACCGATCGTGCCCATTCGGCGAAAGGAGCTGATCGAGGTTCGCCGCGCCTTCTGCGAACCGATCGGCGCGGCCGAAACGATCACCCGCTCCGTTGGGAAACTGGCTGGCCAGCTCTGCGACGTGCTGGAGCGAAAAGGGCTCGGCGCACGGCAGCTCGATCTGATCTGCCATCGCGTCGACAGCCGAGCCGAGGCGGTCCGTGTCGGCACGGCTCGACCGCTGCGCGACGTGAAGCGCATGACCCGGCTTCTCTCCGACAAGATCGAGACCATCGATCCAGCCTTTGGCATCGAGGTCATGACTTTGGCGGCGAGTGTCGCCGAACAGTTGAACCCCAAGCAGATGGTGTCGAGCCTGGTCGAGGAACCTCAGCCCGATGTCTCGGATCTCATCGATCTCCTCGCCAATCGGGTTGGCGCACAGAACCTCTACCGCATCATACCGGTTGCGAGCGATGTGCCCGAGCGCTCCGTCCGCCACATTCCGGCGCTTGCGCCGGAAATCGGTGCGGAATGGCCGGAACATTGGCCACGGCCACCACGGCTACTCGCCTATCCGGAGCCGATCGACACGGTCGCGCTCCTTCCCGACCAACCGCCCGTCACCTTCACCTGGCGGGGGGTGCGCCGGCGGGTGAAGTGCGCCGATGGCCCCGAGCGGGTCTATGGCGAATGGTGGAAGCGCGATCCCGAGCTGATCGCTGTTCGCGACTATTTTCGAATCGAGGATGAGGCCGGCCAGCGCTATTGGGTATTCCGCGCCGGGGATGGCGAGAATCAGCGGACCGGCTCGCAGCGCTGGTTCCTGCATGGCATCTTTGGATGAAAACGCCCCGTTACGCCGAACTGCAGGTGACCTCGCATTTCAGCTTCTTGCGGGGGGCCTCTTCCTGCGAAGATCTCTTTGCCGCCGCGGCCGCCATGGGCATCGAGGCGCTTGGCATTGTCGACCGCAATTCGCTCGCCGGCATCGTCCGCGCGCATGAAGCCGCCAAAACCACCGGAGTTCGCCTGGTGGTCGGCTGCCGTCTCGATTTCAATGACGGTCTTTCGGTGCTGGTCTATCCAACCGACCGGCCGGCCTATTCGCGCCTCTGCCGGCTGCTCTCGCTTAGCAAAAAGCGCGCCGGCAAGGGCGAATGCGATCTCGCCTGGCCGGATCTCGTAGCCTTTAGCGAGGGCCTGATCGCGGTCCTCGTGCCGGACATCGCGGATGCGGAATGCGCGCTGCGGCTGCGGCGGCTGCACAAGGCGTTTGGCGATCGCGCCTATCTGGCCCTCTCACTCCGCCGGCGACCAAACGATCAGCTGCGTCTCTATGAACTCAACATTCTTGCCGAGGCCATGCGTGTGCCTACAGTTGTCACCAATGACGTGCTCTTTCATGAGCCGGGCCGGCGTATCCTGCAAGACGTGGTGACCTGCATCCGCCACAACGTCACTATCGATGAGCTCGGCGACCGGCGCGAGCGCCATGCCGATCGGCATCTGAAACCGCCCGAGGAGATGCACCGCCTTTTCGCCCGCTATCCCGAGGCACTGGCGCGCACAATCGAGATCGTTGAGCGCTGCCGCTTCTCGCTCGACGAACTTGCCTACCAATACCCCGAGGAACGCACCGATCCGAGGCTGACGCCGCAACAGACATTGGAGAAGCTCACCTGGGAAGGCGCCGCCTCGCGCTATCCGGAGGGCCTGCCGGACAAGGTGCGCAAGACTCTCGAACATGAGCTGCGGCTGATCGAAAAGCTGCACTACGCACCCTACTTCCTGACCGTCCATTCGATCGTGCACTTCGCCCGCTCGAAGGACATCCTGTGCCAGGGGCGCGGCTCCGCGGCCAACTCCGCCGTCTGCTATGTGCTCGGCATCACCTCGATCGATCCCGCACTCCATGACCTCTTGTTCGAGCGTTTCGTCTCGGAAGAGCGCCGCGAGCCGCCCGATATCGACGTTGATTTCGAGCATGAGCGCCGCGAGATCGTCATGCAGTGGATTTTTGACACCTATGGCCGGGATCACGCGGCTTTGTGCTCAACGGTCATCCGTTATCGCACCAAGGGCGCGATCCGCGATGTGGGCAAGGCGCTCGGCCTCACAGAGGATCTCACCAAGATGCTGTCCTCCCAAGTCTGGGGCTGGTCGGAGGAAGGTGTGGAGATCAGGCATATCAAGGAGCTGAACCTCAATCTTTCGGACCGCCGTCTGCGCCTGACGCTTGACCTTGCCCGCCAGCTCATTGGCGCGCCGCGCCATCTCAGCCAGCACCCAGGCGGCTTCGTCCTGACCCACGATCGGCTCGACGATCTGGTGCCGATCGAGCCGGCCGCCATGATCGACCGGCAGGTCATTGAATGGGACAAGGACGACATTGACGCCTTGCGTTTCATGAAGGTGGACGTGCTCGCGCTCGGCATGCTCAGCTGCATGAAACGCGCCTTCGACTTCCTGGCCGAGCACAAGGGCATCAATCTCGATCTCGCGACGATCCCAGCCGAGGATCCCCGCACCTACGCCATGATCCGCAAGGCCGACACGCTCGGCACTTTTCAGATCGAAAGCCGCGCGCAGATGTCCATGCTGCCACGGATCAAACCGCGCACCTTCTACGACCTTGTGGTGGAGGTCGCGATCGTCCGTCCAGGCCCGATCCAGGGCGACATGGTCCATCCCTATCTACGTCGGCGCGAAGGGCTGGAGCCCGTCGTCTATCCCAAACCCGAATTGGAACAAGTGCTCGGCAAGACGCTGGGCGTGCCCTTGTTTCAGGAGCAGGCGATGAGGGTTGCGATTGTCTGCGCCGGCTTCACGCCTGGCGAGGCCGACCAGCTTCGCAAGTCGATGGCGACTTTCAAGCACACGGGTGGAGTCTCGGCCTTTCGTGACAAGCTCATCACCGGCATGATCGCCAACGGCTATGAGCCCGCCTTCGCCTCGCAGACCTTCAAGCAGCTCGAAGGTTTTGGCTCTTACGGATTCCCGGAAAGCCATGCCGCCTCTTTTGCGCTGATCGCCTATGCGTCCGCCTGGATGAAATGCTGGTACCCCGACGTTTTCTGCGCGGCGCTCCTCAATTCCCAACCGATGGGTTTTTACGCTCCGGCACAGATCGTCGGTGATGCGCGCAAGAACGGCGTCGAGGTCCGCGAAATCGACGTGTCCCGTAGCTTTGCCCAGAATACGCTGGAGGAGAGCTGCGGAAAATATTGCG
>DATJTB010000137.1:0-2871 GCA_035503795.1 Methylocella sp.
CGCAAGGCCTGGGCCGGATCCGGCGAAGTGGCGACCGAGGCCCTCTGGTACAAAATCAGGGAAAAAACCGGCGCCACGGAGTTCGTGGGCTACGAGACGGAGCAGGCGGAAGGCCTCATCGCCGCCCTCATCAAAGATGGCAAGGAAGTCACAACGCTCGGCAAAGGCGAGCGAGGCTCGGTCATTCTTCACCAGACTCCCTTTTACGGCGAGTCCGGCGGCCAGGTCGGCGACACCGGCGTGATGCAGGCAAGTGGGCTTCGCTTCCGCGTCGAGAATACGCAGAAAAAGCTTGGCACCGTGTTCGTCCATGAGGGCGTGGTGGAAGAGGGCGAGCTCACGGTCGGGCTTGCGCTCGAACTCCTCGTCGATCAGCCCCGCCGTCAGGCGATCCGCACCAGCCATTCGGCGACGCATCTCTTGCATGAAGCCTTGCGCCGGGTGCTGGGCGAGCATGTCGCCCAGAAAGGCTCGCTCGTCGCGCCTGGAAGGTTGCGCTTCGACTTCACCCATCCAAAGCCCATCACCTCGGATGAGTTCGCCCGCATTGAGGATATGGCCAACCACATCATCCTCGAGAACTCGCCTGTCGTGACACGCCAGATGGGGATTAGCGAAGCGATCGAGACTGGCGCCCGCGCCTTGTTCGGCGAAAAATATGGCGACGAGGTCCGGGTCGTCTCGATGGGTTTTCCAGCATTCGATGAATCTCCGCAGGCCGCAGCGCCCGAACTTGCTTTTTCAACGGAGCTTTGCGGTGGAACACATGTCTCCCGCACCGGCGATATCGGCCTCATCACGCTCGTATCGGAGGGGCCGGTCGCGGCCGGCGTGCGGCGCATCGAAGCCAAGACGGCGGATGAGGCGCGCCACTATCTCAATGCGCGCGCGCATCATCTGCATGCGCTGGCCGCCCTTCTGAAGACACCGGAGGACGAAACCGACAAGCGCCTGATGAGCCTCATCGAGGAAAACAGGAAGCTCGAGCGCGAATTGAGCGAGGCCCGACGCAAGCTCGCGCTGGGCGCGGGGGGCGGGCCCGAGGCCCAGCCCGTTCAAGAGATCGGCGGCGTCCGGTTCCTTGCGCGGGTGGTCCGAGGGGTGGCGATGAAGGATTTGAAATCGCTCGCCGATGAGGCCAAGGCGAGCGTCGGCTCCGGGGTCATCGCGATAGTCGGTGTGGGCGAGGACGGCAAAGCCGGCGTCGTCGTCGGCGTCACGGCCGATCTGACCCAGCGCTTTGACGCGGTTCAATTGGTGCGCCCCGCCGCGATCCAGCTCGGTGGCAAGAATGGCGGTGGCCGCCGTGACCTCGCGCAAGCCGGCGGCCCGCAAGCCCAGGCGGCTGAGGCGGCGCTCGCAGCGGTCGGCGAGGCGCTGCGGGACATCGCAAGCGCGGCCTGAAATAATTGGGCGCGGAATGCCTCAATCCGGGTGTTGCTGAAGGGCAAAAAGGCGCGGCCCGCCATAGGCGAAATCAAGAAGCTCTATGGTGTGAAGCACCGGAATCCGTGTGCCGGAAGCGATCTGTGTCAGGCAGCCGATATTGCCGGTCGCGATGAGATGCGAAGCGGTCTTTTCAATATTGGCGATCTTGCGGTCGCGCAGCTTGCCCGCGATCTCCGGTTCGAGAATATTATAGGTGCCCGCCGAGCCACAACACAAATGGCCTTCGGGAATCTCGCAAAGCTCGAAACCCGCCTGTCGCAGAAGAGCTCTGGGCTCTACCTCGATCTTCTGGCCATGCTGCAGGGAGCAGGCCGAGTGATAGGCGACCCTCACCCTCAGCGACTGGCTCGGCGGTGGCAGTTTCTGCTTGGCCAGGAATTCCGTCACATCCTCCGTCAGGGCGGAAATCCGCGCAGCCTTCGCCGCATAGGATTTGTCATTGCGCAGCAAATATCCGTAATCCTTGACCATGCTGCCGCAGCCTGAAGCGGTGACCAGAATGGCCGAAACACCGCCCCGCTCGATTTCCGCGTTCCATAGATCGATGTTGTGGCGGGCTTGCCGCAGCGCGCGCTCTTCCTGGCCCAAATGATACCGCAGGGCTCCGCAACATCCTTCTCCATTGGGGCTCAGGACGGCGATTCCAAGCTTGGCGAGGAGACGCGCCGCGGCCTGGTTGATATCGGGCCGCAAGACGCTTTGGACACAGCCGGACAGGAGCGCAACCCGCGCGACTGCGGCAGGCGCGGCAATAGCTTCAAGTGGCTCGCTTCGCGGAGTCGAAAGCATCCTGGGCGCCAGGCCCAGCATCGCGGCGAGCCTTTCGCCGCTGCGGCCGAGGCGCGGCAGCACTCCGCGCAACGGCTCGGCAAGCCGGGCCGCCCCGAGCGCAAAACGGAAGCGTTGTGGATAAGGCAGGATGGCACCGAGAAGGGTGCGCAGAAGCCTATCCTGCCAGGGGCGCTGAAACGTCTTTTCAATATGGCTTCGCGCCCGATCGATCAGATGCCGGTAGTTCACGCCGGATGGGCAGACCGTCATGCAGGCGAGGCAGGACAGGCAGCGGTCGAGATGTTTCACGGTCAGGGGGTCGGCCGGCCGGTTTTTCTCCAGCATGTCCTTGATGAGATAGATGCGACCGCGCGGGCTGTCGAGCTCATCGCCATTGAGCACGAAAGTAGGGCAGGTGGCGGTGCAGAAACCGCAGTGGACGCAGGCGCGCAATATTCTTTCGGCCTCGGCCGTTACGGGATCCTTGAGCTGCTCAAGAGAGAAATGAGTCTGCATCGCTAAAATTCCGCGAACATGCGGCGCGGCTCCAAAATGGCGTGCGGATCGAACGCATTTTTCAGACGCCGCGACAGCGTGGCAAGCGTTTTTCCTTGTGGCTCGAAGACCGCGATCCTCTCGCGCATTTCATCC
>DATJTB010000138.1:0-8918 GCA_035503795.1 Methylocella sp.
CGCGTGAATGGACTGGCTGCCGATAACCACTATTTCGGCATCATCCGAGATTCGGCTCGCGGCGCGGATGATATGTTCGAGTTGAGTACGATTCATAAATGGCGCGTCGCTCGGCCTCCGTCAAAATGCCCGCGAACGGGCTGGATTGGCGGAGGCGGGTCGCCCGCTCGGAACGTTCCACCAAGAACGCCGTCACTTGATCGACTGGGGAGCCAAGAATCTGCTCCCATTCCGCCAGCGCCAGCGATGGGCTTCCATTCGCTTGCTGCCAGCGGCGAATATTCTGCCGCGCCTTATCCAGCAAGGCGGGCGCGGCCTGAACCTTCTGAGCGACAAGCGCATGCAGGGCAAGGCTGCGCTCGTCAAGCCGGCTATGATCGCTGTAAATCGGTTCCATTATATAATTATAGCACAAAATTATAGCACAAATCGGCACTTTGTAGAAGTACCTTAAATCTTACGGGTTTTGCCTGAATTATGCACGGCTGGTTGGCGGCAAAACGGAGTGTAATCTTGCATGATTTTCGACTCCTACCGCGAAAGCGGCAGGGACAACAAGCAACCGCGCCCTTTCACGGTTTCCGCTGCCGCCCGCATGCCAGCCCTGACAAGGGAAAAGGAGGCCCGCGCCGGAGCGCGCGGCCTCCTTGCTTATGCGGCCTCCTGCATGTCCTCCGCTTCCTTGCTGGTCTGCGGATGCAAGCCGTGCAGAGGCTGGCGGCGGTGAAGATCGCCCGCTTGTCGTCCTTCAGGACTGAGCCATGAGGCGATACAGGCGGCGTGGTCCTCGCGGGTTTCGGGCGTAATCCCAAGATCGGCGCATAAAAGGCCGCGCCGATTTCCGCGACAAGTTCCTCTATGATGTAGCCCGCGATGGCGAAGCACTTGCGCCCTAACTCACGGTTCAAGCGCCTGTGAATCATTTCATAGGCACGCTCCTCGCTTCGCCGGGATGCGCGGGAGTGCATCATTTCATGGCGTCCGACACGCACTCCACAAACCGGCGCGCCGTCAGGAGGGCAGCGCGGGCGGTTTCGGCTGTGACGTGGGAACCGGCGCCGATTTCATAATCGGTGATAGCCTTAAGCTGATAAGTGAGGCCAAGAAACGCACGTAATTCGCTATCAATACGCGGATCATCTTTCACAAGGCGCGCGAACTCCGACCGCACGCCCGTGTGTGTCTTAAACACGCGCCCATTGGTCTCGAAGATGAGGGCTTGGGCAGGATGGAACCCGGCAAGATATGCTGTGCGCCCGGCTGCGTCGGTGAGGTCAACACGAAGCATCGTCTCCGTATCGTCAAGAAGCTCGCGCGCCTTCTCGAGGAACGCGGCGCTCTGCGGCTTCACAGGTCAACACCTTCGCGGCGAATTTCGTACATCAGCGGCATGCGCTCGTCGTTGTAGGTGTCCGCCTGATAAGGCATGGCATTTACAACTTCGCCAGTGTCGTAAAGAATGGCCGTGCTGACATAGGCAAGCTGGTTCATCTCGACCATGCGGTCGGGCATGTCGCGCAAAAACACCGCCACATCGTAATCGGAATCCGGTCGCGCGTCGCCGCGCGCACGAGAGCCGAACAGCACCACGCGCGCCACGCGGTCACCGTAGATTTCATCCAAGGCGGCGCGGAAGCGTTTGAGGATCGGGTCGATGGGCGCTTGGGTTGCCATGCTAAAAAATATCGTTATTTCAATCCTTTATAAAATTTTTATGGGTCAAAAATCAAGGCAGGAAAAGCCCCGCGCCGGTCACCAGGTACAATGGGTAGAGCGAATTCCGAAAAAGTTGATAGACTTTTTCGGTCATTATTCGCTCCAACTTTTTGATTTAGCGCGATTGCTTATCGCTCGCATGATTCTGTGCGAGCGGAAAGCGCGCCAGGCATCGTCCGAAAATAGTCGCTTCCGTTCCTGCCATCAGATATCCTTGGACTTGCTTTCGGGATTACCCCACCCGTCTCGCTTCGCGAGCCACCCTCCCCTTGCCAGGGGTGGGATATCCTTCCCCTATGGGGGAAGGTGCCCTGCGCAGCAGGGCGGATGGGGGCATTCGGCGCGCGGGCGGCAATCGGTGCGAAGCTCGAAAAGCGCGGGCTGCCGCCCTTCGGCCTTCTTCCAAGCGGCAAGCTGCTGGAGGGGGCCTCCCGCGCACCAGCCCCGGTCGCTCGCTTGCGCGGCTTCGCCAGAGCTTGGCCACCCATCGAGCCTCGGCTTGCCCCTTGCGGTACGGCCCGCCGGGAGAGTAGGAACGGGCATGCTTCAATCGACCTGCCCGCCCCTCACGATCGAGGGCTTGACGAAATTCTACGGCCAAACCCTTGCCGTCGGCCCCCTCTCCTTCTCGCTTTCGGCCGGCTCGACGACCGGCTTGCTCGGCGGCAATGGCGCCGGCAAGACGACGACGATCGGCATGATCATGGGGCTGATCGAGCCGACGCAGGGGCGGATCCGCGTCTTCGGCCACGATATGGCGCGCGAGCGCCTCGATGTGCTCGGCCGGATGAATTTCGAAAGCCCCTATGTGGATATGCCGCATCGCCTGACCGTGCGGCAGAATCTGCGGGTTTTCGCCAGGCTCTATGGTGTCGAGGACATCAACGGCAAGATCGCCCGCCTCGCCTCCGATCTGGCGCTCAAGGATTTTCTCGACCGGCGGAACGGCAGCCTCTCGGCCGGCCAGAAGACCCGCGTGGCGCTCGCCAAGGCGCTGATCAACGACCCGGAATTGTTGCTGCTTGACGAGCCGACCGCCTCGCTCGACCCCGACACGGCCGATTGGGTGCGCGGCTATCTCGAGGCGCACCGGCGCGACCGGGGCTGCACCATCCTCCTGGCCTCGCACAATATGAGCGAGGTCGAGCGGCTGTGCGACCGGGTGATCATGCTCCGGGCCGGCCGGCTGATCGATGACGCCTCGCCGGGCGCGCTCCTCGCCCGCTACCGGCGCGACCGGCTCGAGGATGTGTTCCTCGATGTGGCGCGCGGCCGGACGAAGGATGTGAGCGAGGCCGCCTCGTGAGGGCGCGCGCGGCTTTCTCCCTGAACCGGGTCGGCGCGATGATCGAGCGCTACACCTATCTTTTGCGCTCGTCCTGGCCGCGCCTTCTGGAGATGATCTATTGGCCGGCGATGCAAATGTTCACCTGGGGGTTCATGCAGAACTATCTCCTGGGGCTACAGACCCAAGGGAAAGCCAATGGCGCGGTGATGGCCGCCGGCGCGCTGATCGGCGCGGTGCTTTTATGGGACATTCTGCTGCGCGGCCAGCAAGGCTTTTCCTTTGCCTTTTTGGAAGAGATGTGGTCGCGCAACATCGCCAATCTGCTCATGAGCCCGCTGCGGCCCGTTGAACTCATCCTGTCCTTGATGGCGATGAGCCTCATCCGGCTCGTCGCCAGCGTCCTCCCGGTCGCGCTCATGGCGATGCTGTTCTTCGGTTTCAATCTCTGGTCGCTCGGCCTGGCTTTCTGGGCCTTTTTCGCCGTTCTGATCCTCTTTGCCTGGAGCGTCGGCCTCATCGTTTCCGGGATCCTCTTGCGCTATGGGCTCGGGACGGAAAATCTCGTCTGGTCGCTGATGTTCGTCATTCAGCCGCTCGGCTGCGTCTATTATCCGGTGGCGGTACTGCCTTCCTGGCTGCAGAAGGTCTGCTGGGCGCTGCCGCCGACCTATGTCTTCGAGGGCTTGCGCGGCCTCCTCGTCAGCCATGTCCTGCGCACCGATCTGATGCTGACCGGCCTTGCGATCGATGCCGTTCTCTTCGCCGCGGCGACCTTCGGCTTCTTTCGCCTGATGGCGAGTGCCCGGCGGTCCGGAGGCTTGCTGCAAACGGGCGAGTGAGCGAGACGGGGCTCGGTTGTGGGCGCTTCGCATCCGCCAACCCCTCACCATTCGTTCGCGCATCCGGCGCGGAGCAAGCGATGAATGGCCAGAGCCGTTTCGGGAAGGCTCTCGCTTTTTGATTTGTCGCATTTTCTCAGCGCGGACCGGTTTCCGATTCGCGGGAAAATGCTCTGGCCGGGAACTTGCCCCGATGCCGTTTTGATGAGCTTCTTGATCTATATATGAATGCGTTATATATGATCATGTATAACGACATGAGCACGAAATGGGCCTAGCGAACAAGCGATTGATCGTCCCGATCACGGCGAAGGACAAGGCGCGCGTCGAGAAAAAGGCAGCGGCAGCCGGAAAGCTCTCGACGGCCGAATATATCAGGCGAGCGGCGCTGAATTATGAGCCGGCCGATGCGGCGGCGGAAGCCGAGCTTGCCAGCCTTCTCGCCGGCTTCAAGGATCTTCACAAGCGCACGCTTGCCCAGCTCGATAAGACCGATGCGGTGCTCGAAATCGGGCTCGCCCGATTTCGCCATCAGTAGTTGCCATCTCGGCAACAGCCGAGATGTACGCCGCGCTCGCTCGCTTCAACCGGCCGCGCGCGTGAGCAGCGTTGGTGATGCCTTGAAGGCGATCCGGCAGGTGCTCCTTTTGGAAGAGCGAATCACCAGCCAGAGCCACAAGCTCGAACAATTGGCGCTGGCGGTGGTCGAAATGGACAAGCGCCTCGCGGCGCTCGAAGGCCGCATGGAAGGCTTTCTCGCCGCAGCCTCCGCCTTCGGCGGCGGCGCCGGGCACCCCGCCAAATTGATCGAGATCCGGACGAAGGACCCGCCGGAAAGGGCCCCATGAGCCTCTTGAAGGAGCCATAAGACCAAATTCCGACGCCATTCCACCTCTCGCCGAGGAGAAAGCGTCAGAACCCTTGTAAGATTTTCGGCCCCGATCGGACCAAAATGTTTCACGTGAAACATTTTGGTAAGGTCAGGGCTCAAAATCCTACAAAACCCTCAGACCTTCGCGGCGCCCTTGCCGAAGAATCGGCGGAACCGCCAAAAGAGCCAGAAGCCCCCTCCCAGGATCACCCCCCAAAAGCCAACATAGACAAAGGGAAAGGGCAGCGAGGAATCGGGATCGACCCGTTTGATGCTGATAATATTCGGCACGACCGAGAAGAGCTGGATCCGCCAGCCGTAATAGGTGATGAGCGCCGTGCCGCGCTCGCCTGCTAAAGACTGCGCGACCGCCTGAACATCGGCCGAATTGAATTTGAAATAGAAGGGAAGGCCGAAGCCCGTGTCCTCATTTTGGAAGACCCAGGGTTTATGAGTGTCGATATCCTCGGCGAAGACATAAAATACATCATGTGTCGTGGGGTCTCGCTTGGTCGTTCCGAACGGCCGGCGCGTCTCCGCCCCGACGATCCGCAAAATGGCGTGATGGGGGAGAAAATAATCCGCAACGGCCACAGGGCCAGCGGCAATCGCGAGCGCGATCAGCGTGCCGATCACATAAAGGCGGGTCTTCGAGGCCATGATGGAGATCCGATCCTTGGCGGGGATGAACGAGAGTTTCGTGAAAATTCAGAATAACGCCAAATTGCGACAGAGCGAAGCCGCAGTCTCGCTCTATAGGCGGCCTTGGCCGTTCCTGTCGAGGGGCGAAGAGACCCTCGCCGAGCCCTTGACGGGGCGGACGTTTTTCGCCACCCCTAAAGCCATGATGCATGCAAGCTTGGAAGATTCCCTGGCTCTCATGGAGCCCGAAGAGACAGCCCCCTTGCCCCGCCGGCCAAGCGTCGGCGTGCGCGTGGGCTCCGGCCCCGCCGCGGTCATCATCGGCGGCGGCGCGCCGGTCGTCGTCCAGTCCATGACCAATACGGACACGGCCGATGTGGCGGCAACCGCGGTGCAGGTCGCAGCCCTCGCGCAGGCGGGCTCGGAGCTGGTCCGCATCACGGTCGATCGCGATGAGGCCGCCGCCGCGGTTCCCCATATCCGCGACCGCCTCGCCAGGGAGGGCTGCCATGTGCCGCTCATCGGCGATTTCCATTATATCGGGCACAAGCTCCTTGCCGACCATCCCGCCTGCGCCGAGGCGCTCGCCAAATATCGAATCAATCCCGGCAATGTCGGCTTCAAGGATAAGCGCGACAAGCAATTCGGCCAGATCATCGAGCTGGCGATCCGGCATGGCAAGCCGGTGCGGATCGGCGCCAATTGGGGCTCGCTCGATCAGGAGCTTCTGACCGCTCTGATGGATGCCAACGCCAAGGCGGCCACCCCGGCGCCCGCCGGCGCGGTGTTGCGCGAGGCCATGATCCAATCCGCCCTTTCCTCGGCGAAGCGCGCCGAGGAAATCGGGCTTGGCCGCGACAGGATCCTGCTTTCGGCGAAAGTCTCCGGGGTGCAGCCGCTGATCGGCGTCTATCGGGCGCTCGCCAAGCGCTGCGATTACGCTTTGCATCTCGGCCTCACCGAAGCCGGCCTCGGCTCCAAGGGAATCGTGGCTTCTTCCGCCGCCATGGGCGTCCTGCTGCAGGAAGGGATCGGCGACACCATCCGCGTTTCGCTCACTCCCGAGCCTGGCGGCGACCGCACCCTCGAAGTGAAGGTTGCCCAAGAGCTTTTGCAGACCATGGGCTTTCGCACCTTCGTGCCGCTCGTCGCCGCCTGCCCGGGCTGTGGGCGTACCACCTCGACGGTCTTCCAGGAGCTTGCCTGTGATATCCAGGCCCACATCCGTGATGCCATGCCGCTCTGGCGCAGCCGCTATCCGGGTGTCGAGACGCTGAATGTCGCGGTGATGGGCTGCATTGTGAATGGCCCCGGTGAGTCGAAACACGCCGACATCGGCATTTCGCTGCCTGGCACCGGCGAGACTCCCGCCGCACCCGTCTTCATCGATGGGCAGAAGGCGCTGACCCTGCGCGGTGACAACATCGCCGGCGAATTCAAGACGATCGTCGAGGATTATATCGAGCGGCGGTTCGGCGGCACGAAAAGCGCGGCGGAATAAGACGGTTAACGAACCCGCTCCGCGAGGGCAGCTCTGGGGTGAGCTGAAGCCCTGTCTGAGAGGACAGAACAGGAGTCCCAGATCGCTACGACGAGCCCTCTTCGCTGGCGGACGATCAAAGACGTGGCGCTCCGCAAATCTTTCGCAGGCGACAGCCTTTACCGGGCCTTCGGCTAGAATATGATCCACGTCTTCTGGACACGGGCCAATCTCAGCAATACAAATCCGGTTCTTCTCGTTTTCAATTATCGCACTTCATCCGGAGCCAGACTACGCGTGGCCGCCGCGATGATGGCCGGCTGAGGCGGTTTGATCGGCGGGATCATTTGGTGCGACTCCCACCCGCCGCCAAGCGCCTTGTAAAGCGCGACGAATTCTTCGGCCGCGGTCCCTTGCGTGCTGACATATTGCTGTTCAAGATCGTATTCTTGCCGTTCGGCATCGAGCACATTCAAATAGTCGGTCAAGCCGCGGTCATATCGATCATTTGCGATCCTTGTTGCCAGGCGGGCTGCCACCAGCGCTCGATTGAGATCCCTTAAGCGCTGCTGGGCCGCGCCATAGAACGCGATGGAGTCATCGACTTGCTGGACCGCGATAATGATGGTCTGCTTGTAATTGAACAGAAGCGCATGGGCGTCATATTCGGCGATATTGACGATCGCGTCCAAGGTGCCGAAATCCAGCATGGGCCAGTAGACGGAAGGGCCGGCCGAGCCGATAAAAGTGAGCGGAATGGCCGTGCTCTTAGCGGGTCCGCCTTGGCCACCAACCGCGCCAGTGAGGATCACCTGCGGGAAAAGATCGGCCGTTGCCACGCCGATGTGAGCCGTCGCGGCGGCAAGTTGACGTTCAGACTCGCGGATATCCGGTCGCCGTCGTAAAAGCTCGATCGGCAGACCGGGAGCAATTTCAGCTGGGAAGGCCGGTAGCTTTCCAGGGGCTGCCAGTTCCTTTGCGAGGTCTTCGGGAAATTGGCCAAGAAGAATAGCAATGACATTCCGGCTTGCCTCAACTTGGGCTTCGAACGGCGCGACCCCCGCCTGCAAGGTGCCCAAAAAGCGCTGTGCCAGAGCCACATCGAGTTCATTCGTAATCCCGCGCTCAAAGCGGGTTTTGGCGAACTCTAAACTGGCTTTCGCAACGCTGATGTTTTTCCGTAAGACGGCAAGCTGGCCTTGCAGAGCTCGCATATCGAGGTAAGCGCGGGCGACATCCGCCGCGACCGTTACCAATACCCAATTTCGTGCATCTGCCAGGGCTTCCGCATTGTAAGTAGCTTCTTGAAGGGCGCGCCAATATTTCCCGAAGATATCGACTTCCCATGTTGCCTCAAAGCCACCCGCCTCGGTAAGTTTCGAAAGGTTCGTTAAATTTTCCGCCGATCGGAGAGGTTCCATTGCACGGCCAACCGACAGATTCGTGCCCGTACCGATGCCACCGCCCCCTGTCGCGCCGCCGGCGGGAAGGGCTTGCCCAATGACCACCAATTCTTGGGTCCGCGCGGCTTGAAGCCGCGTCAACGCGATCTCAAGAGTAAGATTGGATTCGATCGCGCGGTCAATAAGGGAATCGAGCTCAGGATCATGCAATGAGCGCCACCATTCAGCGCGATCCATAGCGGTTTCTTGGGTACTCTTATGCGCGACTTTGACCCCCGGTGGCTTGAATGCATCCGGCACTTCCGTTTCGGGAGTCTCGTAATCCGGCCCTACGGCACAAGCGGACAGGCCGATGCAGAGCCACCAGATCAGGACAAGGCACTTGCTCACGCACACGGGCCTGGTTTGGTCGGAGGAGGGACAGACATGCTAGCGGCTCCGTTCTGTGATTTTCACGCTGACCGGTGGCATCATCTTTGCGTGACGACTTCAGAGGCCGCATCTTTATCCCGTCGCATTGGAGTCGCTTGTAAAGCGGACAAGATCACCGGCCGACAGTGAGTCGGGCGGACTCTTGACAACACGATCCGTGGGCAAAAGGCCGCTTAAAACTTCAACTTGGCTCCCGAGATTCCGGCCAATCGTGATTTTCTTCAGGACGATTCGGTCGTCTGGGCCA
>DATJTB010000139.1:0-11781 GCA_035503795.1 Methylocella sp.
AAGCCTCAGTGAAGCGCAAGCGCGCCGCGAACATGCCAAGCTTGGCGAGGAGATCGCCCGGCATGACAAACTCTATTACACCGAGGATGCGCCCGTCATCTCGGATGCCGAATATGACGCGCTTCGCCAACGTTATGAGGCGCTCGAAGCCGCCTTTCCGGAGCTCGCGAGCTCCGAATCGCTCACCCAAAAGGTCGGCGCCACGCCCTCGGAAAAATTCGCCAAGATCCGCCACCGCGTGCCGATGCTCTCCTTGGGCAATATTTTCGATGAGGTTGAGGTCGCCGAATTTTCCGCCCGCGTGCGCCGCTTTCTTGGCCTCGATCCGGACGCGCCGCTCGCCATCACGGCCGAACCCAAGATCGATGGGCTCTCCTGCTCGCTGCGCTATGAAGAAGGCCGCTTCGTCCAGGCGGCGACGCGCGGCGACGGCTATGAAGGCGAGGATGTCACCGCCAATGTCGCGACCATCGCGGAAATCCCCAAGACGCTTCAGGGCAAGGCCCCCAACATCCTCGAAGTGCGCGGCGAAATCTATATGACGCACCAGGACTTCGCGGCGCTCAACGCCCGCCAGAAGGAGGCCGGCAAGAGCCTGTTCGCCAATCCGCGCAATTCGGCGGCAGGCTCGCTGCGCCAGCTCGATCCCAAGGTGACCGCAACCCGCCCGCTGCATTTTTTTGCCTATGCCTGGGGCGAGGTCGAGCCCACTCTTCCGGCCGACACGCAAATGGGGATGATCGCCGCCTTCAAGGCCTACGGCTTTCCGGTCAACCCGCTGATGATACTTTGCGAGACGGCGGAAGAGCTCATCGCCCAATATCGCAAGATCGAATTGCTGCGCGCCGAGCTTGGCTACGACATCGATGGCGTCGTCTATAAGGTCGACAGCCTCGCGCTGCAAAAGCGGCTTGGCTTCGTCTCGCGGGCCCCGCGCTGGGCAGCGGCGCATAAATTTCCGGCCGAGAAGGCAACCACCATCTTGCGCGCGATTGAAATCAATGTCGGGCGCACCGGCGCGCTGACACCGCTCGCCAAGCTCGATCCCGTCACGGTCGGCGGCGTCGTCGTTTCCAATGCGACGCTCCATAATGAGGATGAGATCGAGCGCAAGGACATCCGCGTGGGCGACACGGTGATCGTGCAGCGGGCGGGCGATGTGATCCCGCAGATTCTCGAGGTGGTCCTTGAAAAACGCCCTGCCTCAGCAAAAAAATACGAATTCCCTGAAACCTGCCCCGTCTGCGGCTCTGCCGCCCTGCGCGAGATCGATCCCAAGACAGGCGAACCCGAGGCCGTGCGGCGCTGCACCGGCACGCTCGTCTGCCCGGCGCAAGCGGTCGAGCGGCTGAAGCATTTTGCCTCGCGCAATGCCTTCGACATCGAGGGGCTCGGCGATGAGCGGATCGAGTTGTTTTTCCGGGAAGGGCTGATCAAGACCGCCGCCGATATCTTCACCCTTCCGGAGCGCGAGCGGCAAGGGGTGATCCAGCTCAAGGAGCGGGAAGGCTTTGGCGAGCTTTCGGTGAATAATCTCATCAACGCGATCGAGGCGCGCCGCAGCCTGCCTCTCAACCGTTTCATTTATGCGCTCGGCATCCGCCATATCGGCGAGACCAACGCCCGCCGCCTCGCCCGCCATTTCGAATCCTTTGAAGCCTTGCGCAGGACGGCGCGGGCCGCAATGGAGGACGCAGAGGCCCGTGCCGAGATCAACAATATCGAAGGGATCGGCGAGGTGGTTGCCGAGGCCGTCGCCGACTTCTTTGCCGAGAAACACAATGAGGATGTGCTTGATGCGCTCTTGAAACAAGTGACGGTCGAACCCATGGAAGCCGTCGCGGCGACAAGTCCGGTCGCGGGCAAGACCATCGTCTTCACCGGCACGCTCGAGCACATGACACGCGATGAAGCCAAGGCCTTGGCCGAGCGGCTCGGCGCGAAGGTCGCAGCGTCAGTCTCGAAAAAGACCAATCTGGTCGTCGCTGGCCCCGGCGCCGGCACAAAGCTCGCCAAGGCCACCGAGCTCGGCATAGAGACGATCTCGGAAGAAGACTGGCTGAAGCTCGCGCTGGGGTAGAGCAATTTTCCAGCGAAGTGGATACCGGTTCGCGTTGAGAAAATGCGACAAATCAAAAAACGAGAGCGTTTCCGATTCGGGAAACGCTCTCGTCGTTCAAACGAGCGACCTATCAGATCCGAAACTCGGGTATTAGAGCGAATTCCGCAAAAGTTGCAACTTCTTGATCTTGCGCGATTTCTTATCGCTCGAACGATTCCGTTCGAGCGATAAGCGCGCTAAGAGGCTCGGCATTGGCCCGGCCGAGGCGTTGAGCGGGAGCAACGAGGACATGTTTGGAAGCAAGTCCCGACTATTTCGCGACGACGACCTTGCTGGCTGCGGCCACGACCGCCGTTCTGAAGGCGCCTTCGATCGTCACGGCGAAATTATAATGATATTTCGAGAAGGGCGCCGAGCGGAATGGCTTGTTGCTGCGCCAGCCGACGAGAATGGCGCCAATGACCGGTTTTTCCGGTGCCATCACGAGCGCCCCGCCGGACGCGCCGTCGCCCGTCTCGCAATCGAAGGAAAATTCCCGCGTCCCTTCCGTGCCGACCGATAATTGATCGCGGAGATGGCACTTCTCCATCGACATCTTGCGCCCGTCTCCCCAGTCGATATGGCCGCGCGCAACAAATTCAATCGGCTCTTCGGGCTTCGCCCCGTCGGCAAGGCTGAAAGGAACCACGTCTTCGACCGGCCGCGTGAGCTTGGCAACGGCCCAGTCGTGGACCGCGGCGATGGCATAGGGATCCTTGCTTCCCGCGACAATCGAACGCAAGTCGATCGGCACTCTAATGTCCTTGCCATAGCGCTCCATGGCGAAATAGCAGGTCTTGGCGCGTGGCGTGCCTTTCTCGTCGAAGAAGACATGCGCGGCGGTCGTGATGACATCATTGGCGAGCGTGAGCTGGCCTGCTCCATGCGCCTCGCCGCACTCAACGAGGCCGGCCCCGGCGAAACGGCTGCGCAATTGCGCCGCGTTGAGCTTCTCTTGTGCGGCGAATTCCTCGACACTTCGGCGGCTGTTCTTGCCGAAGACCACGGCGGAGCCTTGCTGGGGGACACCAAAAAGGAAGAGGCAAAGGACGACGCACCGCATGGCATCCCTTTGGGTCATGACGTCAACTCTCCTGCGAGGGGCAAGGCGAAAAAATGAATCGCGCCAAGCCGCAAATCTGCCCTGAACGAAAACCTATTGTGCCAATGAGATGAGAAAAAGGCAGGATCCGGGCCACAATGCAACGTCAACTGCACTATTCTCCCCGCTTAAAATGGAAGAAGGGCGATCGCAAGCAGTTCACGACCCTCTGAATTCTTAATCACGCCTGAACTTCTTGATGCGCGCCGGGCCTTCACATCAAAGATGCGAGACCTTCCGATTCCTGCAGAATAAGCCCTTTTTCTGTCCCGAAACTGAACGTTTTCCCGGCTTGAGTTTTCAAGGAAAAATTAAGAAAAGGCGCACGCGGAGTCTTTTGTTCACGTCCGAACTGAGGCCGCTCGACCAAGTCGATTTTCAACACGCCGAAGGCCTTCTGCAGGGCCAGGCCTTGTTCTTGAGGCGTGAGTTGTCCGCATCGCTTCTCGATCTTTATGCCGAAAGGACGCGTCGTCTTGAGCTTGAACGGGACGAGGCCCAGGAGGATGTCGTCCGCAGACTGGAGGATTTGCGCCTCTCACTTGCCGCCTCGCCGCGCCCGTCCAAAGGCCTTGGCTGGCTATCCGGCCCCTCCCGCAAAGCGGCGCCGATCGCCGGCCTCTATATCTGGGGCGAAGCGGGGCGCGGTAAGACCATGCTGATGGATCTGTTTTATGATGCTGCACCCGTCGCGCGAAAAACCCGCGTGCATTTTCATGCCTTCATGGCACAAGTGCATGCCGTCATCCATGAGTGGCGCCAGCAGCGCCGCAGCGGCAGGGTCATAGGCGATGATCCCGTCGCCGCCGTCGCATATGGGATTCTGCAGAAGGCGACCCTCCTCTGCTTTGATGAGTTCAGCGTGACCGATATCGCCGATGCGATGCTGCTCGGCCGCTTGTTCGAGGCCCTGTTCGCCGGAGGTATGGTGATCGTCGCGACCGCCAATGTCCGGCCGGATCTCCTCTATCAGAACGGCCTCAACCGAGCGCTCTTTCTGCCCTTCATCGCAATGATCGAAGAGAAAATGCAGGTTCTCAATCTTGCGGCCCGAACCGACTACCGGCTGCGAAAGCTGCGCGACCAGGCAGTCTACTTGGTGCCCGCCGACGCGGCGGCAAAAGCGGCGCTGACGCAAGCGTTCGCACGCCTGACTGGGGTCGCTGAGGGCGCGCCGATCAACCTCGAAGTGCTTGGGCGCACGCTTGCTGTGCCGCAGGCGCACGCCAATGTCGCGCGCTTCACCTTCGTCGATCTCTGC
This sequence comes from Methylocella sp., assembly GCA_035503795.1. Taxonomy (GTDB): domain Bacteria; phylum Pseudomonadota; class Alphaproteobacteria; order Rhizobiales; family Beijerinckiaceae; genus Methylocapsa. The sequence goes on from DATJTB010000139.1 coordinate 4,465, forward strand.
CGGCAGCCGCTCGGCGGGGCCGATTTTATTGCTCTGGCGCAGCGTTTCCATACGCTGATCCTCGATGCCATCCCTATCCTCAAATCGGAGGAGCGCAACGAGGCCAAGCGTTTCATCACGCTGATCGACACGCTTTACGACCGGCATGTAAAACTCATCGCCTCCGCCGAGGCCGAGCCCAATGAGCTTTTTCAGGGCCAGGACGGCTTTGTCGCCTTCGAATTTAAGCGCACCGTCTCGCGCCTGTTTGAAATGCGCTCCCTCGACTATCTCGCCCTGCCGCATGGGCCGGTTGCGTCTTTTGGTTCCGGCGACACCAGCGGTCTTGTCGAAACCTGAGGCTCGTGGCACAACGCGCACGATCACCACGCTCAGCTAGTGCAGGAGTGGCTGGCGCGGCCTGGAAGGCGGAATTCGGCCGCAATTCATTCCTGTCTATTGCCAGCTCGGAAAGAAAGCGACCTGCGGTAAACGGCCGATTGGGAATTTGCACAAGTCTACAAGTTTTAGGGAAAATCGATATCGCGCCTGGTGCTGCGAGAGAGGATTGAACTCTCGACCTCTCCCTTACCAAGGGCTTATTTCTCATCACTCAAGCCTTTATATTATCAAGTCTTTCCGCTTCAACGGAAGTGTTTTCCCCAAAAACTCCCCCAGGCAGGCGGTCAATCGTCGCTCTTAGCTCATCGACATTGACGTGGGCGTAGCGCAGAACCATGCGCTCGCTTTTCCAGCCACCGAGGCGCATGAGCGCGCCAAGGTCGCGGTTTTGCGCATAGTGCAGTGTCGCCCACGTGTGTCGACAGCCATGCGGGGTGAAGCCGGCGATTCCGGAGCGCCGGCAGGCAGCGCGGAAGGCGGTCGCGATGCGGCTTCCTGCGGAGGTATCGGTGTCGCCACTTTCGGCTGGCCGCTCGTAGGGCGCGCCATCAGGGCGACGGAAGACGCACCCTTCGCGATGCGGCAAATTGGCGAGCGCGGCGACGACCCGAGGATGGAGGGGGACGCCGCGCGGCTCGCCATTCTTCGTCTTGGGGAAGGTGACATGGGCGCGGGCGAGATCCACTTGCCGCCAGTCGAGCCATAGTGCTTCACCGATCCGGGCGCCCGTGCCGAGCAGAAACACGATCAGCGGCCGCAGGTGCGGGGAGCATGCGGCAAGGAACCGTTGTGCCTCCTCGGGCCTCAGCCATCGCGCCAGCACTTTGGTGATTTTGGGCCGATCAAGGATGAGGCGCGAACACCATTTGCGTTTGGCGGCGTGGGTCATGACAGCAGAAACAGGAGTATAGAACTGACGGTTGCGCGTCGCGGCTGAGGCGTCGGGATAGAGCTTGCGGGCACCCCGGTCGATGGCGTCTTGATCGATGCTGGCGAGCAAGGTTGTCCCGAAATGCTCGATCACCGGCGCAAGAAACCGCTTCGATCCCCCGCTCTCGAGGTAGCTCAGCGCGGCCTGTGCGAAGGTAGCGGTAGCGCGACGACCGTGGATTGATTGGGTGATGAGTTCCGCCTCGCGTTTCGCCCTGATTTCTTCGGCGTTTTTCCGGTCGCTAACGCCAGTGCTTTCTTCAACGCGGATTCCGCGGACGGTTCCGCGGATGATCCAGAATGGTGATTTGGGTCGCTTGACGAGTTTGAGGGGCATGGAAGAGCCTCATAAAGTCGGGAAACATCCTCGCGCGAGAAGACGATGTTACGGCCTATTTTGCGGCCAATGCCGAACTTGCGCGCGGCAGCCAAAAGAATCGCCTCGGACACTGGGAAGACAGTGCCGGCAAGGTCACGGGCTCTCAGGAACTTAGGCCAGCCGGAAGGGGCGTCAGTCATCGCCTAGCGCTCTCCGAAAAAGCGCAGGAACAGAGCAAGCCGCGTCAGCAAGTAATAGGCCGTCGCCACGGAGCTACTGCCAAGACCGCGTCTGATGTTTTTTAATGCTGCCGCGACAAATCGCCATGAGAACCTCCTGTCCCCCGACGATCCGCTGAAATTTCGCGAATACAAAATTCTTTCCTGCAATTGTAAAACAATATTCTTTTGGACGGTCTCATTCTCCGCTGCGACCTAAAAGGGGATCCCGCCGTAGGCCATCTACAGAGGAAGTCAGGCTCGGGCCTTGGGCTTGGTGTGCGAAACACCGACATCGAGGGGAAATTTGCCAGTCGCCGTATCGCCGAGCAGGAATTGCGGGGAACGGCAAAGATCCTCGGTGACAGGGAATGGAAACCCTTAACCAAGACAGTTTCAAGAAAGTCGCCGACTGTTTGAGAACCTCTATGGAAACGCTCTGCGCTTCAGCCCATAGAAAATATCTGATATTGCCTGTTCCGGTGTTGGAGCCATTCTTCAAAGGGCTTCACCACCGTGGGAATGGCCACGATTACCACGGCCGCGGTCCTCGCTTCGTGATAAAGGCCACTTCCAACAGCAAGTCCGATGGCGGCGACCGCCCGCGGCTGTGAGTCTACAGCGATTCACCCGGCAACACGCGCCCAGGAAACCAATGCCAGAGACGCCCTGAGCGGCAATGCGCGACAGATCGAGTATGACGTTTGGGCCAAGCACACTGCTACCGATACGATCATGATGAGGCAAACGCCGACCGAAGCCAACATATGAGTGTGCGGACCCGCGGCCCATGTCAAATGTTCACGTTCTAAGAATCGATCACGTTTCATAATTTTGGGTCGATTTGACCCAAAATCATCGTGATCTGACCATGCTTTGGGACTCCAGGGTTTGAACCAGCGACCTGCCGCTTAGAAGGCAGTCGTTCGACTTTTGGTCGTTTTAGATAAACCATAAATATATCAGTAACTTATTGAGGAGGCGGTGCTGATCTTAGGGGCAGATAATGAGAAAATTAAGGGAACAAAAGGGTGGCAAGTGCGCAGTAGGTCGCAAAATTCACTGGAAAATCACTGGAATGAAAACGACCCGCTCGCTTTGCGTTTGCCAGGCCTGCTTCTAGGACCTGACCAGTTGACCGCCGACCCGGCCCACGCGCCGCTCGACAGCACGGCGCTCTCGAAAATTGGCCAGAAGAAATGGTCGTCAAGATAACGCCCGCGGATATGTCCATTGATCATTGCCCCTTGGAAACCCGCGCCGATGCAACGCTCAAGTTCTTTGGCGGCCGTGCCTGGATCGGGGGTAGGAAGAGCCGCGAAGCCAGCAAAACGATTGGGATGCCGGCGCACTGCGTCTTCGACATAGTCGTTGGCATCGCGGGCAAGCGCGACGGCTTCGTCGGCTGCCGATTGCTCGACACCAGGGGCCGTCAGGGAGACAGCCTGCGTCCATCTTCGCAATTCTGCTCGGGCAGAGGTCCAGCAAGTCCTCGACCAAACCGGCGGCGAACTCTCCGGCTGTCTTGGCTTTCTCCTCCAGCTCACGCCCAGGACCTTTCAAAAACGCCGGCGTTGCATAATGTTCTTCGAGCGTGATTGTCCACATGATGCCGCCTATATTTGAATTGTGAGCTTGGTCAGGACGAGCACCTTGGCACCGATCAGGGGCATGTCCGGGCCAACCGGTGCTGCCGATCGCAGTCCAATTCTGGTCAATTGTTCGGAGCCAATCATCAACAAACTTCATCAATGGCTATTTTGTCGGATCGGCCGCCTACCCTATTCTGGAGCGAACGGGCGAATTGCTTCCAAGCCGGCGCACGGCAACCGAGAAATAGTTCTGGCGGCACGATTTATTCTGTTGCGTTTGCCACAACATTAACTTGCTGAACGCGCAGAGGTGTAACAAGTTTCATGTCTCTTAAGAGGTCGAGGTGGAGCGCGCCGCGCTGCGCATCATCCAGACGCCCAGCGCGAAGGCCCTCGAATTGTAAGGCGCTAGCTTTCGCCTCTGCTTCCCGAAACGTTATCTTCTCATCGGCAAGCAAGCGTGCAACGCGCGAATCTTCCGTCATGAATAGCGACGAGGCCATTCCGAGATTGACCTTGAGGCGAGCTAAGGATAATCGATGTCGCACCGGAAGGTTACATCACGACTCGGCTTGGACTCACTTGCAGAGTCGTGATGGACGGTCGTTTTCGTTGGCATCATTGCCATGCTCGTCACGACCCTGCTCTGGATCGGCTTTGGCTTCGCTCCCGATATACACGAGAGTTTTGTGCCGTGAAGATTAAGTGTCCCACAAAGCCAGACTAAACGTGTCGCCTTTTCTCAATTGTTCTCTGCACTAACGACTCGATCAATTCGCGAAGACTACTTTCCTTTATCGCAGACAAGGCTTTAGCCGGTTTCCGACCGTACCGCGGGTGCCGGGCTCTTCATAGGCTTCGCGTGCGGCGAACTTCGGCAGTTTGAGTCTTTTGATCGGCCAGCCTTTTGGAATGATCCAGCGTCTTGTTTGCCGCGTCGTAACGAGCAGCACATCGAGTGAATTGGTGTCCGTGAGCCGATAGGGCAGGACACCATACTGAACACGAAATGCCCGATCCATGTCCCCTTCTTTGCTTTCGATCCCATTTCCCACCCCGCGCGTCGCGCGGCCCCGTCACAGGCAGCACTATGGCCCATTACGTCAAATCACGCGTGTTGACAGGAAGGAAGTGTCGCAGTTCAGATCTGCGAAAACTGCGGGCGCTCGCGGCAATTTGACTACAGCCACTTCGCATGCGTATGTGGCCTAGGCATTCCGCGAAAGAACCGTTTTGTCAGATACGGACCCATAGCCTGCAGACGAACGACGGGACCCGTTTCTCGATCCCAGGATTATGCGCAGAGTGCGAGACCTCTCTAATCAACACGATCTCACACCACTTCACCGATCAGTAAACCCGAGCAGCTCCGCGGTAGTATCCGCCCGCGCCCTGTGCTGCCACCAGGGACGCCCAATGGTGCACTTAGGCATTACCCTTCGTGCAAGACACTGCACGATGTGAGTTAATACTGCCCCAAGCTTTCGACGTGGTCTGATGATCGCAGGAGATCACCCGGGGGATCAGCTCGCTTTGCATTTTCCCCAGCCTCCCGGTGCGTCAGCCGATACTTTCCGTAATACGTGACGTGGTTCTTGGTGTGCTTGGTTTGGCAAGCTGATGCGTCAGGTATCAGAAACAGGGCAAGACTGAAACCCAGCGTGGCAGCGATTACTCTAGAAGTTTGGTGAAAAACCGCACTATTTACGGCTTCGTTTCGTCTTATCGGTAGGCGTGAGCAACGCGGCACCGGGGCCGATGTGGGTTCGAAACGAGTTTCTCGCGCAAGCCCGCGAGCCGTGTTGGGTTTTGGTTCGCTTTGCACAGAATCCTCCTATGCATGCATCAAGCGAATGCGGATGAGATTGTAGGCGATCAGGTTGAGCAGGACGTTGGCGACGAGGCGAGCCATCTTACTATGGGTGGTCTTGCGCATTCTGCCGTGTTGCTTGCCCCAGCCGAAAATGCATTTGATTATTGCGCGGCGCGTCTGCCATATGCCGTAGCCGGCATGCCGCGGGGTGCGACCGTCTATGACGCTGTTGCGCTGCGGTCCGGTCTTGGTGGTCCCGTTGTTCTGAGTAATATGCGGCTTGACGTTAGCGCCGTGGAGGGTGGCAACAAATTCAGATGGCTGTGCCCAACATACTGTTCGCCTCTCCCGGAAATGGGACGGGAGATGTAACTGCAGGGATCTTCCTGCGATCGAGTCGATCGAAATCATATTATTTGCGGCACCTGCCTGAACCGTTGAAAGCAGTAACGCTCCACTCGCCTGTGTTACACGCGAATAGATCCCTGAATCCCGCGCCATGGGCGCACACCGTCATAGTTTATAAAGGCAAACGCAGTGTAGGATGCCGCACATATGACAGCTATTAAAATTGCCATTACAAATATGACAAAGACCGTTTTCAAAACCATCCTGTGCTATCAGGAGAATGTTGCATTGACTACAAGCTGGACTATGCTGCCTAGGCTCAAGGGGCGCCTTGGTCCACCTCAAGCAAGAGCCATAATCGCTGACAAGGAGGCCGTGACCTGTGGGACCCATCGAATCGATGATAACGATGTCGCGCAACAAATTGATGCGATCCTACTTCGTCGTTCTTGCTACGCCCCTCAGTGAGACAAGAATAAGCCCCTCTCAGAACGCTTTGGTTACACGACCGAGTATCCATTCGCGTAACCTACTATGGCCGTAAACGCCTATGATGATGAGGTCGGCGGACTGATAGCTTGCAAACTGTGGTGAGACTGGCTGCATCATCAGCTCTAGCAGATTGCTGAAAAAGTCCTGGCTGTGAAGCACCAGCTGTGATTCATATTCATTATCATGAATCAGCTTGGTGGGCAGCCATGCGGGGAAAGTTTCGAGATCAAGGTGGGTTGTTTTCCTACATCTCACCGGAGAAGCGGGTGCCGAAGAACCATCCGCTGCGCAAGATCCGCGAACTCGTTCGTGAGGTGCTCAAGGAGCTGAGCCACAGTCTGGGAAAACTCTACGCGAGCGAGGGGCGTCCCTCGGTGCCTCCAGAGCAGCTTTTTAGCGGGCTGCTGCTCCAGGTCTTCTACGGGATCCGATCGGAGCGGCAGTTGATGGAGCAATTGGACTACAATCTCCTGTACCGCTGGTTTGTCGGCCTTGCGACGGACGATCCGGTTTGGGTGCCGACCACTTTCACGAAGAATCGCGATCGGCTGCAGGATGGCGATATTTTTGCGAAGTTCATGAGCAAGCTTCTCAACCACCCGCAGGTGAAGCCTTTGTTGTCGGACGAGCACTTTTCGGTGGACGGCACCCTGATCGAAGCCTGGGCCTCGCAGAAGAGCTTTCGCCCCAAGGACGGGAGTGACGAGGGCGACGGCACGGACTTCCATGGGCAAAAGCGCACCAACGACACCCATGCAAGCAAGATGGATCCGGAGAGCCGGCTTTATCGCAAGGCAGCCGGACGCGAGGCGAAGCTTTGTTATATGGGCCATGCCACCATGGAGAACCGCAACGGGCTCGCGGTTGCCGGCATGGTGACGCAAGCCAACGGCACGGCCGAACGACGCGCGTCAGAGAGTATGCTCAAACCGATCGCGAAAGCGGCTCGCCACGCCATCACGGTCGGCGAAGACAAGGCCTATGATACGTCCGATCATGTCGAAGCCCTGCGCGCCGCGAACGTCACGCCACATGTGGCTCAGAACAACAGTCCCACCAAGACCGGAAAGCCGCGCAAGAGCGCTATCGATGGTCGCACCACCCGGCATGAAGGCTACGGCATGTCGCAGACGCGCCGCAAAATGATCGAATGCATTTTCGGCTGGGGCAAGCAACACGGCACCCTGCGCAAGACCAAGCATCGTGGGATCGCAAGCGTCGGCG
>DATJTB010000140.1:0-7146 GCA_035503795.1 Methylocella sp.
AAATTCGCCATGAAACTCAGCAAGCTTTTGCTCGCGCGCGGCTGCGGCTTCCTCTAGGCTTTCAAAACATCCAAGCGAATATCTCTTACCTCTAACAGCGATTCTGGCCACCCATTTTTTTAACCTAGTATGATAATTTACGCCCGGCACGCCGCTTTTGTTGTCTGCTCTTATTTTCTTGTTGCAACAATTTTGGCTTCTGTCTGCCACTCTCAGATTTGAGATTGTATTGTTTGTTTTGTCTAGATCGATATGGTCTAGCTCACTTGGCCATTCGCCAGTCATATATAGCCACGCAAGGCGGTGGGCGAGATAAGCGATTCCGTCAATCTCGATATAGATATAACCACAACCTGATTTTGAACCAGCGATCTGCCCGCATTTCGTGTTCGTCTTGGATCGCTTCCATCTGAACAGGCCTGTCTCTGGCTCATAATCCAAGACGGCCTTCAACCTTTCAAGTGTAACCATCTACCAGTCCATCCAATCCGGCTTTGTCGCGATGACGAGGAGCATGAGGAAGAGCGCGCAGTCGATCTCAATCCAGGCTTTCAGTTTCGGCGGCATGGCTTGCCAATCGGCGAGCCGATCTTCCGTCCATTCGTCAGGGCTGATGATTTTCATTGGCTTTCCAATATGAAAAGAACCTCGGCTTGCGGGAAGGTTTAGAGAGCGACGGATTCCGCGCCACTTCCTCCTCGATGACGCGCTTGGCCGGCGCGTAGGCATGCACGATCTTGAGCGGATTGACCGAGGACACGATGCCACCGTGCGAATAGGCGCGGCCGAAACGAAACATCATCACGTCACCGAGACTGGGGAAGTCAACTTCCGCCGTGCGATCGAAGATAAATCCCAAATAACGCTCTTCCGAGCGGTGCATCATCCAATCCGGAGGGTAAGGCCTCGGATCGAAGGGCTCGCATAGTCCGGTGTCGACGAAGACGCGTGCAAGCAACATTCCGCAATCGACGCCGACACCCTTAACATCGGCCGCATGATGGTAGGGCGTGCTGAGCCAGGAGCGCGCCTCTGCAATGATAGCGGCGCGGCGCCGGGCGACTTCGTTAGTCATATGGGCGCAAAGCTCGTTTAATACTGTAATCAAAGTTTTCATGCGTTTCTGTGTTTGGAAAATTCCATTCTCAAACTCTTTAAATGCCTTCACGCGTGCTTTGTTTTTCTGATTTTGTGAGTTGACGAACGAGACGCAAGTCGCCGTGAAGTGGACTGCTTCTTCATCAATGCCCATCCATCCAATACTGGATAGTCTCGATCAACGAGCCGAGCGCGCAGAAGACGACTGCAAGCACCGCGAGGCCGAGGAGCACCGCAACGGCATAGATGGGCCATAGGAACGCCATGAGAAGCAGCGGAAGCCAATCCATCTCATCTCCAAATCTCGAAATTCCAAAGAAAAATAAGCACAATGACACTGATCACGGCAAAAGATACAACAAACAACAGAGCAGTCGCCATCAGAATCCGAGCCAATTCTTGTCGATGAAGACGGCTGTTCGCGGATCATATCTGCTGTTGTTCGCAGGCACGAAACCTCCGCTATTATCAGGCACGGCGCCGCCTTTTGGCGCCGTCTCGCGATTGACCCATAGGAAGACGGAAATCCCATGCGAGATCGCGGCGGCAGGTGGCCAGATGCTTGCGATCTTGCCGAGCACGGATTGAACCGCCGCGCCCTGCTTCTCGTATTTTCCGGCCGCTAAGGCGAGCAGGAAAGCGCTCGCCTCGGCCGGAAGAGTGGTGGTTGGCTTGGCTGTCATTTCAGCTTTTCGCTGGGGTCGCTGGGGTCGCGGGCGCCGCAGAGACGTTCTTGGCGTAGCCCCAGTTCATCCCGAGCCAATTGATGACAGCATAGAGCTGGCCCCACCAGCTGTTGGGGTCCTTTGGCGGCGGGAATTGCGTGGCTGCAACCGCAGCAGCGGAGATGGCCATCGGAACATAGGTTTCGATATCGCTCAATACCTGGGTCGGATCGACCGTGAAGGTCATAGGATGCTTCCTTTCTTCCTTTCTTGGGAGGGCGCCTTACTGAGGCGTTTTGCGGTGCTTCCGCAAAAGAGGGTCAAGGACGAAGGCGACGAGCGCGCCGCCAGCCAAGCAGATGGCAACGATCATGCTGCGGCAAGCGCCGTATCGATCGCAGCGATGGTCAGAGGCCCGGCAATGCCGTCTACATCGAGGTCATGCGATGCCTGGAATGCGCGGATCGCCCCACGCGTTTGCATGCCGGAAATGCCGTCCGTCACCAGCGGGGGATCCTCGCCGAGCGTGTTGAGGCTCTTCTGCAGCCAGAGGGCATCCTTCACCGGCTTCGGCGACCATGTCGTCGTCGAGGCGTCGAGATAGATCGACCCGTCGATCTTATGCATGGCAAGAAGGAGCGCGGCGCAACCCAATTCCTGGTCCACGAAACGCGGATCATAGACACCGTCGCGGACATATTTGCCCTCGACATATTGATCCGTGCCGGACCAGATGTAGGGCGACGGGACGCCCCGCTCCGCATAGCCGAGGCCATTGTAGCGCTCGAGGAGCGTTAACAGGCCGGGGATCGACCAGTCGCTGTTGCGGCAGGCGAAGGGGGCGCATCGCGTGAGCGCGTCGACCGCGGCGTCCTCGAAACATTTGAACGGCCCGCGCCCGGCCGGGACATGGCGTGACACATGCTTCCAAGGATCGCCCTGGGCAAGGCTCAAATGGAAATTCTGCCCGCACTCGCGATAGTGGGCGCAGGCGATGAACAGCCAGCTCACATCCGAACGCGCCGCGATGTCCTTGTAGGAGGATTGATTGGCAAGCGCCTTGAAGGCGACCTCGTCGCCCTCCTTCGGATTCTTCAGCACCGCCGCTTCCCAGCGCTCGGCGTTCTTCGCACGAAGCTCGGTCAAGTCCATCACTTCCACCCCAGTCTTTCGTTGACGCCGATGATGGCGCTGTCGAGATCTACGTAAGGCACGCCGAGGATCTTGGCGGCCGGCACATAGAAGGCTGCCGCCAGAATACTGGCGGTACCCAAGATGAAGGCGCCGAATATTTCTTTCACTTTAGACATTATGCGCTCCTATACTTGACACGATCTTTGTATAGTGCAAGTATTGTGATGTATTCATGCGGCAACATGAATGATCACGACTTATCAACGACTTACGCACAGAAGGTTTTGTGAGATGAAAAAGAAAGACATCCAAGGCGCGGTCGCCCTCGCGGAATGCGCCTCATTGGCCGCGCAGAAACTCGCCGCGATCGATCGCGCCGCCGGCGCGCGGGACAGACAAGTGGAAGCCGCGCGTCAGACCGTGCGGATCGTGGCGGATGGCTCGAATGTCTCGGCGCTCATCCAGCTCCCCGGCATGAACGTGCAATTTCAGAACGGCGTGATGGCGGTCGATATCGCGGCGACGCAACCGGTGGCGGAATGAAAAGGGCTCCTCAAAAGCGGTAGGAGCCCCACGCGAACACTGGCCGTGGGCGCCCCCACGGCCTCAATAGAGGGTGAAAGAGGGCAGCGGCACGTAGGGATGGCCCCGGAAATTGACAAAATTGTCGAATCTGTTCACGCAAGTCGCCTGGGTGTGATCGCAGCCCCAATAGGCCGTGAACGCATCTCCCGCGCTTGGCGTCTCGGGCAGCGGATAGGAAAGCGTCAGCGACGTTCCCGGCACCGCGCTTTTGACATTGGCCGTGACGCCGGAGTTCGCGCCGGATGTGAAGAGGATGGTGCCTTGCACGAAATTCGCCGTCGCGCCCGTCCAGTTGATCAGCGCGGCCATCGACCCTGCGCCCACCGTTCCATTCGCGGCATAGGCGCTTTTGATCATGGTGCAGCCGGAATCATAGAGCACGTGCTGGCAGGCGGGCGAATAGATGTTGCGCGGCATCTGAATATCGAGCAGGACCAGATCCGAATTGACGGTGATCTCGGCGCTCGCCCGGCCGATCTTGTCGATCTTGCCGACGCGGCCCTTGAACAGGATCACGCTGCCGACCGGATCGGCGCGGTCGGTGGAAGACCAGCTATTCAGAAAGACCCGCTCGCGCTGAATCTCGGCCCCGTCGAACACGCCTTCACCGATCGCCTGCAGGATCGGATTGCCGCCGACCGTGTCGCCCGTCGTGGCGGAAATCGTGATCTGTTGCTGATCGACATCGAAGCCGACCGAGCATTTATAGCGCAGCCCGTCGATCAGGACGGAATTGGCGAGATAGACGAGCCCGTTGAGGGTGATCGGCAGATCGGCGTTGGTGTAGGTGAGCACCATGCCGTCGAGCAGCCAGATCGTGTAGCAATCCGCCACGATGGCGATGGCGTCGGGATCGGTGCGCAGCGCGTTGAGATAGGCGATGACGGAAGAGGAAGCGGTTTTCACGACTATTCCGTGCCGATTCGCTCACCCGCGCAATCAACGCGCTCAACGCGCCAGTCGGGCCAAGCCAACGCGATGGCCTCCTGGGCCGCGATCGCGCATTGAAACGCCGGCACTTGCAAGGGCAATGCGAAATGCTGGCCTGCGCACGTCGCGTTCAGGCAGGCCAGGAAGACCGTCGCCACGATCATCTGCAGCTCGCCTTGATGGTGACGGGCTGCCATCGCCCGTCGATCTTCGCCCGGCCGCGCATGGCCCCCATTTGGCAGGCCTGCACGGTCGCGGGCGCGCGGAATTCCTTCTGCATGACCGGCTGGCCGGCCAGCAGGAAGAGAAGCGTCACGATCATTTCAGAATAGTCTGGGCGGCAACGGTCCCGCCCATGGCCGCGCAGACATCGCTCGAAACCGTGACGATCTTGCCCGTTGTCGTCTGGGCGGCTTTGCCGGCGGCGATCTGGGCCTCGATCTGTGTGGTGAGCGCGCCGACATTGGAGACAGTGCAGACGAAGCCCTGAGCCCCCGATTTGAGCGTATTGGCTGCGGCTGCGGCTTCCGGAGAGGCAAGGAAAGCCTCTGTTTTGTCGATATCGCTGGTCAGCTCGGCGCAACCGGCGAATCCAAGGCAAGCGGCGCCGATCGCCGCGAGTGCGTATTTCATTTTCAGGCTCCTTTTTGAGATGGCTTGCGGGTTACGCCCGCACGCTGCGGAACTTCAAGGTCTCGACCTTCCAGAGTCCGTTCATGTATTCCTCGAAATCTTCCTGATCATCGAGGAACCGGCAATTGTAGGCATAGGTAAATGTGGAAGTAATCGCGACGCCGCTGGCGGGCGCCGTCGTGAAGGTCAAAGTGTTGGGTGCCGTCAGCGTCCAGGCCGAACTCGAAACAGGCGTGCCGTTCTCATAGACGGTCGGTGTGCCCATTACCCAGGAGACGGGCTCCGTCGCGCCGCCCAACGTGCGCTGGAAGGTGAAGACCGTGGTCACGCCGTCGCCCGTGCCGATTGCCTGGCCGATGACGGAATTGTCGGTCGGATCCGTGTAGAGGAAGGTGCCGACCTGCCCTTGGCATTGGAGATAGAGTCCCATGAGGCTTTGCAGGGAATTCGCGCCAAGGCCGGGATAGAGCACGCCGGTTGAATCGAGGCCTTCAATGGTCAGTTCGAATTCATAGAGAGTCTGCGCATAGAAGGCGAAGCGGACCTCGCGGCCGGAGACATGCTGCGCCACGCGCGACGAGAAGGTGGGGCGCTTGTGGACCGACCAGGAGAGCCCCGGCAGAGTCGGGAAATTTCCTACCGGCATGGGCACGCTCGGCGGCGGATCGGCGCTGGGCGGCAACAGGAGCGGCCCCTTGCCATTGAGCCAGTTACCGGCTGGCCAATTGCCGGTGTCGCCCCATTGGGCGCCCAGCCGCGGGAAGGTCGGGAAGGGCCGCGCATCCCAATTCCAAACCGAGCAGAACGGCGGCAGGAGCATTGGTACGCCGGCGCCGGATGTCTCATTGTTGCTTGGCGTGTCGCTGAACCAATATTCATAGAAGGCCTGGAGAGCGAGAAGCTGGATGTTTTGATCCTGCCGGGGCTGATAAAAACTCGCTTGGGATGGCCATTGAACCTCGATGAGCGAGGTATAGGGCGCGACAAGCGCGTTTGGGTTTTGAAACCATTGGGTGGCGTTCGGCGTTCCGACAGCCGGATCCCAGATCGACCAGAAGGCCGTGCCGCTCGCGGTCGAACCCGGCGCATAGAAGACATTCGGCTGGTTGGTCGATTTGTCATTCGACGGGAAGCCATATTCGGCGAAGACGATGGATTTGGATTGCGGAACCCAGCCCGTGGCCGAGCCTTGCGGAACGAGGCCGGAGCCCGTGTCATAGAGCGCGTAGTGCGGGTTGTTCCACCACCATCGAAGTTGCTTCTGGCCGAGGATTTGCTGATTGGCCGAGAAGGCGTTGCGCGATTGGGTGAGCCGGTCGCCTTGCGGCAGCGAGACGCGCAAATCCGTGCCGTTCGGATCAAGCCCGGGGCCGCCGTTGGTCGAATCGTTGTAATACCAGTTGAACCGCTCGCCGCCTTCGATATTGGCCTTGAGATATGGGGTCGAATAGAGCGTCGGCGAGCCGGTGAGGCCGAGGCCAGACATGGCGCCGGAGCTGGGCGGCCATGACCCGCTGGGTTTGGGCTGTGTCCAGTTTTGCAGCGCGTCGACGCCGCCGAGCCCCGTCGTCCAATCGGAGAGCGGCAGGTAATTGTCGAAACAGACGAGATCGATATTGTCGTGCGACCAGAGCTGATCCAAATGCGGCCATTGAGCGCCGTTGGGGTAGCCGGTCGGCGGATTGGCGCTGTCATGCTTGACGCCCATCCATGTCGACCAATCGGCTGAGTAGGCGATGAGGTTGTGGAAGTTCGTCAAGTCTTTCGTGAGGCTGGCGGCGTTGAAGACCGAGCGGACATCGTCCGCAAGCGTGCTGAGAGCTGTGACGAATGGGTAATCCCATGTAGGCGGGGAACCAACACCAGCCGGAGTCCAGCCTGAACCGCGTATTTTCTCAAGGCCGGCGAATTCTGATCCGATAAGAAAAAGATCAACGCCGCCCGCGACGACGCACAGGTTCGCGTAATGAAGCATAAATCTGCGGAATGTATAATCTGTTGCTGATCCGGCATAGGCGACCGTCTTGTTGGTGAAATCCTGGGTGAATTGCGAAGTCGCGGCGGTTCCGAAGAAATTGGCAATCGCCGTCGAAGCGGCGGA
>DATJTB010000141.1:0-2434 GCA_035503795.1 Methylocella sp.
CACGCAAGCCGCCTTGCAGGCGCTTGTCCGCGACGGCGTGCGCGTCGTCATGGTGACCGGCGACAATCGCCGGACCGCGCAAGCGGTCGCGCATCGGCTAGGTATCGCCGATATTGAAGCCGAAGTGCTGCCCGAGCAGAAGAACGCGGTCGTGCGGCGCCTGCGCAGCGCAGGGCGCGTCGTGGCGATGGCGGGCGACGGCGTCAACGATGCGCCGGCGCTGGCCGCCGCCGATGTGGGGATCGCCATGGGGACGGGCACCGATGTCGCGATAGAAAGCGCCGGCGTGACCCTGCTCAAGGGCGATCTCAAGGGGATCCTCCGGGCCCGCCGTCTGTCCCAAGCGACGATGCGCAACATCAGGCAGAATCTATTCTTCGCCTTTGTCTATAATGCCGCCGGAATTCCGGTCGCGGCCGGTGTTCTCTATCCCATCTTCGGCCTGCTTCTTTCGCCGCTCATTGCTGCGGGCGCGATGGCCCTGTCTTCCGTGAGTGTGATCAGCAATGCGCTGCGCTTGCGCAGGCTGACGATCGGCTAATGAGGTTCGGGCAGCTCGTAGCTGATGCCGCTATTTTTGGATAAGCATTTTAGGATCAGTAATTTCAGAGGGACATCCTTCATGCCCGACTCGATTTTTGACGCCTGGCACACCTACGAAAAAGTCGTCGCCGCCAATTACATGTTCCACCGCGAAATCGGGGCCGACATTCGGCATGTGCTTTACACGCACTTCCAGAATCGGCCGTTCTCCTTTTTCGATCTGGGCTGTGGCGATGCGGCGACCTTAGCCCCCATCCTGGATGGCCTCGTCCTCCAGCGCTATAAGGGGGTCGATTTATCGGAAACCGCCCTCAGTCTTGCAGAACAGAATCTAGCTTTTTTATCATGCTCGGTGGAACTCGTTCACGGCGACATCTCGGCTGAATTGACCAAGGAAACGGCTTCCTATGATGTCATCTACAGCAGTTTTGCCCTCCACCACCTGGCAACACACAAAAAAGCGGAATTCTTCCGCCAAATAAGGCAGCATCTAAATGAGGCTGGCTTATTGGTGCTCGTGGACCCCATGCGCGAGGAAAATGAAAGCCTGCAAGCCTATTTGCGGCACTATTGCGATTGGCTGCGCAAGAGCTGGGGTTCTCTGAACGCGGAAGAAATCGACCTCATTTGTGATCATATTGTGAAGAACGATTTGCCCGAGCCGCTGACCGTCCTGCGGGCGCAAGCCCTTGCGGCTGGACTTGGTCAGCCATTGGAGGTCGCTCGCTATGACTGGCATCACGTCCTGTGTTTTCCGCGAGCCAAGGGGATCGGACTAAATGCGCCATCGTCCGAGATGGCGCATGGCGATTCGGATTGACAATTTCGCAAAGCCCACGTCGAGATCGTTGGTGCTTGGGTCGGTCATTTCGTGAAGAAGAGTTCATGTCGTCCTTTCTCTCTTTTAGTCGCCGGATGTTTCTTGGCCAGACGATCATCTCCCTTCTTCCTTTGTCCACCCGCAGTGAAGAACCCGCAACCCAGGATGGCTTTCGCATTATAGAAGCGAGCCCCGCGAGCCTGCAGCTCTTGCCTGAGCCCGCGAAGCCCACGCCGGTCTTGGCCTTCGATGGCCGTGTACCGGGGCCGCTCCTGCGCTATAAAAAAGGCGCGGAAATTCGAATCCGCCTTCTTAACAAGCTCGATCAGCCAACGAGCCTCAACTGGCACGGGATGCGGATTGTCAATGCCATGGATGGCGTCGCAGGGCTCACCCAGGATCCGGTTCCGCCGGGCGGCAGTTTCGATTATCGCTTCGTGCCGCCGGACAGCGGTTTTTTCTGGTATCATCCGCAGGTCCCCGCCTTTGCCCGCACCCAGCAGGCTCGCGGCCTCTACGGCGCCTTGATCATCGATGAAGAGAGCAAGCCGGAGGTGGACCTTGATCTCCTCTTGGTGTTGAGCGATTGGACCCTCGATGAAAAAAATGCGATCGCCGACTTTCCATCGGACACCACGCAGCCCGGTTCGCAGCTGACCGTCAATTCCCATCCGGTTCCGGCGACGGAGGTTTTGGCACCCGGAGCACGGTTGCGGATACGGCTTCTCAACGCTGCCGACAGCCGCATCATGCTGGTTGTCTTCGAGGGGATCACGCCGGTGATCCTGGCGATCGACGGCCAACCTTGCGAACCCTTCGAGCCGCAGCGTCAGACGATCCCGATCGGGCCGGGCGCCCGCTTCGATATTCTTTGTGACCTGCCTTCCGACGCCGGGGCCCCGGCCGATTTGAGCTTGCTTGATGAGCGGGGGAAAGGCCCTGTCCTCCTACAATTCAAGACGCAAGGCGAGCGGCGCGCCACTTTGCCGCCGATGGGTCCACTTGAGCCAAATTCGCTCTTGCCGCAAGCGATCAAGCTCGAAGCTGCGCACCGTGCCGATCTTCTGATCG
>DATJTB010000142.1:0-14453 GCA_035503795.1 Methylocella sp.
ATCTTCGCTGTTTTGTCATCCTCTTTGCTGCGACCCTCAGTGGATTGACAACGTTCCCAACAGTGCGATGCTGGCAATCGGCACAGGATAATATCGAGTGGTGGCGTTCCTGACGGCGCCCGCGACCCTTTAGATCCGGATCGGGTCCAACACCTACACGCAAACCGCTTCTTCATCTCGCGGAGTCGCCACCGCGGGCCGCGCAGCTTATACACCGCATCCCTCACCCTAACCAATTACTCGAACTGCACGCCATCGCTAATCGGCACCGTGCAATGAAGAGCCGTCCTCTGGCTTTACCCCTACGGGTGTCTGACCTCGGCACAGCTATTCTCATAGTAAACTCGCAAGCCTCCCATGGGCCGTGGGAGGCTTTTTCATCGGAGATTATGACATGGCCTTTCCAACCTTGAATGTCACCCCTGGCAGCGGCCAGACGATCAATACCTTGCCCGATGCCGGGCAAGGGACCTCCGCCAACAGCCTCCCCGTCGTCATCGCCAGCGACCAGAGCGCCGTGCCGGTTTCCGCTTCATCCCTGCCATTGCCGACCGGCGCGGCGCAGGAGGCGGGCGGCAATCTCGCGGCCGTCGCCACGGTGGCTGGAACGCCAGCTGATACGGCTTGGGCGGGCTCCGGCAACTCGTCGATCATCGCGGCACTCAAGGCGATCTATGCCGAGGTCGCCGGCACGCTGACCGCGAGCATTTCAGGCTCCGTGGCGGTCACCGGTACCTTCTGGCAGACGACCCAGCCGGTGAGCGGCACCGTCACGGCGAACGCCGGCTCGGGCACCTTCGCCGTGAGCGCCACGAGCCTGCCGTTGCCCACCGGCGCCGCCACGGCGGCTAATCAGGCGACTGCCGCGGCGCAAGGCTCGGCGACCAGCGGTCAGACTGGCCCGCTGATCCAGGGCGCTGTCACCGCCTCCGGGCCGGCTTACACAACCGGTGACACAAACCCTCTCAGCCTCGACACGTCCGGCAATCTGAGGGTCGGCCAGCCCGACGTCCGCGCTACAAGTCAGTCGCTCGCGGCCGGAACGGCCAATGCCGCCATTTCCATCGCTCTTGCCAATGCCGAGTCGATCATCGGCGTTGTTGTCACTGGCCTGACCGCCTCAGGCGCGACCCTCACGACCGAACTGTCCAAGGACGGCGGAACGACGTGGACGGCCGCAAATAATACCTCGCCAGGCGGCGGCGTTTTGTCAACGACCATCGCGGCGGACGGCTCATTCCGCATGCACTGCGCGGGTAGCACCAACGCTCGCTTGCGGGTCTCGACGACCGGCAACGGCACAATCAACGTCTCCTACACCGTTTCCGCTGCGGCCGGCATTGTCAGTCTTGGCGATCCGATACCGTCTGGCTCGAATATCATCGGCAGCACGTCGGCGGCAGCCAATACGTCAGGCGGCGCGTCGGTTTATGACGCGGCTGGGGGCACCGGCAATGCCCTTCTCACCAATTCAGCGGTCGCGGTCAAATCCTCGGCTGGAAACCTCTATGGGGTGTCCTTCTACAATGGCGGGACGGTCGCCGCGTATGTCCAGATATTCGATTTGGCGGCCGGCAGTGTGACGCTCAATACGACTGTGCCGAAGATGACATTTTGGGTTCCGGCCGGCGGCGCATGGGAAGAGAAATTCACCGGCGAGGCCAAGATCAGCTTCGTCAACGCGATCACGGCGGCGGCCACGACGACTGCGACGGGCAACACCGCGCCCGCCACCGGCATCAAAGCCACCTTCCTTTACAAGTGAGATCGAAAAATGCGCATCACTGCTCTCCTTGCGTTTCTGTTCTCGGCTAGCGCCGCGTGGGCCGGCGCGGTCCTCCCACAGAGGACCTATAGCCTGACCCCTAGCATGTTTGGGGCCTATGGTGACGGGGTGCACGATGACACAACGGCGCTCCAAGCTACACTGACCGCCGGGGCCGCGCAAAACCTGAAAGTCGATCTCCAGGGTTATCCATATCTGACCGGTGCCTTATCGTTGACCGGCTCGGCGCCTCTCATGATCGACGGGCAGGGGTCATGGCTCAAGGCAAAATCAGGCACCGGGACAGTTCTGTCCATTCAGAACAACCCGAACTATTTCAGTGTGCAGAATATAACCATTCAAGCGCAAGGCAATGCGCAGAACTGTTTGAACACTTCGAACTCGACCTATGCCGGCGCTCAGGTCAATCAATTCATCAATATCAAATGCTTCGGGCCGTGGGGGATCGGCTGGATCGCGGCCGGCAACAACGATACGTTTTTCGACAACATCACGATCAATGCCGCGAACGGCTTAACGCCAAATGCCTCGACTTCGACGAGCAGCAATGTGCTGAATTTTGCGTCCGTCCCATCTTGGGTCTCGACCGCAATCGCCAACGAAACCGTTTATGTGACGGATTCCACCAACTACCTCGCCATCGCGCCAGGAACTCATATAACCGCGGTAAGTTCGACCACGATCACCCTGTCCGCCAATGTGACCGCAACGGTTAACAGCGGCGATTTAATCTATATCGGGAGCGGAATAGCCCTCCAATGCAATAGCTGTGGTGGCGGCCATATGCGGATGATCAGCCCAGAAATATTCAACGGGACCATTTCCGGAGGCTGGCAAAACGTAACGATCGTCGATGGTGTCGATACGGGTTATGAGTTTACACTGGCCGATGAAAACTCCCTGGATGCCGAGGGTGGCTATCATTATCCGAGCATCTCGACCGGGAACATTTTTCAAATTGACTCCGGAATCGATGTAACCTCAATTAGCATCGTTGGAGGCCGGTGGGAAAACTACTATACAAATGGTAGCATTATCGGCGGCCCTGGGAAGCTTGGGGGTTACGAAAATATTGTCGGCAGCTTCACCTTTGTTGGCTCTCACATCTTCACATCGGACAGTGCAACAGGGGTAACGTTGATCAATAGCAGCGTTGGTTGTGCTTCCGCCAACCCGATACAATGCACCGTCCGATTGATCGATGGTTGGATCGACACAACCGAGGTGTCGATTGCCAGCACGTCGAAAGTCGCAGTCCTCAGCGAGAACGCAGTTGGAACGATGCTCCCATCGTCCACGGTCGCCAATCTGCCGACCTGCGGCACAAATTTTCAGTACATGCTTCGGGCAGTAACGGATGCGACTTCGCCGACTTATGGCGGGACTTTGACGGGTGGAGGTTCTACTCCGGCATTGGCCATGTGTGTCGGGTCGTCATGGCTCGCACATTAGTTACGGAGGGTACTGTGTCCCGCTTTCATCGCGATAGCGGGACGCCGGCGAACAACGATTGCTAAAATAAAGTGGTAGAGGCAAAATGACAATCTCGGTTCTTCCCGCCAATGGCGATTGGGTTTTGCTTGGGGCTGGCCCTCTCACAATCCAGATCCAGGGCAATTCCCGCGCCGCGATCGCGTGCGAATCCTCACTCCCGTCCAGTGGCTCGACCGATTATGAAACGGTCGGCGATACCGCAAACCATGACATAAAAACGAGCCTAAACGTTTATGGATGTAGTCTATCTGGTAACTCGATTGCGGTATGGTCGACGCCCCTTGACATGGGTGGAGGAGGAGCGGTCGTCACTGCCGCTTCTGGAGCTTTTGTTGATGGGTCGATCGTCACGATCGGCACAGAGGCCGATGCACCATATGGCGGCTCAGGCAATACGACCGTCATAGGCGCGCTAAAGGGGATTTTCGCCACGCCCCTGCCATTGCCGACCGGCGCGGCGCAGGAGGCGGGTGGCAATCTCGCGGCCGTCGCCACGGTGGCAGGTACGCCAGCTGATACGGCTTGGGCGGGCTCCGGCAACTCCTCGATCATCGCGGCGCTCAAGGCGATCTATGCCAAGGTCGCCGGCACGCTGACCGCGACCATTTCAGGTTCCGTGGCGGTCACCGGTACCTTCTGGCAGACGACCCAGCCGGTTTCGGCCGCGAACCTGCCGCTGCCGACGGGGGCCGCCACGGCCGCCAACCAGGCCAATGTCCAGAGCGCGCCTGGCTCCCTGGCGTCCGCGGCCATTACGATCCAAGGGAATGCAAGCGGTACCCCTGTGCCGGTCTCGGCCGCAAGCCTTCCGCTGCCGGCGGGCGCCGCCACCGCCACCAACCAGCCTTCCGCCGCCGCGCAGGGCTCGACGACCGCAGGGCAGACGGGGCCGCTTGTGCAGGGCGCTGTCACCGCCTCCGGGCCGAGCTATACAAGCGGTCAGACAAGCCCGCTCTCCCTCACCGCTGTGGGGGCGCTGCGGGTCGATGGCTCGGCCGTGACCCAGCCGGTGAGCGGCACCGTCACGGCGAATGCCGGAACGGGCACCTTCGCCGTGAGCGCCACGAGCCTGCCCTTGCCAGCCGGCGCGGCGCAGGAAGGGGGTGGCAATCTGGCGGCCGTCGCCACCGCGGCGGGTACTCCGGCCGATGCGGCTTGGGCAGGATCGGGAAATTCCTCGATTATCGCGGCGCTCAAGGCGCTCTATGCCAAGGTCGCGGGCACGCTGACCACCACCGTTTCAGGCTCCGTGGCAGTCACCGGAACTTTCTGGCAGGCGACGCAGCCGGTCAGCGCGGCGACCTTGCCGCTGCCCGCCGGCGCCGCCACATCGGCCAATCAGGTCACCGCTGCCGCGCAAGGCTCGACGACCAGCGGTCAGACGGGGCCACTCGTGCAGGGCGCCGTCACCACCTCGGCCCCCACCTATGCGGCCGCCGAGACAAACCCTCTCAGCCTCGACATGTCCGGCAATCTGAGGGTCGGCCAGCCCGATGTCACCGCCACGGGGCAGTCGCTCGCTTCCGGGACGACCAATGCGGCCATTTCCCTCGCGCTCGCCAATGCCGAGTCGATCATCGGTTGGGTTGTGAGCGGCCTGACGGCCTCCGGCGCGATCCTGACTTCGGAGCTGTCAAAGGATGGCGGAACGACTTGGGTGGCCGCAAACAACACGTCGCCTGGCAGCGGTAATTTTTCAACGACGCTCACGGCGGACGGCTCCTTCCGCATGCACTGCGCGGGTAGCACCAACGCGCGCTTGCGCGTGTCCACCACTGGCACCGGCACGATCACCGTCTCCTACATTGCTTCGGCGGCTCACGGAATCATCAGCCTTGGCGATCCGTTACCGACCGGCTCGAATGTGATTGGCACGGCGAATCGCGGCTACACGATCGATATGGACGCATCGACAGGATCTATCACGGCGCAGGATACCACCTCGACCAGCGCGACTGGGAATAACGGCCAGTCGATCGTCACAGGTACACCCACCACAGGATCGGCCGTCGTATTTTCATTGCCGGGTGGATTTGCGAGCGCCACTATTCAAGCCCTGGGAACCTGGACTGGGACGCTGATCACGGAACAAACGATCGATGGAAGCACATGGGTTCCATTTTATGGGTTTCAGGAAGGTACGTCCCATAATAATATAAACTATACTGCAAACTTTGTAACGACTGGCAATTTAGGAGGATCAGTCGCGGTTCGCGTCAGAGCGACGGCTACTTGGACCGGCACCGCAAACATTAAAATGGTGGCGTCACCGAATGTCACAACAGTCGGCATGACGAATGCCCAACAATTTGGGGTTGGTCTTACAAATTCGTCAAATCCTGGCAGCGCTATGCAAGTTGGTATGGTTATTGGGAGCGACCTTCAGCCCGTCGCAGGCGCAACACCGTATTTCAATGGCTCCCTCTCAAGCACCTGTGCAACGATCAAAGGCAGTAACGGTTCCCTTTTCGGGTTGGATGTCTACAATTCGAATAGCTCGACGTGCTATCTACAAATATTCGATTCCACGGCACCGACGGTCGGAACAACCACGCCGAAATTCTCGTTCCCTGTGCCGGCAACAGGATCGTTTTCACCGAATTCAATATCTGAGTTCTGCGGGGCCGCTTTTGCAACCGGGATAGCCATCGCTTTCACGACAACGGCGACCGGGAACACGGCTCCTTCGACTGCTGCCGTGGTCAACGCATCGTATAGATGAAAGAGCGGCCTCGGCTGGTTCGCCGCCGGCGTCTCCAGCATCATCGGCCTCATCATCACGCTGCTCTCCGCGCCCTTCCTGCACGGTACCTGGTTCGGCACGAAATAGGCGTGCGTCCGATCCTCGCGCTGGCCGTGAGTCTCGCGGCTACGCAGCCGGCCGGCTCCCGGGAATGCCTCGCCTCCTGGTATGGCGCCGAGAGCGGCCACCGCACGGCGAGCGGCGCGGTCTTTCATCCGGACGGCCGATCCGTCGCGCTGCGCTCGCGCGCCTTCGGGCACCGCTATCGCGTCGCCTATCGGGGCCGCGCCATCGTCGCGCTTCACAATGATTTCGGACCGGCCGCCTGGACCGGTCGATGCGCCGATCTCTCGGCCGGGGCGGCGCGCGCCATCGGGCTCACCGGGGTCGGCAAGGTTTCGATTCAACGGATTGATTGAGGGAAGGATGATCAATGAAAGCCGACGAACTTCTGCATGTCGTCACCGTCATGTCGAACCCCATCCGCTGGGGCTCGCGCCTGAAGCTCTATCAGGCCTTTGAGGAGCACATGCTCGATTCCGGCGTGCGCCTGACGACGGTCGAGGTTTCCTTCGGCGACCGGGACGCCGAGCTCGCCAACCCCCATGTCCACCACGTCAAGCTGCGCGCCGACGGCCACGCGCTCGCATGGCACAAGGAAAACGCGCTGAACATCGGCATCTCGCGGCTGCCGGCCGCCGCCAAATATATCGCGACGCTCGATGCCGATATCGAATTCCGCCGCAAGGATTGGGCCGAGGCCTCCGTGCAGGCGCTCCAGCACTATCATGTCATTCAGCCATGGGCGGACTGCTATGACCTCGGGCCGAACGGCGAGCATCTCGACCATCACAAATCCTTCTGCGGGCTCATCTATCACAAGCAGCCGATCGCGCAGGGGCCGAATGTCTCGAAATCGCCCTACCGGTTCGGCCATCCGGGCTATGCCTGGGCCTACACGCGCCAGGCGCTCGAATGGACCGGCGGCCTCATCGAAACGGCCGTCCTCGGCGCCGCCGACCATCACATGGCCACCGCGCTGATCGGCCGCGTGCGGGACAGCGTGCCGCGCGATCTTCAACCGACGCCCTACACCGCGCCGCTCGAACGCTGGGAGGCGCGCGCCGTCAAGCACATCGCGGGGAACATCGGCCATATCGGCGGCACCATCGAGCACGGCTTCCATGGACCGAAGGCGGCGCGCTTCTACGTCGACCGCTGGTCGATCGTCTCGAAGCACGGTTTCGACCCGGATGTTGACTTGAAACGCAACACCCACGGGCTCCTGGAGCTCGCCGGCAACAAGCCGGGGCTGCGGCACGATATCGATCTCTATTTCCGCAGCCGCCGCGAAGATTCCAACATGCCGACCTGATTCAAGCGATAGCACGCAGAGCAGGAAGGAAAATGATTGATGTCCACGTCCCGAGGGCCGATGGCCGCCAAATTAAGCTCAAGCTGGCGGCGCCTGGCCAGCCTCTCTTCGTGTGCTTTCCAAAGCTGCAAAGCGGTTGTACCGCCGGATGGCGAAAGGAATGGTAGCAAAATACGTCAGGGTCACAGCAATGAGCATTTCCATCGGAAAGATCGCGAGCAAAAGAACACAAGCGACGATGCCGAACAGGACAAATATGACATATTCACGTGGGACGCGGCCGATCTTCTTGCCGGAAAAATGCGGAATGCGGCTCGCCATTAGAAGTGCCACGATCAGCACGTAGGCGATTTCGACAGGTACCAAGGCGCGGATATTGGGTACTTCGATTACGGAGAGATTGAGATAGAGCGGCAGGAGAGCGACGATGGCGCCGGCTGGTGCCGGCATGCCGGTGAAGAAATGCGCCTGCCAGCTTGGCCGGTTCGACTCCTCGATCATCACATTGAAGCGGGCAAGCCGCAGCGCCGCAGCGATGGCAAATACGAGCGCCGCATACCAACCGAAACTCTTCATTTCATGGAGGCCCCAGAAATAAAGGATCAGGGCCGGTGCCACGCCGAAATCGACGAAATCGGCAAGGGAATCGAGTTCGGCGCCAAACCGCGACGTTCCGCGCAGGACGCGCGCAAGGCGCCCATCGAGCCCATCCAAGATGGCCGCTGCGATGACCGCGATGACCGCCGTTTCGAACTGGCCTTCGATCGCGAAGCGGATGGCAGTGAGCCCCATGCAAAGGGCGAGCAGGGTGACAAGATTGGGCACGATGATGCGCATGGGAACCGCGCGAATCCCCCTCCGGCGGGGTGGCCGGCGCCAGGACGCACGCGGATCCTCATGGACTCCGCTTCTGCCGTACAACGCCTGCACCTTCGCCGGATGGGTTTCCGTCAGCGGTTCTCCGGGTTCGAGAATCCTCTCTCGCGCTGCCTTGCCGACGCGTGCAGCCGGCTCGTCCTGCGGGCTTTGGCCAAGGGAACCATCTTTGCGATAAAAGCTCATGTCTTCAACATAAAGGGTAAGGCTGGCCGCCACAAGGCGGAAGGTTTTTCTGAGACGTCTATTAGAGCCTTTTTGCCAAGTCCCGGATAATTCGCTAAAGAGCCGATCAAGTTCGGCGCGCCCCGAGCCGTCAGTGTTTGCCGGCTTTTGTCGGCCTGATGGCCAGCGCCGCCAAGCGAGCCAGGGACCGCATCGCTGTTCGGCGGCTTTCGGGTTTTTCCCTGGTTTACGGCCGCGATGCCGCGCACGATATGACTTGACTGGCAGTTGAAGAAATATGTGTCGAAAGGAGGCTTGCGTGGCGGATGCGAAGGAGGTTGAGCGGGCGCTGGCCGCAGCCATCGAGAAACGGATTTTGGATGGCGCCGGTCGGTTGAGCGAGGTCAAGACCGTCGATGGCGTGATCGAGGTCACGTTTCTTGGCGTGCGGGATGATGCGCAGGTATTCGACACGCTGAGCGGCGCGCTTCTCGATGTGCGGATATTACTTGAGGCCGTGCCGGACCTCGATGTGAAAATCAGGCGGAAATAACCAATCCAGGCCATAGTCTTTGCAGAACTTCCCGAGATCGGAGCGGAGACCGACGGATACCGATGTCGTTAAGCGGCTCTGCTTAAACTCGTATTGCGTAAGCCACATGAATAAGATTGCTTGCAGAAGTTTCTGACGCCAGAAAATTTCCAGAAGGCGGCAAAGCTGTGGATTAGGCCGAAATCTGTGAATCTTTCTTCATGTTTGAACCAAGCCGCATTTACCCGTTCAACTAATGACCCGCGTTCCTTACAGTCTGTTTGACTCGGCGATTTCGCGAGACGTGAGCCAAACCGGCTTGCTAACACCTGCATGTTGTGACGGTCGGCTTGCGTATCACGTCAACCAGAGATCGCAGTTTCCATGGCTGTCAATCTCATCTAAGTGAGAGATTTGAGCCCCACCTGCAAGGCTTTGGCCCTTTCAGATTCGAACCTCGACTGCTCCCAGTGCGGTATATTTCTCATTTCACGAGACCCAATGCCTAAGCGGACGGATATTTCGACCATATTGATCATCGGCGCCGGGCCCATCATCATCGGTCAAGCTTGCGAATTCGATTATTCCGGCACCCAGGCCTGCAAGGCCTTGCGTGAGGAAGGCTATCGGATCGTGCTGGTTAATTCCAATCCGGCGACGATCATGACCGATCCGGATATGGCCGAGCGCACTTATGTCGAGCCAATCACCCCCGAAATTGTTGCCAAGATCATCGCGAAGGAGCGCGATGCCGTTCCCGGCGGTTTTGCCCTTTTGCCGACTATGGGGGGGCAGACCGGGCTTAATTGCGCTCTTTCCTTGAAGAAAATGGGCGTACTCGAAAAATATAATGTGGAAATGATCGGCGCCAGCGCCAGCGCCATCGACATGGCCGAGGACCGCAAGCTGTTCCGTGAGGCGATGACCCGTGTCGGTCTGGAGACGCCGCGCTCGCATCAGATCAAGACCTTGTCACAGGCGCTGGCCGTGCTCGACGACATCGGCCTGCCGGCCATCATAAGGCCTTCCTTCACCATGGGCGGTACTGGCGGTGGGATCGCCTACAACAAGGCTGAATTCATAGAGATCATCGAGCGCGGTATCGATGCGTCGCCGACGAGCGAGGTCCTGGTCGAGGAAAGCGTGCTCGGATGGAAGGAATTCGAGATGGAGGTCGTCCGCGACAAAGCTGACAATTGCATCATTATCTGCTCGATCGAGAACATCGATCCGATGGGTATCCACACAGGGGATTCGATCACCGTCGCGCCGGCGCTTACCTTGACCGACAAGGAATATCAGAGGATGCGCGATGCCGCGATCTCGGTGCTGCGCGAGATCGGCGTCGAGACCGGCGGTTCCAATGTGCAATTCGCGGTCAATCCGAGGGATGGCCGGATGGTCGTCATCGAGATGAATCCACGCGTCTCTCGTTCCTCGGCGCTCGCCTCCAAGGCGACGGGATTTCCGATCGCCAAGGTCGCTGCGCGGCTCGCCGTCGGCTTCACCCTCGATGAGATCGCCAATGATATTACGGGGGGTGTGACGCCAGCCTCCTTCGAGCCCACGATCGATTATGTGGTGACCAAGATCCCGCGCTTCGCCTTCGAGAAATTTCCGGGTGCCGAGCCCATTCTGACGACCGCAATGAAGTCCGTCGGCGAGACAATGGCGATTGGTCGCACCTTCGCTGAAAGCCTCCAAAAGGCACTACGCTCGCTTGACGTCGGCTTGAGTGGTCTCGATGAGATCGAGATCGAAGGGCTCGGACTTGGCGATGACATGAATGTGCTGCGCGCCGCGCTTGGCCGCCCGACGCCGGACCGGCTGCTGGTCGTCGCCCAGGCGCTGCGGCATGGGATGGAGCCCATTGAAATTTATCAGTGCTGCGGCATCGATCCCTGGTTCATCGCGCGCATCGGTGAAATTCTCGAGCTCGAAGCGAGAGTTCGCTGCCATGGCCTGCCTGCGGATAAGGACAATTTGCGGTTGCTCAAGGCGGCTGGATTTTCCGACGCGCGACTTGCAAATCTTGCCGGCGTTAACGAGGCCGATGTTTCGAGCTTGCGTCAAACACTCGCTGTTCGGCCGGTGTTCAAGCGCATAGACACATGCGCGGCGGAATTCGCCTCGCCAACCGCCTATATGTATTCGACCTATGCACCACCCTTCCCCATCGTGCCGCAATGCGAGGCACGCCCGACCAAAGCCAGAAAGATCGCCGTTTTGGGTGGCGGACCGAACCGGATCGGGCAGGGGATCGAATTCGACTACTGCTGCTGCCATGCGAGTTTCGCCTTGCGGGAAGCCGGCTTCGAAACGATCATGGTGAATTGCAACCCAGAGACGGTCTCGACCGATTATGATACATCCGATCGGCTTTACTTCGAGCCCTTGACAGCGGAAGACGTTCTTGAAATTTTCGCCAGGGAAAAAGAAGCCGGCGAATTGAATGGCGCGATCGTCCAGTTCGGCGGCCAGACGCCGCTCAAGCTCGCCCATGCGCTAGAGCAGGCGGGCATTCCAATCCTCGGGACCTCAGTCGACTCCATCGATCTTGCCGAGGACCGCGACCGGTTCAAGCGGCTGCTTGAGAAGATCGGCCTGAAGCAGCCGATGAACGGCATCGCCTATTCAGTCGAACAATCAAGGCTTGTCGCCGCTGATCTCGGCCTGCCGCTCGTCGTGCGCCCCTCCTATGTGCTGGGCGGACGGGCCATGTCGATCATCTTCGACAAGGCGGCCTTCGACGACTATCTGCTCGGCACACTGCCAGGCCTTGTGCCTTCCGAGATCAAGGCGCGCTATCCTAACGACAAGACCGGCCAGATCAACACGGTGCTTGGCAAGAACCCGCTCCTCTTCGACCGCTATCTGTCGGATGCGACCGAGATCGATGTTGATGCGCTCTCGGACGGCAAGGATGTGTTCATCTGTGGCATCATGGAACATATCGAGGAGGCTGGTATCCACTCCGGCGATAGTGCCTGCTCGCTGCCGCCGCGCTCGCTGCAAAAGGACAAAATTGTCGAGATCGAAGACCAGACGAAGAAGCTGGCCCTGGCGCTCGGCGTTGGCGGTCTGATGAATGTTCAGTATGCGCTAAAGGATGGCATCGTCTATGTTCTGGAAGTCAATCCGCGCGCGGCCCGCACCGTACCCTTCGTCGCCAAGGTGATTGGTCTGCCGATCGCCAAGATCGCGGCGCGAATCATGGCTGGCGAAAACCTCGCGAGCTTCAATCTGCGGCCGCGGCAGCCCGATCACATCGGCGTCAAGGAATCGGTGTTTCCTTTCGCCCGCTTCCCGGGCGTTGATACGGTGTTAGGGCCCGAGATGCGCTCGACCGGCGAGGTCATGGGCATCGATCGCTCCTTTCCGGTGGCTTTTGCAAAGAGCCAGATCGGCGGCGGCACGAAAGTGCCCCGCAAGGGGACGGTGTTTGTCTCGGTGCGCGATATCGACAAGCCGCGTGTCCTCGAAACCACAAGGCTGCTGGCTGGGCTTGGCTTCAAAATCACGGCCACCGGCGGCACCGCACGCTATTTCGAGGCCGAGGGGTTGCGGGCACAGCGGGTCAACAAGGTCTCCGAGGGCCGACCGCATGTCGTCGATCTGATCAAGAATGGCGACATCCAACTCGTGCTCAATACGACCGAAGGGGCCCAGGCGTTGGCCGACTCCCGCTCGCTGCGCCGCGCCGCCCTCTTGCACAAAGTTCCCTATTATACGACATTGGCCGGCGCGATCGCCGCCGCGCAAGGCATAAGGGCCTATCTCGCGGGCGATTTGGAAGTGCGGGCCCTGCAGGATTATTTCACTTAGCTGCACTTATTTTCATGCGCTAAATTGCTCAAAGAGGTTGGATCGATTGATCGTTAAAGCTCAGTCAAGCTTAAGCTGAAGGGCTGAAGCGTTTGTATAAAACGCCCTCCCGCCGGGTGTCTTTGCCTACCATTCCCCTTGCGATTAGCCTGACAAAGGTGTCTCTTAGAGGTTTGTCGGAGAGACAATTCCTGGGTCAAGGGCATTTGACAAGGCCCACTGCAAGCCTGACGAAATCCAGTTGCTTGGATAGACCGGTTCGCGCGGGCCTAAGTTTAAGTGGGTCTAAGTCGAATGTGGGTCCTGGTCAAAAGAAGGCCTCAGTCGAAATCAAATGATGCCATTTGAAATCAAGTGATGGATGAGACGTGAAAGAGAATCAGCATGGATAAGTTTCCCATGACCCCGGCCGGATATTCTGCCCTCGAAGAGGAGTTGAAGCAGCGCCAGCAGATCGAACGTCCTCGCATCATTCAATTGATCGCGGAAGCGCGCGCGCATGGTGATTTGTCCGAGAACGCCGAATATCATTCCGCCAAGGAGGCGCAGTCCTTGAACGAGGGGCGCATCGCCGAGCTTGAGGATAAATTATCGCGTGCCGAGGTCATTGATATTTCGAAGCTGTCCGGCAACACGGTCAAATTCGGCGCGACCGTGACCCTCGTCGATGAAGACACGGAAGAAAAGAAGATCTATCAGATCGTCGGTGAAACCGAGGCCGATGTGAAGGCCGGGCGCGTCTCAATCACCTCGCCGACGGCACGTGCCTTGATCGGCAAGAAAACGGGTGATTCGGTCGAGGTGAACACGCCGGGCGGCGGCAAAAGCTATGAAATCGTGAAGGTCGCCTTTCAATAGGTCAGCTGGCGGGTGCCGCCCATCCATTACGCTCAAAACGGCTCTGGACCGCCTCCTTATTTTGGCAGCGGACCAGGGTCGTTGCTAGTGAGAACGTCGAGGCGCGCCAGCGCGCGTTGTTTATCTACGAGGCACTGATGGCGAAACGGTGACGACGCGTTTCGGCCTCATTGCCACCGACGCATCACCGCTCATCGTCTTGGCGACGGCGGACACGCTGTCCTGCCTCATCATACCAGGCGTTCCCGTGTTGTTTCCATGCCGCATTGTCACGCGACATGACGAAGCAAAAGCAATGCGCTCGGTTCAGCATGACCGTGCTGATTACGACCGGTGGCACGTATACGCGCGATATTGGACTTGCTGTTCCGGTCACGGGACACGAAACAACGAGCATCGCTGTCTGCAATCATGTTCGCAGCTTCGACATCGCGGCACGCGTTCGTGCGGGTTCCGAGCGCTTCATTGAGACGCTCGACATAACGATGAATGAGATTGTCTCACGGGTGGTGAGTGCTATTGATCCGGATTCCTGAGACATGTTTAGCTGAGATTGGCAAACAGGGTTGTGGCGCCATCCATATCGCCCGTTTCACGATAGAGGAGCGGCTCGGCTTCCGGATCCAAAAGCCTGGCGTCGATCACTTTTCCAAGCACCAACCTGTGATCGCCGGCTGGATATTCGCCCTCAGCCGCGCATTCGAACCAGGCGAGCGACTCATGGAGCAGAGGTACACCGGTGCGGCCGGACGTCCAGTCCATTCCGGCTAGTTTATCAGCGCTTGCAGGCTGCCCAAAA
>DATJTB010000143.1:0-4900 GCA_035503795.1 Methylocella sp.
GCGAGCGAGCCCCATGCTTCTGGCTGATAAAGAAGAATTCCGGCTTCATCCAAGTGAGTGATAGCCTCATTCAGCAGAGCCATCCCACGATCAAACTCGCCGGCTGTTCCCGCAACCCATCCCGTGTACATTTGGCTGCGAGCTAGCCAGAAACCGAAACCTTGGCTCCGGGAAAGCTGGCACAGTTCTGATGCCCGCTGTTGCAATAAGCAACGGTTTCCCAGGACCATAGCGGTGAAACAAGTTGAAGATAGTGTGATGGCGACTGAAGGAAAATTATCTCGGCACCGGGCATTCTCAACACCGAGCCGCGCCTGTTCTTCTGCCTGCGATGGATAACCAGCGCAGGCCAGTGCTCGCGACCACTGCGCTTGGAACAGGCTACGCGCATCCACTCCGAAGTAGCTAGCTACGGTCTCATAATCCTCGTTCTGGCAATGAGCCTTGGCGTCGTCGAATACCTCTATAGCGTCGCTTACATGTCCGAGGAGAAGACAGCTGAGTCCATAGCTCAACGCGGCATATACACGAATGGAAGTGTCGCTTTGCTGTAATGAGAGATCCAAAAGCCTGGCGGCGACATCACGGCCGAGCGCAACCTTTCCAGAGTGGATCTTGTAATCCCAATCACCCCCCAAGATGCCAGCCGACAGCCTCATGAAGTCGGGCTGTTCAGGTCGAAGCTCGCGTTGAAAGGCGAGCGCCTGAGCGAAGGCGTCCCGGTGCTGAGGTGACCCCATGCCGTGCACGGCCATCTGGACGTTCCCGAGCGCAAGGCCCAGCTGAGCACGGCGGAGACTCCGTTCGGACGGATCCGCTATGGCGGCGGCCAATTCTAGCCCATGCGTCAGGTGTGCATGCGCCTCTGTCATGGCAGAGTTGGCGGCAGACTGTTCACCCGCGCTCAGGAAGCAAGCTACTGCTTTTTCAATCACGCCAGCCTGCGCAAAGTGATGGCCGAGCAATTCCGGACGCATTGTGGCAGTTTCCGCGTCCTGCTCTAACACCTCAGCAATTAAGCGGTGCAGTGCCGCGCGTCTCGCCTTTAGCAAGCTGTCGTAGGCGGCATCCTGAATAAGTGCGTGCTTGAATGTGTAATTCGCGTTTATGCCCTGGCCGCGGCAGAAAATGAGACCCGCTGCGACAAGCTGATCAAGGCCTTCATTCAAAACCGTTTCCGGCAGATCGGTCACCTTGCTGATTACCGCGCGTGAGAAATGCCGCCCAAAGACAGCGCCTACCTGCGCAACTTGTTTGGCTGCCGGACTCCGATCAAGACGCGCCAGCAGAGATGCTTGCAAAGTCGCCGGAAGGGCCATGGTCGACGGTTCGGATTCCATCTGCCCAATGCTCTCTACAATTGCTTTGGTCAGCTCTTCGATGAACAGAGGCACCCCATCGGATTGGGCGGCCACGCGTTCGATCAGAGCTGGAGACAGCGTCGAGCTGGTGGTCAGTTGCTGGGCGAGAGTGGTCGCGTCGCGACGGTCGAGCCTGCTGAGAGTTATCGGCATGACACCGGCTTGCCCGATCCAGGGAGCTTGGAATTCCGTCCGGAATGTCAGGACCACAAGAATCGGAAGCTCCGGCAGGCGCTGCACGAGGCTGTCGATTAATTCGAGTGTGGTGGGATCGGCCCAATGGAGGTCCTCAAACGCCATTAGCACCGGGCGCTGCTGGCTGAGCCGTTCTAATTGGCGGAAAAGGGCTTCGAAGGTTCGTTCCTTTCGGCGCTGTGGGCTCAGGTTGAGCACCGGCAATCCGTCCAGAGGCAGTTGAAGCAGACCGGCGATCAGAGCGACATCTTCAGCAGACGAACCAGCAAGCTCCAATAGCGCTCGCAACTTGCCCAGTCGATCCGTCGGGCTGTCGTCGCCCGCAAAGCCGGCCGCGAACTGCAACTGGCGAATCACGGGGTATAGCGGCGTATCCTGATGGTGCGGAGAGCAGAAGTACCGCAGAGAAATGAACTGCTGGGCTTCCAATCGTCGCATCAGTTCCGCGACCAGCCGCGACTTGCCAATGCCTGCCTCGCCTGTGACGAGAGCCGTACGCCCCTGCCCATTGCGCGCCTGCGCCCAGCGACGGAGCAGCAGCTCCAGCTCCTCTTCTCGGCCGACCATTGGGCTGAGCGGCGCCCGCAACGCTTCGAAGCGGCTTTCGACGGCGCTGTGCCCGAGCACGCGCCAGGCCCGTCCGGGATGCAGCGCCCCATTAAGCGGGACTTCGCCAAGATCCGCCCATTCGAACAACGCTCCGGTAAGGCGCCTTGTTGCTTCGTCCACGACAACCGCTCCGAGCATCGCGAGGGTAAGCAGCTGGATTGCTTCACTGGGTGTCTCGCCAAGCACTTCGCCAGCCGGATCGGCGACGACGAGACCGCTGGCCACGCCAAGTCGCACGGCTAACCCAACGGGAAGCGACGCCTCGTCTTCGCCACGACGATCGACAAGCGAAAGAGCGGCATGGATCGCCTGCTCGGCGGCGTGTTCCTGCGCGACGGGGTAACCGAACCAGGCGAGCACCTCGCGTCCCCGGCTCTCGGCCATCATTCCGCCGTAGCGGGCAACGACGGCGGCGGCGTAACGGCGATAAACCTCGATAACGGCGCGCAGCTCTTCGGGATCTCGCGGCAGGGTGCTCCCTTGGGCGGGGAGCAACTCGGCCGCGAGGGCGGTCACGTAGCGCCGTTCGGGCGGAGCCGGCGGAGGCGCAGGTGGAGCGGGAGCGGTCTCAGGTCCCGGCGCCGGAGTCTCCGCTTGGTGCACCTTGGCTCCGAACTTGTAACCGGCGTTGGGCACGGTCACTATGAGGGTTGGACGTTTGGGACCCGGCTCGATCTTGCGGCGCAGCCGGACGATCTGCATGTCGATGCTTCGGTCGTAAGCCTCGGCCTCGCGACCGGCCAGAGTTTGCAATAGCTGCTCGCGCGACAGGACGCGTCCCGCTTTTTGCACCAACACGCGGAGCAAACTGAACTCGCCATGTGTAAGTGGGACTTCCTTGCCCGTGGGGTCCAGGAGGCTATGGCCGCTGAGATCCAGCCGATATCCGGCAAACTGCAGCGTCGGCTCCGCGATGTCGGAGTCGGGGGCCGGCGCTAGCGCCTCGGCCACTCGGGCGAGCAATCCAGTCTCATCCGTTACATCGAGCAGATCGGAGTGCGGGTCGCGCTTGCTGCCAGGGGCGGCGACGAGCAGGACATTGCCGATTTCGGCCTGAAGTTCCTGTAGCGGGCCTCTTTCTTCGGGGTTGCGATCATCGGGCGCGACGATCGCCAGGGCGATGCCGGCAAAGCCAATGCGGCAGGCGTGCGAAGCGCTTTCGGCGATCTCGACGCGGTAATCGCCAACTTTCAGCAGTCGCGCGAGCCGCGCCCGCAGCTCCACGTCCCGGCCGACGATCATTATCCGGTGGCGCATCAAGGCCGCCTGCGAATAAGCCAGCTCGGCGACCGTAGCCCAATCGAGGGTGCTGTTACCAGCCCGTTACCCGCCTGTTGTCCGGCGGCGACACCGGGCGCGGATGATCGCCCGGCAGTTTCCGATGGACGTGTCATGCAAAGTTTTCGCTTGATCGACCCGCCGCCGGGTCGCCCGCACAGCCGCAGGTTACCGCGGTCGGAGCAGCATGGAGGGTGCTGCGATGACCGCCGCCCTCAATGCGTTCCAGCTTGGCCTGTTCCCCGTGTTGATGGCCACGCTGTCCCTCGGGCCGCAGAACCGATGAGTGTCACTTTCGCGGACCATAGGCATCATCTGTCGGCAGCGACTAGGACTAGGTTCTTTGCTCTGGCTTATCGCGCGACGGCGCGAGCGGTCGCGACGATCGCACTCTGGTATCGCCGGGCCCATGACCGCCGACAGCTCGCCATGCTGACTCCATCATTCCCCAGTTTCCTTCATGACACTGGTCTCGTGTGCACAGAAGCAGATTTGTGGCTTCGCCACTGGGCACTCAAGAATCGAAGACGGGAGCCGAAGGATGAGGGCAGCCGGCGCCGGTCCTAACGACGGTGCGTTCGAGAATGGTTCCGAGATCCAGTCGCATCACCGGCAGTTTCCGATGGATGGAGGTTCCGATGAATGTAGAACCTCGTACGCTAGCTGCCAATCTACCGACAGCTACAACGCTCTTCGATCTTGCTTATCGCGGGATGGAGCGGGTGGTCGCGACGTTTGCACTCTTGCGCCGCCGGGCCCACGAACACCGGCAGCTCGCGATGCTGTTAAGCACGTCGTCCTCCAGTTTTCTTCATGACACCAGCATCTTGTGTACCCATGCGGAGGTGGAGGCGGATAAGCCGTTCTGGCCGGCGTGATTATATCGGGCCACTCGTGGGGTTGGGGTCGTTTTGTTGACTAACTTCGGCTCGAGGTCGCGTCCTATTCCTACCCTGTCTCATATCAGAGGTTCAGGTTGGATTTACGCTTTCCACCATCTCGGTCGACGACGATGTGGATTGCAATGTCCGCTTCCGGGCAGCTGGCGTGGGTGCCTCGATGACCGGAATGGTGAAGGGTCCGGACGCCGGCGGCAGCTGAGCGAACTGTCGGCACGGGCCGGTGTCCGGAAGCCGCCCATGCACGAACTCGTCGGAGTGTCGCGTTCCTGAATGTCTGCTTCCAGGGTCGCCAGATGGGTCGGCCTACGGCCGGGTTGGGTCGAAAGCGGTCATCTAATAGCGCCATGGTAGTATGCTGCACGCCGTCGCTCTAAGTCTCGGCCGATGGAGGCGAAGAACCGCTCGGTCCATTCGGCCGCGTCGTCCCTCTTCAGGCCGTAGGTCGCAGCGTGGTCGATGAGCGAGCCGGGATCAGGCCTCAGCTTGCCAGAGCGGATATCGCCCGCGAGCCTGTCCCTGAAGGCGTAGTAGTGAAGCGCGGCACTATGGTTCCAG
>DATJTB010000144.1:0-13275 GCA_035503795.1 Methylocella sp.
TTTCGCTGATTCGGAGCCCCGATGCACCTGTGGAGTATGAGATTTCCTGGCTAGAGCCCGGCCCGCAGGGGGACGCCGAAGGTCCGACAGGAACATGGTCATTCAGACCATTTCGCAAGTCTCGCCTAGCCTATAGAGGCAAAATCCAGTAGGATTAAATCCTATTATAGGTTATGGTATGCTGAGAGGTACGAATATGAGAACCACACAGCAATTCAGCATCACGCTTCCCATCGATATGGCCGAAGTGGTTGAGGCAAAGATCAAATCGGGGGCTTACGCATCCGTCAGCGAAGTGATGCGCGACGGCGTGCGCGCCCTGCTGGAGCGTGACGCAGCTGTGGAACGATGGCTTCGCGAGGAAGTAAGGGCTGGTCACGCGGAATACCTGGCCGACCCGTCGCGTGGCGTTGCTGCCGAAGACATACTCAGCCGCATCAAGGCCCGGCGCATTGCCGATAAGGCGCAGTGAGACTTTGTGCAGGTTATATTCACACCCCTTGCCGAGCGCCAAATCGATAATTTGCATGTTTACATCAGCATCCATGCGAACGAGAGTCGTGCCGACGATTATATCGGTCGCATCATTGCCTTCTGCCAGGGATGAGCGACGTTCCCACTGCGTGGAACAAAGCGAGACGACCTATTGGCTGGGCTGCGAACGGTCGGGTTTGAACGGCGCGTCACCATCGCATTCATGGCCACTGACGAGACAGTTCTCATTGAGGGCATTTTCTACGGCGGGCAGGATTTCGAGGCCTATTCCATGAGCAGGAATAACCCTCGCGTTCTCTTGCAACTATTTTAGTGCAACTTAGAGGAGGACGTTATATTACGCGCTTTCCGATCCGGTGGAATCGGAAAGCGCTCTAGATCTTTGTTTTGTCGCATTTTCACGACGCGAACCGGTGTCCACTTCGCGGGAAAATGCTCTAAATGGCATGTCCGAGGACGCCAAAAACCAAGCCGTCAGCTGACCGTCAGCCGGCCTTCCGCCGTAGCTGCGGCGTTGGCCGCCGTCATCGTGCCGGCACTCATCACCGCCGGCAAGCGCCAGCCGCCGCTTCCTCGAATTCTTCGCCGCCACCATCCGCGGCCAGCAACCGGGATTTGGCCTGTAGCCAGGAAGATCATTCAACTCTGTCTGTGTCGCTGGAGTTAAGCCGATCGAGTTGGCTCGTGACCTCGCTGTCGCTGAATAGTGACAAGATGTCGAAATAATCGATTGCCGCGTGTAAACCGTCCAACCATGCGAGGAGACGGAATATGTATGCAGTGACTGGAATTACCGGGCAGGTCGGCGGTGTCGTCGCGTGCGGACTACTGGATGCGGGCCTGTCCGTTCGTGCCGTCACGCGCGATGCCGCCAAGGGCGCTTCCTGGAAGGAGCGCGGCTGCGAGATCGCGCTTGCCGACATGGTTGACATCAAAGCGCTGACCGCTGCCTTCTCTGGTGTGGACGGCGTGTTCGTGCTGATCCCGCCGAACTTTGATCCCAAGCCGGGCTTCCCCGAGGTCCGGGCGATCATCGCCGCCCTGACGACGGCGATCCTAGCCGCCAAGCCGCCCAAAATTGTTTGTCTCTCGACCATCGGCGCGCAGGCGAAGCAGCCGAACCTGCTCAACCAGCTTGGCTTGGTGGAGCAGGCGCTGGGCGCCCTGCCGACTCCGATCTGCTTTCTGCGCGCAGCCTGGTTTATGGAAAATTCGATGTGGGATGTCGCTCCGGCCCGCGACGCAGGCGTGGTGCCGAGCTTCCTGCAGCCGCTCGACAAGCCGGTCCCCATGGTCGCGACAGCCGACATCGGCCACCTCGCCGCCACGCTTTTACGAGAGACATGGACGGACTGCCGCACCGTCGAACTCGAGGGACCGCGACGCATCACACCGAATGAAATCGCCGCAACGTTTGCCAAAATCCTCGGCCGGCCGGTGCACGCGGAAGCCGTTCCCCGTGATCGCTGGGAGGGACTGTTCGCCGCGCAAGGGATGAAGAACCCGACGCCCCGCGCGCAGATGCTCGACGGCTTCAACGAAGGATGGATCGAGTTCGAGAATGGCGTGCAGAGCTCGCTCAAGGGCCAAACCGAGACAGAGAGCGTGCTGAGGCAGCTCGTGGCGCGCGGATAATGAAAAAGGCCGCGTGCGCCTCCGCCAAGGCTTCGGCGATGCCCCCTTGATCACAGCGAGTGAAGCTTGAACCATGCGCCCGTCGGCATCCTTCTCCGGGTTGAGGTCGGAGACGCCAAAAGCTGCGATGTTCGGATAGGCCATGAGGATTTTGAGCGCCGCCGCCAATTCCAGGCTCGTCGGGCCATCGGGCGCCGTGAGCCACATCGATCCGACTTCCGATTCATCGAGCGCATCGATATCGAGGTGGACGTAGATCAGATCGGTGGTCTGGCTCAGCTGGCTGCGCCATGCCCCAGAACCTAGACCAGTCCTAGTCGCCTGCTTCATCCACTTTAAAAGGGTTCGCGCTGGGTTTCCAATTGGCTGAACCAAGCGACTAAACGTCGAGTTTTCGCGGTCTAAAAGCACCGATCGAGGCGCATGGGCCGTTCTCGTTATTCTACACGGATCGCAAAGCCACTGTTTTGACGCGCCGAAGTTTTGACAGGAAGGAGCAGCCTGATTCATTCGGCTGCGACACGCGCTTCCATCCGCGTCACCTTGACGGCGCAGAATTTGAACTCGGGAATTTTTCCAAACGGATCCAGGGCAGGATTGGTGAGAAGATTGGCGGCCGCCTCGGCGTAGCAGAACGGCATGAACACCATATTCTCCGGCACATCGCGGTCCGGCCGGACCTTGATCTCGATCGCGCCGCGCCGCGTCTCCAGCCGGATAAAATCGCCCGGCCACAAATTCAGGCGGCGCAACTCTTTCGGCGAAAGAAAAGCAACGGCTTCGGGTTCGAGCGAGTCGAGCACATTGGCGCGCCTTGTCATTGATCCAGTGTGCCAATGTTCGAGCAGACGTCCGGTCGTGAGGACCATGGGATACGCATCATCAGGCAGTTCGTCAGGTGGTACGATACTCGCCGGCACGATCTTGCCCCGCCCGGACTCAGTCGGATAACCAGTTGTGAAAATAATCTCATTGCCCGGGATGTCGGGGCCTTCCACCGGGTAGGTGACGGCTCCCTCTCTTTCCAGCCGCTCCCAGGTGATGTGCGCCATGGAGGGCATGAGACTCGCCATCTCGGTGAAGACTTCGGCGGGTCCCGGATAATTCCAGTCGAGACCCAGGCGCTTGCCAATTTCTTGAATGATCCACAAGTCTTGGCGTGCATTGCCAGGCGGCGTCACGACGGGCCGGCCCATCTGGACGCGGCGGTCGGTGTTCGTGAAAGTCCCGAGCTTTTCCGCGAGCGCCGAAGCTGGGAGGATCACATCGGCGAAGAAGGCCGTCTCGGTCACGAACAGATCCTGCACGACGAGATGTTCGAGCTTGGCGAGGCCGCCACGGGCATGCTGCAGATCGGGATCCGACATCGCCGGATTCTCGCCCTCGATATACATGCCGGTGATCGTCCCGGCATGGATGGCATTCATGATCTCGACCACGGTGAGGCCGCGTTGCGGATCGAGCTCCTTTTTCCAGAGCTGCTCATAAGCCTGGCGGAAATCATCCCGCTCGACAGGCTGATAGTCCGGCAGGAACATGGGGATCAGTCCGGCGTCCGAGGCGCCTTGCACATTGTTCTGGCCACGCAAGGGGTGCAGGCCGGTGCCGGGCCGTCCGATTTGACCGGTGATCAAAGCGAGCGCGATCAGGCAGCGTGAGTTGTCGGTCCCATGAATATGCTGGCTGATGCCCATGCCCCAGAAGATGATGGAGGATTTGGCCTTCGCATAGAGCCTTGCGACTTCCCGCAGGGTCTCGGCATCAATGCCGCAGACCGGCGCCATTTTTTCCGGCGTGAAGTCGACGATCCGCGCCTTCAGCTCCTCGAAGCCTTCCGTATAGCCGCCAATATATTGATCATCGGTCAGGCCTTCCGTGATGATCGTGTTCAGCATGGCATTCAGCATGGCGACATCGCTGCCGGGCTTGAAGGCGAGATGCTTGGTGGCATGGCGCGACAGCGCCTGCTTGCGCGGATCCATCACGATCAGCTTGGCGCCCTTCTGCGCCGCATTCTTGATGAAGCTGGCGGCGACGGGGTGGTTGACGGTCGGATTGGCGCCGATCACGATGATGACTTCCGCATCGAGGGCGGCGGCGAATGGAGCGGAGACGGCGCCCGAGTTCAGACCTTCCATCAACGCGGCCACCGAGGAGGCGTGGCAGAGCCTTGTGCAATGATCGACATTGTTCGAGCCAAAGCCGGAGCGAACGAGTTTCTGGAACAGATAGGCTTCCTCATTCGAGCCTTTTGCCGAGCCGAAGCCGGCGAGCGCTCTCACGCCTTTTTCATCGCGAATCTTGCGAAGGCCACCCGCCGCAAAATCGAGCGCTTCCTCCCAGCTCGCCTCGCGGAAATGGGTGAAGGGATTGGCCGGATCGACCTGCTCGTTGATGTCCTTCGGCATATTGGGTAGCCGGATGAGGGGCGTCATCAGGCGGTGCGGATGATGAATATAGTCAAAGCCAAACCGGCCCTTGACACAAAGCCGGTTATGATTGGCCGGGCCATCGATCCCTTCGGCGTATATGATCCGCTCATCCTTGACCTGATAGCTGATCTGGCAGCCGACACCGCAGAACGGACAGAGAGAATTGACCTTTTTGTCGGCGTAGACGGTGCGGGTCTGGTGTTCGTCGAGGAGCGCGGCCGGCATGAGCGCGCCGGTCGGGCAGGCCTGTACACATTCACCGCAACCCACGCAGCTTGAGTCCCCCATTGGGTCGTCGAAATCGAAAACGATCTTGGCGTCATGATTGCGATAGGCCATGCCGATCACATCATTGACCTGGATCTCTCGACAACCCCGCAGGCAGAGTCCGCATTGGATGCAGGCGTCGAGATTGACCCGCATGGCGGGATGGCTGGCATCGCCGATCCAGCGCGGCGCGGCAGGAAAACGGCTCTCCCTCACGCCCACCTTGTCGGCCCAGTGCCAGAATTTGGAATCCGGATCATGCGAGGTGGCGCGTGGCGGCTGGTCGGCGATGAGCAATTCCATCACCATCCGCTGGGCCTTGGTCGCCCGCTCGCTCGCCGTTTTCACCCGCATGCCGATGGCGGGCGTGCGCTTGCAGGAAGCGGCCAAAACACGCTCGCCTTCGATCTCGACCATGCAGGCCCGGCAATTGCCGTCCGGTCGATAATCGGCGGCGGGCGAGTAGCAAAGATGGGGAATGTCCGTCCCGCACCGTTGGGCGACTTGCCAGATGGTTTCTCCCGGGGCGGCGTCGACCTGCCGTCCGTCAAGCTCAAAGCTGATCGCTCCGGTCATTTTGCCACTCCTTGAGCCTTAAACTCTTCCGGAAAATATTTGATTACCGTGGTCAATGGATTGGATGCAGCCTGGCCAAGGCCGCAAATGGAGGCATCGCGCATCGCCTCGCTCAATTCATTGAGCAGCTCTTGGTCCCATTCCCCAGCTTCCATCAGCGCCGCCGCCTTTTGCGTGCCGACCCGGCAAGGCGTGCACTGGCCACAGCTCTCATCCTCGAAGAAGCGCATGAGATTGAGCGCCGCGGCTTTGATATCATCCTGCTGCGACAGAACGACCACGGCCGCCGAGCCGATGAAACAGCCGTATTTCTCCAGCATGCCGAAATCGAGCGGAATGTCATCCAATGCGGCCGGCAAAATGCCGCCCGATGCGCCCCCCGGAAGATAGGCGCGGAAGATATGGCCATCGGCCATGCCGCCGCAGAATTCATCGATCAGCTCGCGGATGGTGATGCCGCTTGGCGCGAGCTTGACGCCGGGCGATTTGACCCGTCCGGAGACGGAATAGCTGCGCAGCCCATGCCGGTCATGGCGGCCATGGCTCGTCCACCAATCGGCACCCTTCTCGACAATGTCCCGGACCCAATAGAGGGTCTCCACATTATTGATGAGCGTCGCTTGATTGAAAAGGCCAACTTGAAACGGAAATGGTGGCTTGTGGCGGGGAAGACCGCGCTTGCCTTCCAGGCTTTCGAGCATCGAGGATTCCTCGCCGCAAATATAGGCC
Organism: Methylocella sp.; assembly: GCA_035503795.1. Classification (GTDB taxonomy): domain Bacteria; phylum Pseudomonadota; class Alphaproteobacteria; order Rhizobiales; family Beijerinckiaceae; genus Methylocapsa. Next base: position 6,135 of record DATJTB010000144.1, read on the forward strand.
CCGGCGCCGCGCCGCAGATGTATCACCGGACCGCCAGCGGGCAATTTGGCGATCTCGCTATGCAAGAGGGTCCTCGCCGCCGGATATTCATCGCGCAAGTAAATATAAACCTCCGGCGCCTCGACGACATGCGCGCCAATCAGCATGCCTTCGAGAAACCGGTGCGGATCACTTTCGAGATAAAAGCGATCCTTGAAGGTGCCGGGCTCGCCCTCATCGCCATTGACCGCCATCAACCGCGGGCCGGGCTCGCCTAGCACGGAGCGCCATTTCCGGGCCGCCGGGAACCCCGCGCCGCCAAGACCGCGAAGGCTTGCCCCGTCCAGCGCCTGGAGAACCGTTTCGACAGATAGATCACCCTGGCGCAGCTTTTTGAGCAGCTGATAGCCGCCCTGCGCCACATAGGCGTCATAGCCAACGTAATCCGGAATATGAGGATGGATTTCCCCGCGCTCGACGGCAGCCAGCACGCTGGCCGGTGTCGCATGATCGACGAAATAATGCCCGACCTCGGCAACCGGCGCCGTGTCGCAGCGTCCCACGCAGGGCGCGCGAACCACTCGGACATGCGGGCCGGCGCTCGCGCGCACCGCATGCAACAGAGCTTCACCGCCATAGAGGGCACAGGTGAGGGAATCGCACACCCGCACGGTCAGCGGCGGAATCGGCGGATCCGTCTCCTTCACCACGTCGAAATGAGCGTAGAAGGTCGCGGTCTCGAACACTTCGGCGAGGGACAGCTTCATCTCATCGGCCAAAGCCGCAAGATGTGCCGCGGAAATCTGGTGGTAGTGGTCCTCAATGAGATGCAGATGCTCAATCAGGAGGTCGCGCTGGCGCGACCGGTCGCCAAGAAGAAGCGCAATCTCTTCATGCGCCTGCGGATCGAGCTGGCGTCCTTTTGGCGTCGGTTTCGCTCGCCGAATACCTTCGCCGGGATGGTCAAATTTATGAACGGTCAGATCATTGTGCCCCGTCATGCGAAGCTCGGTCCTTCTTGGCGCAAGTCGCCTTTCGATGCGGCTTTTTTAGAATTCATCGAATTCTATATTTAAATCAATGCCTGAAACAAGAGTTCTGAGTTCTGAGGGCAGGAACGAGGATTTGAGACTCTGAGCTGGACAGAATCTTTTCCAGGGCGTAGACATTTTCCTGAGGCCGGACCGGACAAGCAAATTAAACAATTCTCAAAAAAGCAATTTTTGGTCCAGTGGCTAACGGATCAGACTATAATCTATATAACGTATACTGTCGCCGGGGCTGACCTGCGTGACGTCTTCCGGCAATTCGACAAGACCGTGGGTGCGGGTGAGCGAAGTTAAAACCGCCGCGCCTTCCACCGGATATTTGTCCGCGATGATTTTGTCATCCGCATCGGTCCGCAAGGAAACGCGGACAAATTCGCAGCGGCCCTTCTTCTTCCGATAGGCAAAGCCAGAGACGACCGGAAGAAGCTTCGCCGGTTCAAACAGGCTCCCTTCGAGTGCCGCGATCAGGGGGCGTACGACATGAACGAAGGTGATGAAAACCGCGACGGGATTGCCCGGCAGCCCGACGAAAGGAGTTTGGCTGAGAGTGCCCATGGCCACCGGCCGTCCCGGCTTGATCGCCAGCCGCCAGAAAAACAGGGAACCATTGTCCGAAAGCGCGGCCTTGACGTGATCTTCTTCTCCGGTTGACACTCCTCCCGAGGTTAGAACCAGATCATGAGAATTTGCCGCTTCACGGAGCGCCGCGCCGATTGTCTGTGGATCATCGGCCAGAATGCCAAGATCGGTCACGGTGACGCCGAGGCGGCGTAAAAGACCCTGCAACAGAAAGCGATTGGCATCGTAAACCGCAGCCGCGCGCAAAGGCTGGCCTGGCGCGATGATCTCATCGCCGGTCGAAAAGATCGCCGCCTTCAATTTCCGCCGCACATTCAGGGTCTGAACACCGAGCGCGGCGGCAAGACCGAGATCTTCTGGTGTCAAGCGCCGACCTTGCCGAAGCGCCTCGTCGCCTGCCCGGAGATCCTCACCGCGCAGACGCCTATTCGATCCTTTCGGGAGGCCGGCGGGCAAAGTGATGCGGCCGTCGTCGAGGGAACGGCAATCCTCCTGCATGAAAACCGTGTCGAACCCCTCTGGCATTGGGGCACCGGTAAAGATGCGCACCGCCTGGCCAAAAGAGGTGCCTTGGCAGGCGAGCTCATGTCCGGCCGCCACGCGGCCGGCGACCGATAGAATGGTTTCACTTTGCGCCAGAAGATCCGCGAAGCGGACCGCATAGCCATCGACTGCGGAGTTATCAAAGCTCGGTAAATTGATCGGCGCCATCAGGGGTGCGGCGAGAATGCGTCCCTCGGCCTCGGTGAGAACGACTGGTTCCGTGTCTCCGACGCATGGCACGCGCTCGAATAGCAGCTCGACCGCTTTGCCGATTGCAAGAAGCTCGCCCCCAACCCCGAAACTATCCTTACCAAGTTGAGCCATGATCATAATTCCAAAGGCTTCTCTCTGCCCACAGTTCTATAAGGCTCGGACTCCGCTTTTCTAAAGGGATGGCGAACACAAGGGCTGACCCTTTGCTCCGCTATGGGGTATGCCGAACGAATGCGGGAGCGACAACGAAGCCCATGGCGGATAGCTGACCTGCAAGATTTTTGCTGGACAAGGCCGTGACGAAGGCCTTGACGGACGGGAGCTCATAGCGGCCGCGCGCAATCGCAAAATCATAATGTTCCGCGGCAATAGGTAGAAAGCCCAGCCCATAACTGCGGGCGACAGGCTCAATAGCCAAGCCCCAATCCGCCCGGTGCTGCGCGACAGCGGCAGCGACGGCATTATGAGATTTCGGCTGGTTCCAATAGCCGTTGGGACGCCTCCCTGCGATCAGCTGATCAATCAGGATGCGGGTGCCCGAACCTTGATTGCGATTGACCATGAGGCAATCCGGATCGGCGAGCGCGGCCTGGATCGCATCCGCCGCGGCGCGCTTTTCAAAACGAAGATCGCCCAAACGAAACACAATGCCCTGCATCCGCCGCCACCCCTCAACCAGGACGAGATCAGTCCCCAGGAAGGGGGTGTTGTATTTTCCGGTTTCGGGATCCATCAAATGGATTGGCGCAATATCGCATTCGCCTCGTTTGACCGCGGCAAGGCCACCCATGCTGCCGATCGCGACACAGCGCACGCTCACGCCGGCATCCATCAGGCTATCGACTACGAGCTCGAGACCGATGCAATGAGATCCCATAATGGCAAGATCGGGAACTCGCAGATCGGGATCGAACAAAGTCACCTGTGCCTTTGCCCCTTCGGCGAGATGATCGGACAAAGCCTCGATCGTCAAAAATCCATCCGCCTGGGCAAAGGCCGATATGGACCCTGACCCCTTGGCAAGAGGAAAAGCATTGAGACCCGATGTGCCATGCGTCAGTGCCGCCATGACAAACTCGGTGCGCCCAAGGTCGGACAAAACGCGCACCGGTACAGTCGCTTCGACGGAGATGTCACTGCGGGCGGCAAGCCCACTCATCGCCCGGAGCACGGGCACGACGAAATCATGGAAGGTAAACATGGCCGAAGTCGGAAATCCCGGCAGAATGACGATGGGCTTGCCCTCCGCCACGGCCAGGCAAAGCGGTTTGCCGGGTTTCAGCGCTACGCCATGCGCGACAATGCCGGGCTCACCAAGCCGGGCCACGACCCGATAGGTGAGATCGCCGGCGCTTTTCGAGGTGCCTCCCGAAAGGATGACCATGTCACAAGCCGAAACCGCTTCGTGCAAGGCTGTTTCAAGGGCGGATTCCTCGTCGCGGATAGCGCCAAATGGGATGGCCTCACCACCGTTTTCATTCACCGCCGCCGCGACAATCGGTGCATTCGAGTCATAAATGGCCGCCGGGCGTAGCGGCTCTCCCGGTTGAACAAGTTCGTCACCGGTCGATAGAATGGCAACCCGCGGGCGACGGTAAACCGGCACATTCGCAAGCCCGCAAGCCGCCAGCATGCCGATCTCCCGCGAGCCAATGCGGCCACCGCGCCGCAACAGCGTCTCACCTTGCGAGATGTCGCTGCCAGCAAAACCGATATTCTGGCCGGGTGCCACACTGCGCCGGATGAGAAGATGAGACGGGCCGTCGGGATCGGTGTGTTCGACCATGCAAACGGAGTCGGCGCCGCGCGGCAGTGGGCCGCCCGTCGCGATCGGCGTCGCCGTCCCACTGGCAACTTCAAGTTTTGGGGCCACGCCGCAGGCGATGGTCTCGTCATTCACTAAAAGCCGGACGGCAGCCGTTTCGCTTGCTAGTGCGAGATCCGCGGCGTGGACGGCAACCCCATCGACCAGCGAGCGGTCGAAGGGTGGCACATCGATCGGTGAGCGCATGGTTTGCGCCAGCACCCGGCCTAGACTCGCCTGAAGAGTGACCGTCTCCTCGCCGAGCGGAGTCATGGCAAGATGACTTTGAAAGCGGCGCGCCGCTTCCTCGCGCGAAAGCACGGTTAGAAACTGATCTTGTGTCGGCGTTTCGGACAAGGGCAACCCCTCACGATTGAAGCTCGCTAACACAACCTTACATGGCTTTAGGCAATCAAAAATAAAGCGCGAAAACATTCTGACCGGCTGCATATCCCTCGCAATCGGGCGGAACGACCAGCCACGCGTCAGCATCGGCAATCGCGGCCCAGGCAATATCGCCGGCCGCCAAAACATGCCACATTCTGCCGCCTTCCGTCCCATTGGAGCTACGCAAAAGGACAAGATCGCTCATCCCCGGGCTCGAAACAATTTTACGGGCCAGCGGCAAAGCTTCTCCCCGGTTCGCACGGGTGGCGCCAGAAAGCCGGTGCAAGCACGGACAGGTAAGCAAAAGCCAGGCCGCTAACGCGTCCTCGAATCGCCCCGGGATGGAAACAAGCGGAATGAATTTTTTCCTGGACTGAAGATGTAGCACGCCACAGCCGATTGCTTCCCCAGGCCGGACCGCAAGGCGAGAAGCAATAACTTCACCCGTGCTTTCCATTGTCTTTGCGAATAACTCCCCAGATCCAAATGCACCAAGCAAAATGATCAAATCGGGCACTTCGTGCTCTATCGCATCCGCAAGATTGTTCCATCCTGCTGGGTCCCTTGCATGGAGGCAGCATTGGCCGCCTTCCGCCGTGATAAGCGTCGCGAGCCAAGCCTTCACCCCTACGGTCAGCTCAAAATCCCCGCATGACACGATTGCCACTTGGGGAATGCGCAGACGGACTTTGCTGATGTTCGCCAGGCGAAAAAAGGCGATATGATCGAAGCGCAGTTTAGTTCCGGCTGCGACCATCTCTTGGCCTGCGGCGAAATCGCTTCCGGTTGCGCGCACCCCTTCACCGGGACTCGCAGGGCTCAGAATTTCGATCGGAAATGCGTTTGTATTGATGTTTGGCAGTGGCAGCACCGCATCAGTGTCACCTGGCATAGGACTGCCGCTCATAACGACACGCGGCGGCTTATTCGCAAAAACAGGGGTATAGGAAGAAGCGCCAAACGTATCCTGTGCGGCCACAGCCCATCCTTCGCTGAGGGCAATGGGGAACGGAGGAATGGCAGTTGGCGCGTGAACAGGCTCCGCCAGAACCCGCTCGGCCGCTCTTTCGATTTCCGCCTCGACCGGAGTTGTTTTTGCACAATGGACGATCAGGGCTTGCAGCGCTTCCGAGAGAGGTGTGAGAGCACCCAATCCGCGCCCGTCAATCATAATTTGCATGCGCTAGACACCTCAGAACTTGCTGTTTGCCCAACCCATTGCCGGCCTCCGCATTCGGAATGAATGAGAATAGCATGGATAGCGGCCGATGAAGGTGCTGTATCTGGGTGAGAACCGTTTTTTCGGCTCGCGGGCGCTGCGTTTCTGCGCCTCGGGAAGGTTTGCCCTTCAACCCCCCAATGCGTCCCCAGCATCCCTCGCCGCGACGTTGTCGGACGGTAGCCGATCGGCCTCAACCCCTTTCGGTTTGCTTCCGGCTGATGGTCCAGTCCGCCAGCGGATGGAAGCGGCCTTGGGCAGGAGCGGATTCTTAGCTAACGAGAATCAGTGATTCCGCACCCCTTTCGCCCGTCGGCTGCACCGCGGTATACCGGTCGACGAGATCGCCATTGCTGGTGCAGTAACGTCGTTTCAAACAGTTCTGCAATATTCGGCGACCGATGCGCCCCTACCTCGGTGTTTCCTAAGAAGACAAAAATAAAATATCGTCTCGGCGGCCAACTCTCGTCGGTACAAACTTGAGTAGCTTCCGGTTGCCGCTTGAGAGGTACAGGGCCTGTTGTAGCTCCGTGAGAATGCGGATACTCGCGAAAACTCAGCTAATTGCAAAAAGCCCATGCGCTTGAGATGAAGCACTAAGCTTTACCGGACGAAGCCCAAAATATCCTTCACCATGGCCATGTTTTTGGTGGCCAGGGCGCGGGCGCGGTCGGCGCCATCGATCAAGGTCCGGTCGATGAAGCCGGGGTCGGCAGAAAGCCGCTTCATCTCGGCCCCGATCGGCCCGAGCTTGGCGACGGAGAGATCGACGAGCGCCGATTTGAAGGCGGAAAAATTGCCACCGCCGAACTGGCGCAGCACATCTGGCTTCGTGCTGCCATCGAGCGCCGCATAAATGCCGACGAGGTTGTCGGCTTCCGGCCGGTTTTTCAGCCCTTCCACCTCGGAGGGCAGTGCATCGGGATCGGTCTTCGCCTTGCGGATTTTCTGCGCGATCGTCTCGGCATCGTCCGAGAGATTGATGCGCGAATAATCGGACGGATCCGATTTCGACATTTTCTTGGCGCCGTCGCGCAGGCTCATGACCCTTGTGCCGGGGCCTTGAATGAGCGGTTCCGGCAAGGGAAAGAACGCGTCACCGAGCCCCAAGGCCGCGATCGAAGCGGCAAAGTCGAGATTGAACTTTTGCGCAATGTCGCGGGCGAGCTCGAGATGCTGCTTCTGGTCTTCGCCAACCGGCACGTGAGTCGCGCGGTAGACGAGAATATCGGCGGCCATCAGACAGGGGTAATCATAAAGTCCGACGGAGGCGTTCTCGCGGCCCTTGCCCGCTTTCTCCTTGAACTGGGTCATGCGCTCGAGCCAGCCGACGCGGGCCACGCAATCGAACACCCAGGTGAGCTCCGC
>DATJTB010000145.1:0-5769 GCA_035503795.1 Methylocella sp.
CGGGCTGACGACCCTCTGACTAGCGCGGTCGGCATTCTGCATCGGGAGATGCGCGCTTTAGACTCGCTCATCCTCGCCTCAGCCGACGCCCATAAGCTGCCGGCCGGCGGTGCGCTCGCCGTTGACCGCACGGGATTTTCAGACTTCATCACCGCCCAGATCAGTGCCCATCCTTTGATCAGCGTCATCCGTGAGGAAATAGCGGATTTGCCGCCGGCCAGCTGGGACAGTGTGATCATCGCCACTGGGCCGCTGACATCGCCAGCGCTTGCCGCCAGTCTTGGAAAATTGACGGGCGAGCACGACTTGGCTTTCTTCGATGCGATTGCTCCAGTTGTCCATAAGGAGACGATCGATTTGAATGAGGCCTGGTTTCAGTCCCGCTACGATAAGCCGGGGCCCGCAGGCACGGGCGCCGATTACATCAATTGCCCGCTGAGCAAGGAACAATATCTGGCCTTCGTCGAGGCCCTTCTTGCGGCGGACCGAAGCACCCCGCATGCCTTGGCCGAAGAAGCTGATGATGCGCCCTATTTCAATGGGTGCCTGCCGATCGAGGTCATGGCTGAGAGAGGCCCGGAAACCCTGCGCCATGGACCGATGAAACCCTTCGGCTTGACCAATCCGCATTCCGGCAAAAGCAAGCCCTATGCCGTTGTACAATTACGCCAGGACAATGCGCTGGGCACGCTCTACAATATGGTGGGCTTTCAGACCCGGCTGAAACATCCGGCGCAGGCGGAAATTTTCCGCACCATACCGGGACTGGAAAACGCCGTTTTCGCCCGCTTCGGCGGGATTCATCGCAATACGTTTCTGAATGCGCCGAAACTGCTCGACAAGTACTTGCGTCTCAAGATGGACCAAAGACTTCGCTTCGCTGGCCAGGTCACTGGATGTGAAGGCTATGTCGAGAGCGCGGCGGTCGGGCTTGCCGCCGGCCGGTTCGCTGTGGCCGAACGGAAATGCGAAGCCTTGTCCCTGCCGCCGCCGACGACTGCGCTCGGTGCGCTTCTCAATCACATCACCGGTGGCCATATTGAGACGATCGAAGCCGGGGCTTCATCCTTTCAACCGATGAACATCAATTTCGGCCTGTTTCCACCGATGGCCGAAGCGATGCCTTTGGGCCGGCGTAGCCGGGCCGGGAAAAGGATGAGCCGCAAAACCGCGTTGAGCCAGCGCGCCGCCCATGATCTTGACGCTTGGCTGTCTCCCAAGAGAGATGAGCAGGACTGTGAAAACGGTTTGCGCTCACACCCCGCTCGAAATCTTTAGATCACGATGATTTTGGATCGAATCGATCCAAAATCATGAAACGTGATCGATTCTCTAATTTAGAGCGGGATGCGAGCGCAAAACCGCTTCACACTTTTGCTCATCCCGCTTTTTGGATTCTTCCTCATCCGGTTTGCGCTTTTGGGTCCGTTTCGAGCCTCGAACGGTGATCAAAGGGGCAATCGAAACAAGTTCAATCAGCGGCCGAATGTGACGGCTGCGGCCAGTCCGGCAAAAAAGAGCAACCCTGCGTCACGGTTCGAGCGGAACAAGCGCAGAGCCAAGCGCCCATCGCACGGATCGATCCGCCACGCCTGCCAACCGAGATGCAAGGCAAAAAGGACAAGCCCGAAGAGACCGAAGACGCCCGCTTCCGCGGAAAGGCTCGCGGCCAGCAATGCGGCAGCGGACCCCGCATAGAGAAAGCTGACGGCAAGGCGAATATGACGGCCGAAGAGTCGTGCCGTCGATCCGATCCCGGCCATCGCATCGTCCTCGATATCCTGTATCGCATAGATCGTATCATAGCCGATGGTCCAGAGAATGGCCCCAAGATAGAGCCATAAGGGAGCCGGCGCCAGTGATCCCAACTCTGCCGCCCAGCCAACCAGGGCGCCCCAGGCGAAGGCGCCCCCTAGCACCACCTGCGGCCAGGAACTGATCCGCTTCATGAAGGGATAAAGGCCAACGACGGCGAGCGACCCAAAGCCGAGCGCGATCGTGTAGCCATTGAAGCTCAAAAGAACGAGGAGCCCGACGAGACATTCAGCCGCCAGGAAAAACAGCGCCGCCTTGACACTGATCCGTCTTGAAGCCAATGGACGCTCCCTGGTCCGCGCGACCTTGGCGTCCATGTCCCTGTCGACGATGTCATTATAGGTGGAACCTGCGCCGCGCATGGCAACGGCGCCGATGAAAAACAAGATGAGATGAAAGCCCTGCAGCGGCAAGCCCCCGGAAAGGCTGGCGAGTGCGCTCGACCACCAGCAAGGCAAAAGCAGGAGCCACCAGCCGATCGGCCTGTCGAGCCTCGCCAATTGCAGGTAGGCGTGCCAAGATTTCGGCGCGAGGCGAAAAATCAGCAGGCCTGGGGCCGAATCTGGCAAGGCCAAGCCTGCCTCCTTGGTTGGCTCGGACGCCGGCACGAGCAAGGCCATTCAATCTTGCGTCAAAGCGGCCCGGCGGGCAGTTTCTGCTGCGGTGCGTTGAGCGCGCCCTGAGCCTGCTGTTCCTGCGCTTTCTTCATCTGCTCGGCAACCGTGCAGGCTTGATTGGCGATCTTCGTCGTTTTCCCGCCGCTCGCCGAAATATTCTGGAGAGCCTCATCTGGAACCTGGCACCACTCCTTATTCTTGGTCAGATAGGCAAGGAGCTCTTGTTCCACCGAGACAAGTGCCCGCAGCTTCGGACAGGAAGCGACGGGATCGAGCTGTTTCTTGCCGCCCTGCGTCAGCTGAGTGAGCTGGTCGATGAGGTTCTGGCGCTTCCTGGTCAGCGTGCCGATATCGGTGTTACAATCGGCCGCAAAAGCGGCACCGGCGAAGACCATGGGGAGTAGCATCACGCCAGCGAGACTTGTTCTCAACAAGATGCGGATGCCGGCGACAAGCAACATGACGTGTGTCCCTCCGTGAACACAAAGTGTTGGTCAACCCAGAGGCTCTTGCTTACAGTCTCGAAAAAGGTTCAACAACCTCGGGGGTAGATAGCCCCCACGGGTGAAACCTCAAGAATCGTTATTTGCCGCGACGGAAAATGCCCCGCTACGATTTCAGCACGAAACGGCTCTTCGTCAAAGCTCCGCTTGCGGTAGCCGCCGAAATTTCCCTAAATTCCTTGCAGACAAATTATGTCCGCAATGTGTTGCGGCTCTCGCAAGGCGACCGGATTTTGGTCTTCAATGGTCAGGACGGCGAATGGGAAACGCGGATCCAACAAACCAATCGAAAAAACATCGTGCTGAAGGTCCAATCGCAGGCCCGGCCACAGGAAGCCCGCCCCGATCTCCGCTATCTCTTTGCCCCGCTGAAACAGGCGCGGCAGGATTACATGATTGAAAAAGCCGTAGAAATGGGGGCTGGCCACTTGCTTCCAGTCGTTACCCGCAGAACCCAGGCCAGGCGAGTCAATCTCGAAAGGATGGAGGCTCATGCCATCGAAGCCGCCGAGCAATGCGGCATTCTCTCGATACCTGAGATTGCCCCTCTAAGGCATCTCGAAACCCAGCTTGGCGAATGGGATCCACTCCGCCTGCTGATTTTTTGCGATGAGGATGCGCCCGTCGGGCGGGCCTTCGACATACTTCAGCCCAGAGAGAAACAGGATCCGGTTCCTCTCGCGATTTTGATCGGACCTGAAGGTGGGTTCGATCCGGCCGAACGGCAATTGTTGCTGAGCTTGCCCTTTGTCCTTCGGCTACCCCTCGGTCCTCGCATTTTGCGTGCGGATACGGCAGCCGTCGCGGCCCTCGCCCTCGTCCAAGCCGCCCTTGGCGATTGGCGCGGATGAACGTTAATTCACCATTATATCGCCTCATTATAAGATCAGATTATTACCCTTGAATGCAGCGCGAATAGCTCGGTTCTCAAATGAAATGGCCCAAATTTTTGCTTATCCTTTGCTGGTCGGCCGCAACTGGGCTTGGATTCAGCCAATCCGGCCTAGCCGGGGAACTGCAATCCGGCAATGGCCTCGGCGCGGATGGGCGCGGACGCTGCGCAAGGCCGGCGCCAGATTTAGGCCAAAGGACGGATCGTAATCTCTGCGAGGAGATCAATGGCCATATTCGCGTCGACTTGGATTCGCCCTATCCCAATCCGCCGGGCTACGGCCGCCCCGGGGCCTCGCCTGTTGCTGTACGGATCGAAGATGACAACACCGCTCGCAACCACCTTCGTCTGCCATCGAGCGATTGGGGCTATGACCCTTACCGGCGCTGATCGCAATTTAGACCCGCGCAATCCAGATGGGCGCTAGATTACGATGATATTGGATCGAATCGATCCAATATCATGAAACGTGATCGATTCTCGTCATTGAGAGTGGGATGCGAGCGCAAAACCGCTTCACACTTTAACTCATCCCGCTCTAAGGCTGCCCAGGCGTAGCGCCGTTGCCATATCTCTTAAAGGAGGCGAATGGGTCTTTATCGCCGATCCCACAACCGTTGAGCGGCAGCGGCCGGGCCTCCCCTTTCGCCAGCCAAAGATCCTTGGCAGGGCTGTCTGCTCCATCGGAGCTGCGCCAACACACCTCGGCAGCTCCATCCGCTGCATTGAAGTAAGCCGTCATATTATTGCCGCTACAATCCTCCGTCTCATTGCATGACCAGGCCACGAAATGCCCTTTGCCGTCGGCCGCAACCGGCGCCTCCGGTCCATGCCTGGCTTTCTCAAGGGCGGCAAAGAAACGCGTCCCCATGGCGGCGCTCAGCACGGCAAGAATCGCTGGTTGCTCCCAAAGTGATTTATCATTGACAATCTTTTCGAGCGGATATTTGCCAACCCATTGGCTGACCACGGCCCCAACATCTTCGGCGAATGCCGGTCCGCCAGCATGAATGCCAAGAAGAGCAATAAGGAGACATATCCTGACGATCCACATTGATTTCCCTCCGGTTATCCTTTCAAAATCCGATCAAGGCCCTCACTCCGACCAGGGCTCCGACGGGCCGGCCAGAGGGATCGGGTACGCATGAAACGATACGTGAACGTCAATAAGCGCAATCCTCGAATACCGAATCCACGTTCCCCCGCCATTGCGTCTTGTATTTTTCGATGAGCCTTTCGGCCTCGCTCATTTCAGAAATAACGCGCTCAAGCGGAGCGAGAAAGGCCGCCTCATCCTGCCCGCTTGAATCCCGTCTATTGCGGCGCGCCAAGCCGTCGCGGGCAATCGCCAGCGCATGGGCTGCGACATCCTTGAGCCTTCGTCCATGCACCATGGCCTTGAGGCCGAGGCGGGGAACATCGGCACGCAGCTGCTCGCGCTCTTCTTCATTCCAATCCTTGATCAGATCCCAGGCCGCATCAAGCGAAGAGGGTTCATAAAGGAGCCCGGCAAAGAGCGCCGGCAGCGCCACCAAGAAAGGGCGCGACCCCGCGTCAGCCCCGCGCATTTCAAGATAGCGCTTCAACCGCACTTCCGGAAAGATTGTCGACAGATGATTAGCCCAGTCGGACAGCATCGCCTGCTCGCCGGGCAGCTCGACGAGCTTGCCCTGCAAAAGATCACGGAAATCGGCGCCGGCGACATTATGATAGAGGCCGCCGCGTTTGACGAAATACATCGGCACCGAAAGCGCATAGTCGACATAGCGCTCATAGGACATGCCCGCCTCGAAAGCGAAAGGTAGCATGCCGGTGCGGGCTTGATCCGTGTGGCGCCAAATCTCCGACCGCGCTGATAGGAAGCCGTTGAGCTTACCATCGGTGAAAGGTGAATTGGCGAACAGGGCCGTCACGAGCGGCTGCAAGCCGAGCGAGACGCGAA
>DATJTB010000146.1:0-3136 GCA_035503795.1 Methylocella sp.
CCGAGCTCACACCTTACCTATCGAAATCGACCTTGGCGCTGGTCGTTGAAGAGCCTGCGAAAAGCTTCGCATTGGCCTTGGAGAAAATCTATTCCTCGGTTGACTTGCAGACTTCCATTTTGGGGACGGCAGGGATTGATCCCGGCGCCTCTATCCATCCGCAAGCCAGGCTCGAACAGGACGTTGTCATCGACCCGGGCGCTGTGATCGGTCCTCATGCGGAAATCGGCACGCACTCCCTGATCGGCGCCAACAGCGTGATTGGCTCAAACGTTCGTATCGGCCGCGGCTGCCGGCTCGCGCCCCAGGTCACGATCAGCCATGCCCTGCTCGGGGACCGCGTCATCATCCATCCAGGCGTCCGCATTGGCCAATCCGGCCTTGATTTCAGCACGGCGAGAGGTAGTAGTCCCCTCGAACAGATGAAGTTGCCGGCAACTGGCCGGGTCATCATTCAGGATGGTGTGGAGATCGGCGCCAATGCGACCATCGACCGGGGCCTTGCCGGCGATACCGTGATCGGTGAAGGAACGAAGATCGGCAATCTGGCGCGCATCGCCGGCAATGCGGAGATCGGCCGGTATTGCGTGATCGCGGCACAGGCCGCCATGACCTGCGGCCGGCGCCTTGAAGACTTCGCTCATCTGGAGCACTTTCCGCGTCAAAAGACTTGGAAAACGGGTCAAAAAGCCTGATCCGAGAAAGTAAATAACCTATTTTAGCGTGTAAATCCGTCTCCAAATCTTGGAATCGATAGCAATTATTTTGGATCTGTCCATATTATGTTAAAAATATACTTTGTTTTGATAACGGGAGACCGCTCCTGGCTTCTTAGTCGAAATTTAAGCGTGATCCAATAGGCAGCCTGAGAACGGCTGCCCCGCACTTCTTAAGCCCGAGCCTTCGGCTCGCATCCTGTTCGGTTTGTATTGGCCATGCGCGCACCCAATGAGATTGATTTCTGGCGCGGCTTTGCGCTCGTCACCATCTTCATCAACCATGTTCCTGGAATCTATTTCGAGCGGTTCACTTACCGCAATGTGTCGCTTTCCGATTCCGCCGAGCTCTTTGTCTTTCTGGCGGGTTGCTCCCTGCGCATTCTATTTGAGCGCTCGGTGCGCGCGCTGCCGGTCTCGTGGCTCATCTTCCGGCTCGAGGTGCGTGCCTTTCAGGTCTATGTCGCACAGATGGTCGTCACCGAATTGGCGATCGCGCTGCTTGCCGCCACCGCTCTGGCCCTCGATGCACCTTATCTCCTCGACTGGCACAATGCCTCCGCCGTCTTTAACGATCCGGTCCGGGCTCACGTGGGCCTGGTGCTGCTCACCCATCAGCTTGGCTATTTCAACATCCTGCCGCTTTATGTGGTCCTGCTCTTCATCGCGCCGGTCGTCGCACTCTTGCAGCGGAGCGCCGCGCGGCTTCTGCCCTGGGTCTCCTTTGGGCTTTACACGACAGCGCTGGTCTTTGGCCTGAACTTGCCCACCTGGCCGGTCGAGGGCACATGGTTTCTCAATCCTCTCACCTGGCAGTTCATCTATGTGCTGGGTTTTCTGCTTGCCGCCCCCGACGGGCTCGGCGGATGGGCACTGGCGCATCGCCGCCTTCTCTACGCGCTCGCCGTCCCGATCGCGCTCGCCGGCGCACTCATCGCGCATTTCGATTTTTCGCCCGATCCGATCGACGTTCCGCAACCGGCCCTCTTGTTCACATTCGACAAGACCTTTTTGTCGCCGGCGCGGCTGATCCATAGCCTCGCTTTGACGGCGCTCTTTGCCGGGTCCTACCGCGCCGTAAAGCCCTATCTGCCGCGTTTGGGAGAATATCTATGCCTGCTCGGGCGCAATTCCCTGATCGTGTTCTGTGCCCTTTCCATTCTCAGTCTCAGCGGGCAAATTCTGCGCTTCGCGTTCGGTGGATATGTTGCATTGGATGCGATGATCGTTATCTTAGGCCTGCTTCTGATGGGTTTTACGGCATGGACCGCAGAATGGCGCGAAAGATTTTCAGCGCAACCGGCCAGAAGGCCGCTTCCGCCGCCGCCCTCTGCTGTCTGTTGACAGGCCTTGCCGTCGGCGAGGAGCTGAATGCGCCGCCCGTAGCCCCGCCTTTGAGCCCGCCTTGCGACGTGCCAGGTGGCGATATCGCCGCGCCAGCCACTCTTCCCAATGTCATGGCCGCCTTGCAGAAAGGAGAAGCCATGCACATTCTGGCGATCGGCTCTTCCTCGACACTCGGGTCGGGCGCCACGTCGTTGAGCCACAGCTATCCCTCGCAGCTCGTCGCGATTCTCGAACATACGCTCAAGGGCGTCGATGTCGTCATGGTCAATCGCGGCATAGCGGGCGAAGTCGCCGAGACCACAGCCGAGCGGATCAGGAGCGAGGTCGCGCTGCGCAAGCCCGATCTCGTTTTGTGGCAATTGGGTACCAATGATGCGCTCGCCCGCATCCCTCAGGAGGATTTCGAGTACACCGTCCGCTCGACCCTGCGTTGGCTCAAGGAAAATGAGATCGATGTCGTCCTCGTCGGAGTCCAATATACGACGCGGCTTGCCCGCGACCCGAACTATAACGCCATCCGCGACAGCCTTCAGAAGATTGCCGCCGAGGAGAAAGTGCTCTATGTCCGCCGCTATGACGCGATGCGCTTCATAGCGCAAAGACACGCTAATCTACAATTGATGGCGGGCGACAATTTCCATCTCAACGATCTCGGCTATCAATGCATGGCGGAGCATGTCGCGCATGCCTTGATCGTCAGCCTCTATGTCAAGCGAAGCCGGCCACTGCAGAATTGACAGTCATTGCTCACGTCACCTGGAACCAGCTCGCAAGGCCGCTCGCCTGGCGCCCGGCGATAAAGGCCTCGATCGCCCATTTCCCTGGATTATCAGCGATAAGGGCGACATGTTTCGTCCGGCCTGCGGCAATGAGGACGCTGTCGCGCCAATAGGGATCCCAGCCATCGTCGAGATCATGCAGCAGGCGCAGCACATGGCCATGCACACGCATCGACTGGACGAAGCCCGTGTGATTGATGAAGGTCAGTACCACGGGCGTCCCACGCTTGACCGAAAAGAGCGGCAATGGAGGGAAGCCGCTGACCGCGACGCCGTTCAGCTTCCAATTGAGCG
>DATJTB010000147.1:0-18170 GCA_035503795.1 Methylocella sp.
GAATTCCGCAAAAGTTGACAGACTTTTGCGACGAGAATTCGCTCCAACTTCTTGACCTTGCGCGATTTCTTTCCGCTCGAACGATTCCGTTCGAGCGGAAAGCGCGCTAAGTGAAGGATGCCCGTTTCCTCGTTTTTTTTCCTCAAAGACGGCATGACCGAGAAACACAAGGATAATCTTGGATTTGCCTTGCCGGCGCTTGAACGGATCGCCCTGGCGCTCGAAAAGCTGGCGGGGACAAAGGAACAACCTTGCGATTTCGCGGAAGCCGATGCTTACGTCTTTGTGCGGGATGGTTCTCTTACCCCGGTCCGCCAAGTCAACCGGGTCGACCTTCGGCTTTTGTGCGGAATCGATCAGCCCCGCGACATCTTATTTTCCAACACCAGCCGTTTCGCGCAAGGCTTTGCTGCCAATAATGCGTTGCTCTGGGGGGCGCGCGGCATGGGTAAATCGGCCCTGGTCAAGGCCGTGCATGCGGCGGTCAACCGGCAACATGTAAAGGCGCCAGGATTTCGGCCGCTGAAGCTCATCGAGATCCATCGGGAGGATCTTGAGAAACTGCCTCGGCTCATGGCGCTCGTGCGGGACGAGCCCTGGCGGTTTTTGGTCTTCTGCGACGACCTCTCCTTCGACGGGGCGGATGCGAGCTACAAGTCGCTGAAAGCGGTTCTCGAAGGTGGCATTGAGGGCCGGCCGCCGAATGTCGTGTTCTATGCGACGTCCAATCGTCGGCATATTCTCGCCCGCGAAATGATCGAAAACGAGCGCGGCACGGCGATCAACCCGGATGATGCTGTCCAGGAAAAGATCTCGCTCTCGGATCGCTTCGGCCTCTGGCTTGGCTTTCACTCGTGCTCGCAGGAGGATTATCTGGCCATGATTTTTGGCTATGCGGAGCATTTCGGGCTTGTTGTTCCGCGCGGAGAGCTTGAGCGCGAGGCGTTGCAATGGTCGGCGGGACGTGGCGCACGATCAGGTCGCACCGCCTGGCAATTCATCCAGGATCTCGCCGGGCGCTCGGGCAGGGCGATCGAAACGTAACAGCCGTTTCGGAGCAAGAGCATCACGGCAATACCGATCTCCGCGCCGAACCCGCGCAATGTTGCGAGATCCTTCCCCCAATGGGGGAAGGTGCCCTGCGAAGCAGGGCGGACGGGGGCTGCATGAATCGATTTCCGCGAGCCAAGCTCACCAAGACGAGCGGGCCCGATTCGATGATATCCGGACAATACCTAATTATGATCTTCCAACAATCGGACATTTTCCAAAAGTGTGAAGGTCAAACCCCAATAAACCGTACCGATCTACTGGCAGCTTCTGGACTGATTCAGGGAATCAGCAACGCAGAGTCTTTTCTCAGAGATGCGCCAGAACCTGACATTGACTTGGTCGGACGCGAATGGTCGGCATGAGCCGATTCCAGAATGTCAGCTCTAGCAGGACGGGACGAGATGTGGATCGGTGCATGACAGCGCGCAAGCGATGCTAAGAGTGTGTTCAGAAACAATCGAATAGATTATTCGTGCAGACCCTCGGGGAATTTGGTAGGGAACTCGAAGCAATTATTTCCTGACAAACCCTAAGCCTAAGAACATCTACAATTGCTCGCGGCACATCCCGCAGCGGCGCGAACTGAGCCAGATCAGGCAGGACACGCTCTTCGAAGGGTTTGGGCCTGCGGCAGCGCTTCTGTCTGTCCCTAAGTATCGCGCTACCCGTCTCGGATTCGGCGGGTAAGGGCATAAACAGTGGTGAAGGGGCGACGGGGCGGATCACCTTCGTCCTTTCGCCGGTGCCACTGCCTCTCGGCGCGCTGCTCCGCCTCGGCAACGAACTTCATCAGCTTACGGCAGTCAGTCGTTTTGCGCTTCGCGTGATCATAGTCACCACAGAGGGTTTCGAGGTGCTGTTGAACATCGTGTCGATGGTCTGGCCGGTCAAAATCCTTAAAATGGAGGATTAACCAGAGCTCGAAACATGGGTCCGAGAAGGCAACATGGACCTTCGCGTCTTCGCAGCGGGAAATGGCTTCTGGAACATTTGGGTGCTCGTCGCGGTCGAATACCGCCCAGAACTCATCGCGTGTAGTGTAAGATTGACGACGATCCCACCGCCGCGCTAACTGAGCAGCCTGAGCCACTTCCTTGGCGATCGTGAGGGGAACGCCTGCTCCTTCGATGATCTCGATATCCACAACCACGCTGTGGAAAGCTCGCCTCATCTCCTCGAAATAATCGCGCTCCGTTTTCTCGCCTTCGGAATAGATGACGATTTTTGGCTTCGGGGCTTTAGTCTCAACTTGGCGACGCAGAGATCTAAATCGGCGCGAACCGCTCATGACGCTTTCGCCTCAAGTAGCGCACTCAGATCGCCAGCGAACGGTATGGCCCCGAAGCGTCCTTCAAGATAACCCTTTTCGAATCGGTCGGTCGGCCGGAGTTTGAATTCGGCAAGTGAGAAGATCCGGGAGACACCGATATCGTCTTTCTCACAAAACCAGATTTGATCTCGCCGCAGATGGTCGCACGCTAAGATGTTGGTGTCATGCGTGGTAGCAATAAGCTGCGCTCCCTTGGGATTGTATTTGGGTTCTGTGAACAGCTCCAAGATCTGTTCTGCGACCAATGTGTGGAGACTCGTGTCCAACTCGTCGATGATCAGCAGGGCACCTTTGTCCAGAGCACGGATAATTTTGCTCATCATGAGAAGAAGTCGTCGTGTTCCAGCGCTTTCGTGTCGAAGAGGAAGGGCGTACTGCTTCGTCGAGCCTTGGTGGAGAAGCTGAATCTCCACGTCCTTACCATTCGGCTCTACATCCACCGTCACCTCATCCCCCAGATGCTTCCGAGCGATGGCAAGAAACTCGGAGCTCAAGATCTTGACCTGCTCTGGGACCTCCTTTTCACGCTGTTCCAGACCCACCACTCCGGTGCCGGTAGTGTGTAAAAAAGTAATTGTCCGAGGATCGACCTGCCCCTCTTTAAATGTATTCGTAATGGACGTCGGCGAGACCGCCAAGGTGCCACTATATTGGATATCACGGAAAAAATTTACGAGCTTCGAAAGCTCTTCATGATCGTTTTGAGTCGCGGTGGAAATGAAAAGGCTGTTGTGACGCATGAAGTCCACTAAAGGCTTCTTCGCGCCCAGCATGGTTGGGCCGAAATCAACGTTCTTACCTTCCCGCTCGTATAACTTCCGTCGCTTCCCTTCAGGAAAAGCGTAAAGCCATTCGGTGAGGTAGCTTTGGCTGTTGCAAGTGAAGCCGAAGATGTAACGAGAGCGGCTGACCACGAACTCAGCCTCAAAGTGTGACGGCTTAGTCTCACTCTCCTCGTCGAGAGCGAACGGCACGCGCGGGACGCCGCCTTGGGGGTTTCCCTGGCTGTGGGAAAACAGGATCGCCCTCCGCATGAACGTGAAGGCTCGGACGAAATTGGTCTTGCCCGAAGCGTTCGCTCCATAGATCAACGCCACAGGGACCGCTCGAAGGCCCGACGCTCCAGGAATAGGAAGCAAGCCTGTCTCGCTGCCCTTAAGCTTGCTCGCGACAAGAGACAGCTCTTGGACTTCGGCGATGGAGAAGACATTCCCCGCCTCGAAACGTAACAACATGATTGGCCTCCTAACCGCCCCGTATTCGGCTCTTAAACGCTATATATGCTAATTTTTAGCAAAAACGAGGTCTAAAATGGCTGTCAACGCGATTGTACCGCGTTCAACGTCCAGTCACTTTGGTTCGGATAGGCAGCCTCCTTCAGCGCAGCAGCGGACATGGCCACTGCATAAGCGAACGGCCGATTTCGGGATCTTGAGGCGCTGTCCAGAACGGGGAAGATGGGCGCAAAGCCGTTGTGAGGATTTGTCCGTCAGAAGGACAGCTTCGGATCAATCTCTGTGAATAGCTAAACGTGTCCACGTCCGGAATCCGTCCAAAAGGAGCAGTAGGACGAGCACATTTATTGGGTTTTGACCCTCGATACCTCGATAAGCTATATCTTCTGTGGAAGGATTATATAATAAAAAATGATATCCAGCCAAGCCCATGGCATTATAGAAAGATTATCTCTTGTAATGCTTTCATTTTTAGAGCGGCATTAGTGCCGCTTTCCTGGTTAAATCAACAAAAATAAGACTCAAAATTTCTAGGTTTGCTTATCATCCGGACAATCGACTTTTACTTTACCTGCGGCTTGCCTCATTCATTCTCCAGTGGCCGAGAATCGCTTTGGAGAGCGCGGCCAGAGCGGCAAAAATCGCGATGCCGGCCAAGGAGATCAAGGTGAGCCCGGCGAACATGCGCGGAATATTGAGACGGTAGCCCGCTTCCGCGATCCGGAAGGCGAGACCCGCGCCCTTGCCCGCGTTGCCCGCGGCAAGCTCGGCGACGATCGCGCCGATCAGCGCGAGGCCGCCGGCGATCCGCAAGCCGCCGAGAAAATAGGGCAGGGCGGAGGGCAGCCGCAGGTGGATCAACGTCTGCCAGCGCGTCGCTCGGTAAAGCTTGAAGAGGTCCGTCAGGTTGCGATCGGCGGAGGCAAGCCCCAGCGCCGTATTCGACAGAATGGGAAAAAAGGCGACGAGAAAGGCGCAGACGAGCACTGCCTGCGGTGCTTCGAGATAGATCAGGAGCAAAGGCGCGATGGCGATGACCGGCGTGACTTGCAACACGATGGCAAAGGGCAGGAAGGATCGTTCCACCCAACGCCACTGGGAAAAAAGAATGGCAAGGCCGGCGCCGCCGACGATCGCCGCGAGGAGCGCGGCAAAGGTCGTCTCCAAAGTCACGGCAAGGGCCGGGAGCAGGACATTCCGATCGTCCACCAAAGTTTGAAGCACCAGCGAAGGCGCCGGGAGAATGAAGGGAGGCACGTGGTTGAGCCGCACATAGGCTTCCCAGGCCGCGAGCGCGCCGAGGAAGACAAGGACAGGTGGGCCGTAGTTGGTCATCCATCGTGCGAGTTCCGACGATGGTTGAAGAGGCTTCATATCAGATTCCCGTTCTGCCCTTCCTGCAAGGCATTCGAGACTTCCGCGCAATATTGCGTGTAGGCTTGGCTCACGCGAAATTCCTTGTCACGTGGCAGAGAGGCATCCAAGTCGATCCACTTGACGATGCGTCCGGGACGCGCCGCCATCACCGCGATTCGGCGCGACAGATAGACGCTCTCATAGACCGAGTGGGTAACGAAGACGATCGTTGTCTTAAGCTCGCTCTGCAAGGCTAGGAGATCATCATTGAGCTTGAAGCGGGTGATCTCATCGAGCGCGGCAAAAGGCTCGTCCATCAGAAGTATGGGCGGACGCATGGCCAGAGCCCGGGCAATCGAAACCCGCATGCGCATACCGCCGGAGAGCTCGCGTGGGAATCGCCCGGCCTCATGCGCGAGGCCGACAAGGGCCAGCATTTCTTCCACGACGGGCGTCGCCGCTGGCCGCGAAACCCCTTGCAACCTCAGGCCCAGAAACACATTGTCGAAAACATTCGCCCAGGGCATCAAGGTGGCGTCCTGGAAAACAAAACCGATGGCGCGGCGACCGGCAGGCAGATCGCGCAGGAGGGTACCGCGGGAGGGGGGCTCAAGCCCGGCGATCAGCCTTAGAATGGTCGATTTACCGCAACCCGAAGGGCCGAGCAAAGTCAGGAGCGCGCCCGCCTCGACGTCGAGATCGATGTTGTCGAGCGCGGTGGTTCCGTTCTCGTAGGTCTTGCCGAGCCGGCGCAGGGAGATGAGCGGCATGGTTGGGTTCAAGAGGCCTTCTGTGGACGAGCGACCGTAAGCTGATTCGTAACAATTTGACAGCGAGGTTCAGACTGGCGCTTCGTCCGATTCTCCGGCATCAGGAGATAATATGTCCGCTGAACTTCACTCAGAGAGCCGGCCGCGCGAAGCGTGTCGCTTCAATTGTCGGGCTTCGACAAAGGGTGGCGCCCTGTTGCAGGCTACAACGGCCGCAATATAGGCGATAAACTTACACGGGCTGAATTTCGAGTGGTCCTAAAGTAAATGAATCCGCCTCATTCCCGCGGGCGCAGCTCCAGCCCGACGCCATGGCCGATGAACTGCAAGGTATAGGCGCGCTTATAGTCGAGATAGGCCGGGAAGAGGCCCGCCTCCACCATTTTGGTAAAGAAGCTCTTCACCCGGTTGTCGCGCATGGCGCCGATCCCCAACGTCAGGGAATCGCCGGAATCGACAATGCCATATTCCTTCATCTTGGCGACCGAATAGCCGAGCTGATCGTCGCTGATATCGGGATTGTCCTTTTTGATGAGCTCATTGGCGGCGCGATTGTCGCCATAGATGTAATGATACCAGCCGATGATCGAGGCATCGACGAAGCGCTGCACGAGATCCGGATCAGTCTCGATCAGATCGCGGGTGGTCTCGATGGTTGTCGAGTAGGAATCATAGCCGTAATCGGCGAGCAGGAACACATTCGGCTTAAAGCCGCCTTGACGCTCGATCGCAAAGGGCTCGGAGGTCACATAGCCTTGCTCGATCGAATGCTTGTCGGCCATGAAAGGGGCCGAGTTGAACGTATAGGGTTTGACGTTCTCATCCTTGAAGCCATAGGCGTGTTTCAGCCATTGATAGACCGAGACGAAACCATCCTTGCCGATGTAGGCGGTCGCCTTCGGCAGATCCTCAAACTTGTCGAGGCCGACGCCCGGATGCGACATGAGGATAAACGGATCTTTCTGAAAGAGCGCCGCAACCGCGACGATCGGAATGCCGTTCGCCACCGCATCGAAGGCCTGGATCAGATTGGCCCCGAGGTCGAACTCGATTTTTCCGGCGGCGAGCAAAAGCCGGTTGTTGGCATTCGGCCCGCCCTGAAGGATCGTGACGTCGAGCCCATATTGCGCATAAGTCCCATCCGCCTTGGCCTGGTAGAATCCGCCATGCTCGGCCTCGGCGAGCCAGTTTGTCGCGAAGGTCACTTTGTCGAGGGCGGCAGCCGGCACGGCCAGGAAAGAGCTGAGTAGGAGGTTGCAAAGACAAAAAAGAGAAAGATGATGTTTCAAGGCTTTCCCCCATCGGCCAGCGGCCAAGGCCCATGTTTCTGCAATGAGAAGTGAGGCGGCCGGGTGACAATCCTGTTGCGGTGCGAGAAACGCCTCTCGTTGGTTCTGCTCAAATCGCTTTGGGATTTGTCATTTCTTGGGCCTGCTCTATTTTTATTGTCGAGTTGCGAAGCCGCGCATCTTGATTTGGGCAAGAGGTCCCCAATTTTATGGCCGGCCTGTGGCTTTGGGCCTATAACGTCTCCGAAGGAGACCCAAAATGACGCCGCTCTTGGCTCTCTGGATTTGCGCCCTTTGCTTTGGGGCTGTTTATTACAGCCGACCCGAGCAAGGTATGCATATGGACATCTACAGCATTGGGCTTTGGGTATTGTCGAGCGGCGTTTTCGTCGTCTCGGCCATGATTCTCGTGGTCAGCCTGGTCTCCCCCTGGCCGATGCACCCGACTAAGTGGTGAGCAGCGGTTTCCGGGCCTTGCATTGCCGGGACGAGCGGGGAGCGCGTCCCGGAAGATCTTGGGGGACGGCGCGGCTTATTTAGTGATGCCGGGACGCAGGGTAAGAGCCGAGACACCGGCTGCTAGGGAGAGGCCCGTCTGAGCTTGAACCGAGAGTGGTTGCAGGGAAAAAGTGTCATTTGAGCCGCCAACGAGGAGATTGGCGCCAAGACCGACGCCCACGGTCGCCGACGCATCGAGCCCGCTGTAGGTGCCGGCGAGTGCGCCGGGCGGCGGCTCGCGGGTCGGGGCAAAAACGGTCCACGCCAGAACGCCTTGATCGGTTAGCCCGATATCGAGACCGAATTTGTTGATCGTGCCGAAATAGGGTTCACTCAGTCCTCCCACAGAGGTGAAAATGCAGGAGATTTCCTTGGCCGATGTGACGACGAGACCCAGGCCGCCGGAGACGTTGCAGCTTAATTGGCCGATTTTCACATTCTCCTGGGCAAGGGCCGTCGCGGGAATCGTGGCCAGGAAACCCACGGCCGCGGCGCAGAAAAATTTACGAATATTCATCGATTCTCCCTTT
Source organism: Methylocella sp. (assembly GCA_035503795.1). Taxonomy (GTDB): domain Bacteria; phylum Pseudomonadota; class Alphaproteobacteria; order Rhizobiales; family Beijerinckiaceae; genus Methylocapsa. The sequence continues at coordinate 8,062 of DATJTB010000147.1, forward strand.
CAAAATTGGCGAGGTCTTGGACCTTGGACCACGTTTGTGATTTTGGACTGAATCGGATCAAAATCATGGACACGATCAATTATTTTCGATTCTTTTAGAGACCTGGGGTTAGGACCTGGTGAGGGTGCTGTCCAGTAAATTGCCATTGCGAACCCTGTTCGGTATTTTCCGCCAGGGCCAAGCCTGAATTCGAGCCCGACGAGATGCCGCTTCGTTCATTGCTGAGAACCTTCGAACCTGACCAATTGAAGCGGCTGCGTTCCTTGTAAGACTTGCGTGATAGGCTTTGGCACTTGCCGGACCGAGATTTCGCGGGCGCTTGAGAAGGCTGGCGGCGGTGCGAATTGAACCGATGGTCGAGCGGTTTTGAAGGGAGGCGCAGCCGACAATCGAAGCCGAGGCATAGGCCGAAAGGTAAACCCGCTGTGAGCGCCGGCCCCTTGCCAAAAGGTGGTGTGGGTGACACATTCGACGCATGGAAACTCCCCTTGCGGATCTCGAACAAGATATAAAAGAGCTCAAGGCAGATCTGAATAATGCTTTGAAGGACCTTGCCTATCTTCGCGGTAGGGTCGATGAACTCCCGACGACGCTGCAGTTGATCGGCTTTTTGTTGGCGTCTTTTGTTGCGGCCAACATTTTCATGCTGCTGTGGAACTGAGCTAGCGCGCTTATCGCTCGAACGGAATCGTTCGAGCGATAAGAAATCCCGCAAGCTCAAGAAGTTGGAGCGAATTCTCGTCGCAAAAGTCCGTCAACTTTTGCGGAATTCGCTCTAACTAAACGGCTCGCGCGCTCCGAACAGGTCCGCGACTCCTATGACCGATCTCCTCGATTTCGTACTTCAAACCCAATGTGGCCTCGAGGACTGGAAGAACGTCACGAAGTCCTCCTCGAATTGACGAGCTTGCTTTGGCTGATTCATGCAGGCCCCCGATCGTGCCAGGTAAGTGAATTTCATCGTGCCAAACCGCGGCTCACCAAACGACACACTCGCTATCGCGCGCTGCTGGCTGAATGAGTTCGAGCATGTCGTGCTAGCGACGGTTGTCTCCACCTGGGGCTCTTCGCCCGTACCCGTTGGTGGTCAGCTCGTTGTTGGGCCTAATGGTCAATTCGAGGGGTCTGTGTCCGGTGGGTGCGTCGAGGCAGAGGTGATTACCGAAGCCGCAGACGTGCTGACCCGCGACCGGCCAAAGCTGCTTGAGTTCGGCGTCGCCGAGGATGTGGCGTGGAGGGCAGGACTGCCTTGCGGCGGCGCGATCGGTATCTATCTCGAGCCGCTGCAGCGCCAGCGGGATACATCGTATCTAGACAAAATTCTCGCGGTGCGCGGCACCCGAGTGTCACTTGCCGTGCTCACCATTGTTGCGACTGGCGAGCGCCGCCTTTTCGAGGTTCCTGGGCCAATGCCGACTGAGATCGCGTCTTGCCTGCATTTGGGCGAGAGCCAGCTGCTCGATCTCAGCAATGGCCAGTCTTTTTTGCATGTGCTCGTCCCTCCCATTCGCCTCGTCATCGTCGGCGCCACGCACGTTGGACAAGTCCTTGCCGATCTTGCCAAGCGCATCGGTTACGACGTTGTCATCGTTGACCCGCGCACCGCTTTCGCGAGCCAAGAACGACTCGGCGAGATCATGGCATTAACCGAATGGCCTGAAATATCGTTAAGCGCCCTAGGGCTAGATACCAGAACTGCTGTCATTGCGTTGACGCACGCCACCGCGCTCGACGACGAGGCATTAGGCGCGGCGTTGCGCTCGGACTGCCTATATATCGGTGCCCTGGGCTCTAAGAAGACACACGCCAAGCGCTCGGAACGGCTTCGCACCGCAGGCTTCAGCGATGCGGAACTAGCTCGCATCCGCGCCCCGGTTGGATTAGCGATCGGCGCAAAGGGACCAGCTGAAATTGCGCTCTCGATTCTCGCTGAGATTGTGAAGGTTGCGCGCGGAGCGGTGTAATGGTGGACATTGGTGCGGTCCTTTTGGCTGCGGGAGCCTCGCAGCGGTTCGGAACCGACAACAAGCTTCTGGTCAATATCGGGGGCAGGCCGGTCATACGCTGGGTTGCCGAGGAAATCGTGGAAAGCGGCGCTTGCGTCGTTGTTGTGACCGGTTGCGATCATCTACTGATCAAAAAGGCCATCGAGAATTTACCGCTTCGCATCGCTCACAACCGGGGTTGGACGAGAGGCATGGGTTCCTCGATTGCCGTTGGCGTCATGGCGCTCGAGTCGCAGGCTCTCGGCGCCTTCATCGTACCGTGCGATATGCCCTTCCTGACGTCCGCGTTGCTGAAAGATCTCATGGCCGCCTTTCACGAGAGTCGAGGCGCTTCGATCGTTTATCCAACAACACGAGCGGGAGAGCAGCGCAATCCGGTCTTGTGGCCTCGCCGATTCTTCCCCCTTCTAGCATCGCTCAACGGGCCGGGAGGGGCCAAGCACTTGCTCGCAACCGCCATCGATTCTCAGAAGCCGGTGCCAGTCCTTGATGAAGGTGCGTTTGCTGATATCGATTTCCCCGCTGATCTGGGCACTGCGCGTTCACAATGGAGAAAAGCGAACCCTTGAGCGGCTGGGGCTTCGTCATTCAACGGATCGTCAAAAGTCTGCAATTGGCGGATTTTGTCGAAAAAGTGCGCTGGTGGCCCTTCAATGTGATTCACTTGAGTTGTGGCGGCAGGAGGATTCGGGGGATGACGGGCAAATCGGCTCGTGATGCAAATGCGCGCAGGTACCGTACCGCGCAGTATAGCCCAACTCAACCGTTACCGAGACAAAGTTGAGTGCTGCTGCCTCCCCAGCGTGCGCGACCGCCACTTTGACCGTATCACCGACATCTGGTTAACATAGGGCGCCAGGCTTGGCTGTCAATCCATGTATCAGGCGTGACGGCCGCCATGGGCCATTTGCTTTGGTCCCGCGATTAGAGCCTGACCAACAACCATCATGGCGGCTCAATGCAAAGGGCCGTTCCATGCAACGCTTTGGGCATAGCCCTCTGTTCATAGGAATTCTACGATGGACACCGAACGGAAAGTTGCCGTCATCACCGGCGCGTCGCAAGGCATAGGTGCAGCCCTTGTAAAGGCCTATCGCGATCAAAATTACCGCGTGGTCGCGACGGCGCGGTCCGTCAAGCCCACAATCGACCCCGATGTTCTCTCAATCCCAGGTGACATCGCCGATCGGAAGACCGCGGAATGCGCGATCTGCGAAGGCGTCGCGCGGTTCGGGCGCATCGACACGCTCGTCAACAACGCTGGCGTTTACATTGGCAAGCCCTTCACCCAATATAGCAAGGACGATTTTGCCGCGATTTGTGGAGTCAACATGGCCGGCTTTTTCCATATGACGCAGCTTGCCATCGCGGAAATGGAGAAGCGAGGCAGCGGTCACGTCGTCCAGGTCACCACGAGCCTCGTTGATCATGCCATCTCCGGCGTGCCATCGGTCTTGGCCTCTTTAACAAAGGGCGGCCTCAACGCTGCGACCAAGTCGCTCGCCATCGAATATGCCAAGCGTGGAATTCGAGTGAATGCGGTGGCGCTCGGAGTCATCAAGACGCCGATGCATCCGGTCGATTTTCATAAGGTCCTCGACGCGCTTCACCCGATGGGGCATATGGGCGAAATCTCTGATGTTGTCGATGCCATCCTCTATCTCGAGTCGGCCTATTTCGTGACTGGAGAGATCCTTCATGTCGACGGTGGCCAGAGCGCCGGCCACTGAACCAAGGCGACGCCCGGCACCGACGACAATCCGTCGTTCTGCATCACAATAGCGGTCCGCATTTTTCAAGAAGAAGAGGCAATGCTCTACGAACTTAGGGTTATGCGGCAGTGCCGGGGCGAATGACGAAGTAGCCATCTGGCAGAGGCCTGGGATTGTTTCGATCGGATTCTGGACAATCTGGATCGGATCGGTCCCGCTTCCGCCAACGACCTCACTTACATCCTCGCCTGGGGGTCGCTCGCTGACCGCGAGACCAATGGAACGCCTTTCGAGAGCGAATTCCACAAAAGTTGACAGACTTTTGCGACGAGAATTCGCTCCAACTTCTTGATCTTGCGCGATTTCTTATCGCTCGAGCGATTCCGTTCGAGCGGAAAGCGCGCTAAGCGATCCAGAATGGCTGCATGTGCGCTATAAAGGCGAGAAAGATGGAGCCATCGTCGCCCATATCAAGTAATCAAATTCTAAGCCGACAAAAGCTGCGGGATATTTCTAAGGCTTGAACTTTCATGTCCAGTCGCATTGAGGATTACGCTCTGATCGGTGACTGCGAGGCAGCGGCGCTCGTCTCCAAAGACGGTTCTATCGATTGGCTCTGCTGGCCCCGCTTCGACTCGGGAGCGTGTTTTGCGGCGCTACTGGGCGACTCGAACAATGGCCATTGGCGGATCGCACCAGCTGCTGCAGGAGAGCGGGCGAACGCGCGGGTCAGGCGCCGCTATCAGCGCAATACGCTGATCCTCGAGACCGAGTTCACCATCGCCGATGGCAGCGCTTCGGCCGTTCTCATCGACTTCATGCCGCTGCGCGAAGGACGGGCCTGGTCCCAACTCGTCCGTTTGGTGGTCGGCATGCGCGGCACTGTGCCCATGCGAACGGAATTGATTGTCCGGTTCGGATATGGAGGATGGGTGCCCTGGGTTACGCGCAGTGAAACCGGTGATCTCCTCGCGATCGCGGGGCCAGACATGCTACTCCTGCGCACGCCGGTCGAGCTTCGGGGCGAGGGGCTAACGACGGTCGGCGATTTCACTGTGGCGGCCGGGCAGCGAGTCGCTTTCGTTCTCGCCTATGTCCCATCCCATCTGCCTCTTCCAGAGCTAGTGGATGCCGAAGACGCGCTGCGGTCGACGGAAGAATTTTGGCGTTCGTGGGCGAGCGGTTGCCGGTGGTGCATCGAACCGCATGCCGAGATCGTCACACGCTCGTTGATCACATTGAAAGCACTCACCTATGCGCCAACGGGGGGCATCATCGCCGCGCCGACCACCTCGCTGCCGGAGCGATTAGGCGGACCGCGCAACTGGGACTACCGCTTCTGCTGGCTGCGTGACGCGACGCTGACGCTCCTGGCGCTGATGAACTCCGGCTACTTTGACGAGGCGAGGGCCTTTCGCGCCTGGCTGCTCCGTGCTGCCGCTGGAAGCCCGGCGGATATCCAAATCATGTATGGAGTCGCGGGCGAGCGATGGCCGGACGAGCGCGAGGTGCCATGGCTCAGCGGGTACGAGAACTCAAAACCCGTGCGCGTCGGCAACGCCGCTGCCAATCAGCTCCAGCTTGATGTCTACGGCGAAGTGATGGATGCGGCGCATCATGCGCATCTCGGCGGCGTCGAGGGCCTCCCGGCCGCCTGGGATTTTGCGCGCGAGCTGCTTGCGCATCTCGAGACGGTTTGGCGCGCCCCCGATGAAGGCATCTGGGAGGTACGAAGCGGGCGCCATCACTTCACCCATTCGAAAGTGATGGCGTGGGTCGCGTTTGACCGGGGTATCAAGGCGGTCGAGGCGTTCGGTCTCGACGGACCGGTCGACCGGTGGCGGCAGATCCGCGCCGAGATTCACGATGAGGTTTGCCGCCGGGGATTCAATAGGGAACTTGGCTCGTTCGTCCAGACGTATGACAGCGACCTCTTGGATGCGAGCACGCTGCTGATCCCGCAGGTCGGCTTCTTGCTGCCCGACGACCCGCGCGTGCAGGGCACTGTCGCAGCCATCGAGCGAAAGCTCCTGCGCGGCGGGTTCGTGCTCCGGTACGACAGCGCCGCGGCCGATGACGGCCTACCGCCCGGCGAAGGGGCCTTCCTTCCCTGTAGCTTCTGGCTCGCCGACGCTTATGTCCTGATCGGACGGAATGCGGACGCGCAACGCCTGTTCAAGCGGCTCGTTGGCTTATGCAACGATGTCGGCCTTCTCTCGGAGGAATATGACCCCGGCGCCCAGCGTCTTGTTGGCAACTTCCCCCAGGCATTTTCCCATATTGCGCTCATCAACACGGCGCACAATGTCGCCGCCGCCACGAAGCCGTGCGAGCAGCGTTCCGGGAACCCGGCCCGCCGCGGCTTTGAGCCCGCTTATCCATAGCCCGAAAATGGTTGGGCCAGCAACACAAGCGCAACTCCGGGTTCAACACATGAGATGGATCTGCATTTATGTGGTCAGCGACGTCACGGTGAACAGGCTCAAACATTAAAGTTGTTTGGGAGAAGTTGCTTTTGCGTTCTCGAATAAGCAAGCCATGGCATCCTGGGCCTCTTGCTGGATTTGGCGCAGCTGACCCTCACTACGGAAGCTCTCGGCATAGATCTTGTAAATATTTTCTGTGCCGGACGGTCGCGCGGCAAACCAACCATTTTCCGCGATGACCTTGATTCCGCCCAACGGAAGACCGTTCCCAGGAGCGACCGTAAGCTTCGCGCGTATCGGCTCGCCGGCAAGCTCCTTCATATCGATCTGATTAGGTGAGATCGTTTTCAGCAGATCTTTCTGTTCAGGTGTCGCGGACGCATCGATCCTCTCGTAGAAAGGCGCGCCCAACTCGTGCGTGAGTCGATCGTATGCTTCGCTTGGGTCGCGTTTGGTTTGTGCGGTGATTTCGGCGGCAAGCAAACCGAGGATTATCCCGTCCTTGTCTGTCGTCCAGACCAATCCGTTCCGCCTCAGGAACGAGGCTCCGGCGCTCTCCTCGCCTGCGAAGCCGAGCGAGCCGCCGATTAGGCCATCGACGAACCATTTGAACCCCACGGGCATTTCAACGAGCTTGCTGGCAAGTTTTGCGGCAACCCGGTCGATGATGCCGCTGCTGACAAAAGTCTTGCCGATGGCGCAGCTGCTGCTCCATTGGTGACGATCCTGGACCAGATACGAAATAGCAACCGCAAGGTAATGATTAGGATTCATTAACCCGTTCGATCGAGTCACGATCCCGTGCCGGTCGGCATCGGTGTCGTTGGCGAACGCAACGTCGAATTTGTCGCGCATCCCGATCAATCCCGCCATGGCGTAGGGGGATGAACAATCCATCCGGACCTTGCCGTCCCAATCGGCTGGCATAAACCGAAAGGTCGGGTCGATCGCATCGCTGACGATCGTCGCCGCAATACCATAACGATCGATGATCGGTTGCCAAAAATGGACGCTTGCGCCGCCTAAGGGATCGATCCCGATCTTCACCCCAGAGGACCGGATCGCCTCCATGTCGACGACATTCGCGAGGTCGCTAACATACGCGCCGATATAGTCATGGCGGTGAACGCTGGGGGATTTGCGTGCGCGGTTGTAGGGAATTCGTCGCAAGTCCTTGAGATCCCCTTCGAGAAGCGCGTTTGCGATCTGCTGGATCCACGTCGTTACATTAGCATCGGCCGGCCCGCCATTCGGTGGATTATACTTGAAGCCGCCGTCCTCGGGTGGATTATGCGAAGGTGTGATGACGATCCCATCGGCAAGACCGCTCTTCCGATTCTTATTGTAGCTCAGGATCGCGTGCGAAATGACGGGCGTCGGAGTGTATCCATCGCGCTCGTCAACCATGACATTGACATCATTGGCGACAAATACCTCGATCGCGCTTGCCAAGGCGGGCTCGGACAGCGCGTGCGTGTCGATTCCGATAAACAGCGGGCCGGTAATGCCGCTTCGACTCCGGTGAAGACAGATCGCCTGGCTGATCGCCAGGATATGTGCCTCATTGAAGGCATTGTCGAAGGCAGATCCACGATGCCCCGAAGTGCCGAACGAAACGCGCTGCGATGGGACCGACGGGTCCGGTTTGCCGGTGAAATATGCTGTCACCAGCCGCGGCACGTTGACCAGCATCGATGGTTCAATAGTTTTGCCTGCGAGCGGGCTCACTTGACCAGCCAACTCTTTCTCCATTCAAAGGCGAGGCTCGATTGCGCCTACGGGACGAAGATAATCACCGACAAGGGTACAGGCTTTTCTCGAACTTATCCAGCAAGTGAACGCCCAAGGCGTCGTCCTCGACGTCTAAAGGTTTGATCTGGATCAAGGCTCAGGCATCGTTTTACTGCGATTAAACGCCCCTCCTCTGGAAGTTCATTCACAGGGTTGCCCCAGCACGCCGCTAACAAGGCTCGATCCATGGCACAATCACTTTTTCCCGCCAAAAGAATGACATTTGCCGAGACCGGCCTGATACTTATCCTTGCCGCGCTGTCTTTGCTTACCTTTTGGATTGCGCCGAAAGCATATACGGCTTCTTATGCTTTCCACATGGCCTTGTTCTCTGCCGCGAGTGCCATTGGGGCCGCCGCTGTTTTCCAACGGTATTCGCTTCGCAGTGCTTTCCCAGAGCCTCAGGTAATTGATGGACGCCCAAACTATAATTTCGGCCCGGTGAAATTCTGCACGATTGCGGCGATAATCTGGGCTCTTGCAGGATTTAGCGTTGGTCTCTATCTCGCCCTGGAACTTGCTTTTCCGGCCCTAAATTTCGATCTGCCGTGGATCAATTTCGGCCGCTTACGGCCGCTGCACACCTCTGCGGTGATCTTTGCTTTTGGCGGCAACGTTCTGCTCGCGACATCATTCTTCGTTGTACAGCGGACCTGCCGGGCGCGCCTTGCGGGCGATCTCGCACCCTGGTTTGTCGCGATCGGCTATAACTTCTTCATTGTGATTGCGGGCACCGGCTATTTGCTCGGCATCACTCATTCGAAGGAATATGCCGAGCCGGAATGGTATGCCGATCTTCTTCTTGTCGCCATATGGGTAACCTATTTCCTCGTCTTCCTCGCCACGATCATGAAGCGTACCGAGCCACATATTTACGTTGCCAACTGGTTCTACCTCGCTTTTATCGTCACCATTGCTGTCCTTGTTCTCACCAATAACGCGGCGATCCCCGTGTCGCTCTATTCATCGAAATCCTATGTTGTGTGGTCCGGCGTGCAGGATGCGATGATCCAATGGTGGTATGGCCACAATGCCGTCGGATTCTTTCTTACCGCGGGCTTCCTCGCGATCATGTATTATTTCGTGCCGAAACGCGCAGAGCGGCCAATCTATTCCTACCGGCTCTCAATCGTTCATTTCTGGGCCTTGATATTTCTTTATATTTGGGCTGGGCCGCATCATCTGCACTACACCGCGCTGCCCGACTGGGCGCAGACGCTCGGCATGACCTTTTCAATCATCCTGTGGATGCCGTCCTGGGGCGGTATGATCAACGGGCTGATGACCCTTTCGGGCGCGTGGGATAAGCTCAGGACCGACCCCGTTCTTCGGATGCTCGTGGTCTCCATTGCCTTCTACGGGATGGCGACGTTTGAGGGTCCCGTAATGTCCATCAAGACCGTCAATGCGCTAAGCCATTATACGGATTGGGGCATCGGCCACGTTCACTCAGGCAGTCTTGGATGGGTCGGTTATGTGTCGTTCGGTGCACTCTACTGCCTGGTTCCCTGGTTATGGAACCGCAAGGGCCTTTACTCGCTGAAGCTGGTCAACTGGCACTTCTGGATTTCGACCATTGGCATCGTGTTCTATATCTCGTCGATGTGGGTCGCTGGCATCATGCAGGGCCTGATGTGGCGTGCCTACACGCCGCTTGGATTTCTTCAATACTCCTTCGTTGAAACGACCGATGCATTACATCCCATGTACGTGATCAGGGCCATAGGCGGTTTTCTCTTTCTCATTGGGGCGCTCATAATGGCCTTCAATCTCTTCAAGACGATCGCTTCGCCGGATGCTTGCGCCATTCCGGAAACTCCGGTTTCCGCGAAAATCCGTTTTGCCGGTGCAGAGTAGTAGGGGGAGGACGCAGGCGTGACAAGCTCAAGCCAAAGCCGCTCAATGTGGGCCCGGCTACAATTCCTCGAGAAGAACTCTATCCTGCTCGTGCTTGGCATCCTCTTCGTCGTATCGATCGGAGGCCTCGTCGAGGTGGTACCTTTGTTCTATCTCAAAAGCACGATCGAAAGCGTCGATGGCGTGCGGCCCTATTCGCCTCTCGAACTCGCGGGCTTCAACATCTACGTGCGGGAAGGCTGCTATACCTGCCATTCGCAGATGATCCGTCCTCTTCGCGACGAGGTCGAGCGCTACGGCCATTATTCGCTGGCCGC
>DATJTB010000148.1:0-28805 GCA_035503795.1 Methylocella sp.
TCATATTACATGGCTACATTTCTGTGGATAAAGCGCGAGTCTCCCTTCGCAATCATAGCCTTGCCCTTTCTTGCAGCTGGAAGTTCAGGCTAAAGCTGTTGGCTGTTCCCTCCCAGAACAAACCACCGCGCCCAAGTCTCAGGGGGTGTTCGGGGCTTATGGGCGACGGGCGGAGCCATTGGCGGAGGGAAACGGTGCGCAAGAGATGGGTGTTATCGCCCAACGTGACATCCGAATTTCGTCCGTTAACGTGTCAATGCCCGTTCAGCGGATTGTAGACGTCACACGCCGCCCTCGGTGAACTTCCTCACCAAATGCCTCCGGCTTTAGTTTTCGGTACACACAGGCGGCCTCACCCGCTGAATATGACTCGGCGAAAGCGGTGCAAGGCAAAACCAAAATAGATGCTCCCGATAATGGTCATGGCAAGAACCTCTGGCCAGACAATGGACGCCTCCGCTCCGCGATAAAGCACATCCTGCGCGAAAATCACGAAATGCGGCGTCGGGCTAATGAGCTTCATGAGATATTGCAACCACACCGGCATGCTTTCCATCGGCGTCATTGCCCCGGAAAGCAGCATCATCACCAACAACACCGGGATTGACAGCAGACCGAACTGGCCCATCGTGGCAGCGATGGTGGCAAGAAGAATGCCGAGCGCTGCGACGGTGAACACATAAAAGCACGAGCCTCCCAGAAACAACAGAGTCGATCCGGCGATCGGCACTTGCAGCCACCATTGCACCACAAGCGCTAGTGATAGGCCGGCTGCAATCACGGTGACAACGCCATTCGCCAGGATCTTTGAAAACATGATCTCGGACGGAACCACTGGCATCACAAGGAGATGCTCGACCGTCCCCTGCTCGCGCTCGCGAATAAGCGCCGAGCCGGTCAGGATCACGGCCAACATTGTGAGATTGTTGATGATCTGCATCACTGAGGTGAACCAAGGCGACTTCAAATTCGGATTGAATTTTACGCGTGTAACCATTTTGACCGGTTCACCGCTCCATCCTTCGCGTCCCGAGGTGAAATCTGCCACATAGCTAATGATAACGTTCTGGATATAAGTCATGCCATTGAAGGCCTGGGCAATCGCGGTGGCATCGACATTGATTTGCACGGCAGCCTGCCGCCCGGCGAGAATATCCTCTTGAAACCTTGGGGGAATTTCAATGACGTAAAGGAAACGTTGCGAATTCATCCCCGGGTCGGCTTCCGTCGGTGCAATCTCTACCGCCGACTTGAAAATGGGTGGCGTGAGGCCATCCGCAATGCGGCGTGACAGATCGGAATGGTCTTCATCGATGATTCCAACAGAAAGGTTGGTTGCTTCGGTCGAGGCGCCAGTGGCAGCGTCGACCGCAACGGTGAAGGAAAAGGCGACAAGCACCAGGATGATCGGGTCGGCGCGGATGCTGCGCATCTCCTTGATCGTCAGCCGGTAGATGTTGGCCAGGTGCAACCACAGCTTGGCGAACCGGTGATTCCTGGGCTGCTCCGCCTTCGTCACAGCATCCGGTTTCGCCTGTTCTCGTGAATCGGCCCCCCGGCTCGATTGCGACATCTCAGCTCTCCTGCTTCGATAGCATGATATGAGCCGCAATGAGGTAGCTCAGCGTGAAGACGGCAAGGACGAGCCCATTGAACCAGAGATCAGAATAGCCGAGTCCCTTGGTGAAGATGCCGATGCTGATCGGCTGATACCAAGCCGCTGGAAACAGCAGGCCCATGATCCTTCCCCCGCCCGTGAGGGCGGAAACGGGGGTGATCAGACCTGAAAAGTTCACTGTGGGGATGACGGAGAGAACCACGGTCGCAAAGACCGCCGCCACCTGGGTCTGGGTGAAGGTCGAGATGAGTTGCCCGAAACCGCAAGTCGAGAAAACATAGAGCAGCGTCCCGAACGCGAGGGCCCCGAAAGACCCCTTGATCGGCACGTGGAAAACGAAAAGCGCCATGAGCAACAGAAGAATGAATGCCAGCATCCCGACGATGACATAGGGGAGCTGCTTGCCCACGAGGAATTCGAATTTGCTGATGGGCGTGGACCGGAAGTTGGCGATCGAGCCGGTTTCTTTCTCGCGGACAACGGCGATGGTTGCCATGACTGCCGGGATCAGAACCAGCACCATCACGATGGTGAGCGGAACCATAGCGAAGATGCTCTTGAAAGCCTGATTGTAGCGGAAGCGATTTTCGATATTGAGGCCGCCAATATAGACGTTCGATGGCGCATTGGGGCCGAGGCGCTCCCTAATGAGATCCTGCACATAACGCTGCTCCAAGCCGGCGACGTACCCTCTCGTTGTCTCGCCCCGGAACGGCATGGCACCGTCGACCCAGAAGGCGACCTCGGGCGAATGCAGGTTTGCAACATCGCGGCCGAAGCCGGATGGAATTTCGACAACGACGGCGAGCTCACCGCTCCGCATGCGTTGCTCCAGTTCCGCGGTGGAGCTGATCGGAGGCCGTTCGGTGAAATATCGAGAGCCCGAGAAGTTTTCGAGCAGCCTGCGGCTTTCCGGCGTCTGATCCTGGTCGAAGGCCGCAAATTTCAGGTTCTCGACATCGAATGAGATGCCAAAACCGAAGGCCAGCATCAGGATGACAGGACCGACGAAGGCGAATGTCATCCGGATGGGATCGCGAAGGAGCTCCATTGTTTCGCGCCGGGCGTAGGCCCATAGCCGTCCGGGATCAAATTGCCTGGACGCACGCGATTGGACAGGTTCGGTTGCCGTTACACCTGCGGCTGCCGCGGGTTGCGGCGCTGACTCGGCCTTCTTTGTTTTGTCGGTTCCGCCTGCTTCCTCCAGATAGGAGATGAAGGCGTCCTCCAGAGAATCGCTACCACGTTCCTTTGTCAGCTCCTTGGGCGCGCCGACGGCGAGCACCCGCCCCTGGTGCATCAGCGAAATTCGATCGCACCGCTCGGCCTCGTTCATGAAGTGGGTCGAGAGGAAGATCGTAACGCCCTCATTGCGGGAGAGGTCGATCAGCGTGCGCCAGAACGCGTCGCGGGCGATCGGATCGACGCCCGAGGTTGGCTCGTCGAGAATGAGCATAGGCGGCCGGTGCAGCACCGCCACTGCGAGCTGAAGCCTCTGCTTGACGCCAAGCGGCAGGCTTTCCGGCTTCGCGTCCGCCACATCCTTCAGATCGTAGCGCTCCAGCAGCTCCTTGATCCGGCCTTCGACCTCATTCGCCGGCAGATGATAGAGGTGCGCATGCAGATCGAGATTCTGCCGCACGGTAAGCTCGCTGTAGAGCGAAAACGCCTGCGACATGTAGCCGACGTTTTGACGAGCCTCCATGTCGTCGGCGCCCATCGGCTTCCCGAATAACTTGGCCGAGCCTTCGGTGACCGGCAGGAGCCCCGTCATCATTTTCATCGTTGTCGTTTTTCCGCAGCCATTCGAGCCGAGGAATCCGAAAATCTCGCCGCGTCCGATGCGAAAGCTCACATGGTCGACGGCGACGAAATCGCCGAACCGGCGCGTCAGCCCGTCCACCTCGATCGCCGCCGTCGTTTCATTGCTCTCGGCGCGCGGCCGCACGATGACCTCGTGATGCTGGCCCCGCTTTTCCGGTGGAAGCAGGGCAATGAAGGCATCGTCGAGCGTGCTCTTTTTCGCCCGCTCGAGGATCTCCTTCGGCGCGCCACGCGCGATGACCTTGCCGTCGTCCATCGCGGCGAGCCAATCGAACCGGCTCGCCTCGTCCATGTAGGCGGTTGCGACGATCACGCTCATGAGCGGGCGACGTGCCCGGATCGAATCGATCAGCTCCCAGAACTGCCGCCGCGAGAGCGGATCGACGCCCGTGGTGGGCTCATCGAGAATAAGGAGATCAGGATCGTGCATCAGCGAGCAGCAGAGGCTAACTTTTTGCTTCATGCCGCCCGAGAGCTTGCCACAGGGTCGATCTGCAAACGGGTCGAGTCCCGTGGCTTTCAGAAGTTCGTCGATTCGCGCGCACCGCTCGGCCGCGCCTTGGCCGAACAAGCGGCCGAAGAAGTCGATGTTGTCAAACACGCTGAGCGTCGGATAGAGATTGCGGCCAAGCCCCTGCGGCATGTAGGCAATGCGGCCGTAACTTGCTCTGCGATGGCGCTGATCTGCCATGTTTCCGTCGAGCACCACGACTTCGCCAAATTGGATCTTGCGCACACCGGCGATGAGGGCGAGCAAGGTGGACTTGCCGACGCCGTCGGGCCCAATCAATCCCGCCATGCACTGGGCCGGAATATCGAGGGCGAGGTCGCTGAGCGCGAACGTCGTTCCGTAACGATGCGTTGCCCGCTTGATCCTGGCGACAACGGAGCCGGTCATTGCGGAAGCTTCACTTTAAGTTCGTCGGGCCAGGGAATTTTGGGATCGGTGCGCACGAAGCCGAGGCCGCGCACGCCCGTCTTTACGTAACGATGAAATTTGTCCAGGACGGCGGGGTCGGCTTGGAGCTTGACGCGGAACATCAGTTTTTCTCGCTCCTCGGCGGTTTCGACGCTCTTGGGGGTGAACTGAGCCTCAGTCGCCACGAAGCTGATCGTCGAGGGGAATACGTATTCGGGAACGGGATCAAGGATCGTGCGTGCCTCGTCGCCAAGCATGAGCTTGCCGACCACATTCGCGGGCAGATAGATCGTCATGTAGACGTCCTTGAGATCGAGGATAGTGAGAACGCGCTGTCCTGCGGCAATCACCTCACCGGCGCGAGCGAGCCGGTACTGCACCCGACCACTTCGCGGGCACAGGAGCACCAGGTCGGCCAGAATCGCCTGGAGCCGCTCAACATCCGCGGTCGCAGATTTAATTGCGGATTCAGCTTCGTCACGCTCGGCATTGGCGGAAACATATGCAGCATCGGCCTGGTCCAATCTATTACGGCGCTGATCCAGTGTCTGCACCGATATGTTCCCGCGCTCGATAAGCATTTTTGCACGTTCGTAATCTTTTCTAGAAAAATCCAATTCGCTCTTTCTTTGCGCGATGGACGCGACAGTTGCCGCCAACGCCTGTTTTGCCTTCAAGAGCTGCGCCTGGGCGGCCCGCAGCTGGGCTTCGGTTTCAGGCGATGAAATGGTGCCGACCACCTGTCCGGCCACGACCTCGTCGCCTTCATCCACTGTCAGCGTCGCCAGCCGGCCAGGATATTTTGCCGCGACATCGACTTGCGTAGCTTCGAGGCGGCCGTTGGTTTTCACGATCCCCTCCGGCATATCGATACCACGCAGCCGGTTTATCAGCGTTTCTACCGCTGTGCGGGCTTTTTCGAGAGGGTTTTGCTGTTTCGATTGGGCGTACGCCCTGGCGATTAAGAGGTTTCCGTTCGAGACTCCCAGCCCCGATGCGACCACCAACAGAACCACACAAATCAGAGCGGCGCCCAACACAACGGCGCTCACGAATCGGACAGGCAGCCGACCAGCTGTGGCAGCTGCCCCGCCGCTCGCGACTGTGTCAGAATCCGACTCCATAATCCTATCGTCGGACTGCACGGAACGTTGCCGCTGTGCGGTCGCAAGCTCCACCTGGAGTGACTTGAGTTCGCGCGGCAATACAGGATCAGCAAGCACGACATTTATCCCACTTGAATCGCGACGGCAATCGAAATTGTGAAGTACCAGCCGGCTATCACACGATCGATACATCGGCTTATTGGGTCAAGACAGCCTGCTGTTCCTTGATGTTCTTACCAATGGCCTCAAGGTGTGCCTTGATCTCGCCCTCGACGCCTTCCCTTGGGTTTCCAACCGCGCATTCGCAATGAACTGATCGATCGGCCTTGACGCGGGACTCGGCCAGTATTGACGCGGGACTTTGCCTTTGAGCGGCGCCAGCGTGACATCATCTCACCTACACCTTGCACATGAGGGCGGGCGATCAATTGATTTAAGTCAAGGAATAGTAGCTAACGGGCAGTAGCATGTCGTACTCTCATGCTTGGCGCACCACATCGCGCATTAAAAAATCAGAAAAATGCCCGAGGTTTTGGCTCGCAGATTGACTCCGGAATGAATTCGCATCGAGCTTTTGCAGTTGCATCGGGGGGCAGCGCATCGAGGTGAATGGCACGTCGGCGATTGATTATGAGACACGCGCCATGCTGGCGAGTTCCGCGTCCGGCGAGCAGCTTGAAGGAGGATACGGTGGCCCGAGCCGTTACTGCCATGATCCCGCTCCAGGACCCGACACTACCCAGACCGCTCGAGGAATTGTCGGATCGGATCGGCAAGCTGGCGCCAGCCGCTCTCAATACGCTGGGGGAATTGTCGGGCCAGATGGGCAAGCTGGCGCCGACCGCTTTCAATGAGTATCTGTGCGACTTCTGGCAGAGGTCGGTTCTGTTCTTGGACATCCTGCGCCAACGCGGCAACCAGCGCGAGGATATGTTGGCGCACGGGGCGACTTCGGTCCTGATCTACGACAGCGAGCTGGTGATGCGCGGCGACGAGTTGCCTCATCCGGTCAACTACTCGCTGCTGCGCATCATTCCGCCGGATGGCGCCGAGATCGACGACCGCAAACACCCCGTCTTCGTCATAGATCCGCGTGCCGGGCAGGGACCAGGGATTGGGGGCTTCAAGCAGTTGAGCGAAATCGGCGACGCGTTCAAGGCCGGGCACCCAGTCTACTTCGCGGGCTTTACGGCTTCGCCTGTGGAGGGACAACGGACTGAGGACGTCGCGCGCGCATATACCATCTTCCTCGAAAAGATCGCGGAGCTCCACCCCGAGGCCCTCGGCAAGCCATTGGTGTTCGGCAACTGCCAAGCCGGTTGGCACGCGATGATGGCCGCTTGCATGCGCCCCGACGTGGTCGGGCCAATGGTGATTGCGGGCGCGCCCCTCTCTTACTGGGGTGGCGTTCGCGGCAAGAACGCCATGCGATATCTGGGAGGCTGGTATGGTGGAAGCTGGCTTGATCGCATGACGAGCGATATTGGGAACGGTATCTTTGACGCCGCATGGCTGGTCGCCAACTTTGACAACCTCAACCCCGCCAACACATTGTGGACCAAGCAATATAACGTCTGGGCTAACCCAGAGCAGGAGAAGAACCGCTATCTGCAGTTCGAGAAGTGGTGGGGCGATTTTGTCCTGTTGCGCGGCGAAGAGATGCAATGGATGGTCGACAATCTCTTTGTCGGCAACAAATTCTCGACTGGTCAGATCGTCACTAGCGACGGCATTCGCCTCGATATCCGGGAGGTCAAGACGCCGATCATCTGCTTCTGCTCGCATGGCGACAACATCACGCCGCCGCAGCAGGCTCTGGACTGGATTCTCGACAATTACCAAAGCGTGGATGAAATCCAGCAGTGTGGCCAGAGGATCTTCTACACCATTGATCCCAAGGTCGGGCATTTGGCCATTTTCGTCGGTGCCAAGGTGGCCGCGAAGGACCATGCCGAATTCATCAACAACCTGGAGCTTATCGACACGATGCCGCCGGGGCTCTACGAGATCGTGATCACCGAAAAGACGGGCACCGAAGCCTCAAGTCAGGGAGAAGCTGGCGATTTCAGTCTGTCCATCGAGGAACGCGGCCTCGACGACATCCGCGCGCTGGGTTGCAACTCGATCGAGGACGAGCGCGAGTTCGCGGCTGCCGCACGCGTTTCAGAGTTCAACAACGCCCTCTACCAGACCTTCATGCAGCCTTGGATCAAGATGATGAGCGGCCCGCAGGTCGCACGCGCCGCTCTCGACCTGAACCCTTTGCGGCTCGGCTATTCTCTCCTGTCTGACAGAAATCCGATGATGCGAGCAGTTGCGCCGCTCGCCAATTACGCCCGGGCGAAGCGCGTCCCCGCCTCGACCGATAATCCATTCATCGCGATGCAGCAGCAATTTTCGAAAACCATGATCGATGCGCTCAACCTCTTCCGTGACGTGCGGGACGATGTGGTCGAGCGCACCTTTCACGCGGTGTACGGCTCGCCCCTGGTTCAGGCCGCCTGTGGAATGTCCCAGAATGATGATCCGCCCCGGCCGAGGCCTGGACTGTTGCCCTCCATTCTGGCGGCATTCGAGGAGAAGAAACGTCGTTTGAGGGAACGGATTGCCGAGGGTGACGTGGTCGATGCTGCGGCACGAGTGTTGGTCTAT
The DNA here is from genome assembly GCA_035503795.1 of Methylocella sp. Classification (GTDB taxonomy): domain Bacteria; phylum Pseudomonadota; class Alphaproteobacteria; order Rhizobiales; family Beijerinckiaceae; genus Methylocapsa. The sequence continues at coordinate 8,120 of DATJTB010000148.1, forward strand.
ATCGGGAAGACTCACCATCGCATCGACAACGGCACCTTTGATGCCCTGCGCAAGATACTTCTGGCGCACCCGGAGGTCTCGCCGGTTGATTTCAAGGCGGCTGTGCGGGAGCAGTGGGCGATTCTGGCCGTGGACGAACGCGCCGCAATTGAGGCGCTGACGCGGCTGTTGCCCGCGGATGCAACAGTGCGTCGCTCTTTCTCCGACTTGCTCCAGGCAACCGTCGCAGCGACCGGCAAGTTGAATGCCGATGGACAACGCCGTTTGAGCGAGGTCAAGCATTTGCTGACGATTGGCACGATCGCTGGCGAATGAGGCGCGCAATTGGCGAAGATAGCGTCGCGCGGATTCCGACCGTTGCATTGTCGGGCTTTGCTGGCGCCTTGATTATCGATGTGTTACGCCCCGCGCCACTCCGGGCCGTGCGGAAACAATGTCGAGCGCCCTGGCGCGAGGGCCTATGCGGGCAACCCGGACTTGAGCCATCAGACGGAGCTGCGATGAATCCCGCCTATATCTCGGCAATTGCGGCGCTGGCTGGGTCAATCGTCGGGGGCCTGACCTCACTTGCCACCTCCTGGCTGACCCAAAGGACGCAGGTCAGGGCCGGGCAGCTGATGCGCGACAGGAGGCGGCGCGAGAAGCTTTATGGGAAATTTATCGATGAGGCATCACGTCTCTATATTAACGCTCTTGCGTGTGACGAGGCGCAAGCCTCCGAGCAAACCGCCGAGCTGGTTAAAATCTACTCCGTGGTCAGCCAGATGCGCGTCCTATCTTCGCGGCAGGTGATCCAGGCCGCGGAGAATATCGCGCGCAAGATCGTCGATACCTACGCTGCGCCAAAGAAGACGTTCACTGAGCTGCGACAGATGCTGCATCAAGACGTGACCGACCCGCTTCGCGAGTTTAGTGAAGCATGCCGCGCCGAATTCGAAGCGCTTGGCTCCGCATTTGACTAGGGTTAGAACCCCATAAAAATCCGAGCTTCCGACTAAAAAATCGGTTCCAGCGGTCCCGCTGCGCGGGTCCATTTCAATCTCGCTATTCCGATAGATCGGAAACGGACGCGGGGCTGTGAAACAGCCGTTGCGAGAAAGAGAACCGAAGTCAAAACGTGATTGTTTGGTCAAGTCGGAAGATTTGACAGCTTCAGCCCCTCGAAAATCCGGTGATTGGATCAAATCAAAGCATAATTATTAAGATTGAGCTTTCGTCGACGGGCTGCAGGGCCATGATCACCCGCTTCGCCTGACGCGCCTTGAGGGTCCCCGCGGTCTTGTCCCGGTCGTCGGCGTGCCGTCCGCTTCAGCTCTCTGTGGTTGACCGCATCATCGCGCCGGATACCATCTCTTCGAGATCGCCGGTAACGGCGAAAACTATAAAATCACGGCCCGAGCCCTAGGGCTTCTACCTACCAGGAAGCCTTGTGGTCGGCGATCTCGGTCCACTCACGATTTGAACCGGCAAGGCGCGAAGAGATTATGAGCCGAACACCAGCGCGTCTTGCTCTATTGCTAGGATTGGGGTTTTCGGTATCCTGACCCTCGCTTCCTAGTTAGGCTAGAGCGGGATGCGGAAAAGCGGTGACCTTGCTATTTTTCGCTAAAATCCTACTCTAAGCTATTAGAATTGATCACGATGATTTGGTTGTTTCAACTCGATCCAAAATCATCGTGATCTAACAAGAGGCCGGTCGTACTGCTGCTTGGTCTTAGAGGCGGAAATCAACACTCTTGCTGGAATCCGGGCGGTCCAAGTGTTGTGTGGCTGCGCCAACCTTGATTTCGACAGGACCCGTTAGTTTAGCGAAGAAGCGGTATTCGCCTCGCACGTCCGTGAATGTGCGGTACGTGGCCCCGTTTGCCATCGCAATAACTTCTTGCCCTTGCACGGACGTTCCGGTGCTTTTCGTGACTTTTCCCTGCAGACTTACGAGGGTTGTCTCGACAGGTGCAAATGCGAATGAGTTATAGACGGTGTCATAATAACCCTGAACGTCCGTTGGACCAGTATAGCCGAAGGAGGGGCCGGCGATAGTCACCGAAACCGTTTGCGTGGAACCGGTGGTACCTGAGTTCTGCGACATGCTTGTCCATGTCCAGCTGTCATCGTTATTGAGCGCTGTCTTAACAATTATGAGATTCAGACCGGCCTTAATACTAAGGCCAACTTTGTAATCGTTTTCGGTTTGCGTTGTGGAGGTTTGGTTGGTCTGATTAGTTAACTGATATGAGTCCGTCGGCACTGGATCATTCAGCACGAGCGGTGGCTCATAGGGAAAAGTGGTCGGCAGCGAGATGAAACGCGGCTCAGCTGGCGCTGTGTTATTCGCTAATGGATCCGAGCTCAGGATCACCGGATAGTCCTGTGAGGTAATCCCATATTGCTGCAGGCGCTGACTTACTCCAGTTGGTATATTCGCCGGGTTTTTCAGCCACCCGACATACAAATACTGTATATCCGCAACACTGCCGTTCTCGAGCGCCCAGGTGATGGCTGGGCCTGAGATGGAAAGGCCCACCACTGGATTGAGCCACAAATAGATGATGTCATTATCGTGGTCGATTCCGTCGGTGGCGGGTCCGGTTGCGGTGATCGTAGACGAACCGGATTTTTGTATACTGAGCGCTTGAGTGTTCGTCGAGTTGCGGGTGTATTCGAAACTGACACCGATCTGCCCGCCCGTTCCGAGGAATCCCACATCAGCAGAGGCCGATACAGAATAGTCCTGCTTGAAGGAACCACTTGAAGTTGTGGTCGTGCCAGTCGTGCTGCCCGATCCATAACAAACGGAACTCGAGCTGCTTCCGCCGGGCGAGCAGGAAGCGGACGCGTTCATTTCGCCCGCCGTGCCGGGAGGCGCGTAAACAACGGTCAGGACATAGTATTTCGGATTGAGGGTACCAGTCGCCCCAGGCGGGGGAGGGGGCTTGTTTGTGGTTGAAGTCGGAACGCAAGGACTACCGCAGATCCTAAGCCCGGGTTTGCCGTCGATCACACAATGCACGGGAGGGGTGTCCACTTGGCATAGAGCGTCAGCTTCACTTGTAAGGGCTAGCAAAATTATGGGCACGCCCGGCATCGCGTTTTTCATTTTGGTTCTCCTAACCTAAGCCACAGAGAAGCCCGTAATAAAATCATTATTAGGATTTTAGTTCATCCTCCGTTCGTCGTATGCACATTCATTCCGTTGCAAGATGCAAATGCTCTCACTATAGCGGGACGCGAAAAAGTGACTTATTTTTTCGCATAAATCCCGCAAGGCTCACGATTATTTTGGACCCTGTCGATCCAAAATCATCCCGCTCTCGTCTTTGCTTTCGTAGCCGAGCTGCGATCCACCCGCATGGTCAGGGTGAATTGTGGATCGCGAATGAATCTGATCATGAGCCCGGCCCAGGAGGCATGCGTCTTGAGGCCATCATAAAACTCCGGCGCCATCGCCTTGACCTGCGGCAGCCGCGACCAGGGCACGTCAGGAAAATCATGGTGCTCATTATGATAGCCGATATTGAGCGCGACGCGGTTGAGCAGCCCGTAATAATCATAGGTTTCCTGAGCCGGATCGGGCGTGAAGTGCTCCTGTAGCCAGCGGGCGCCAAGCGGATGCAGGCCGCCGACGGAAAACCAGAAGGACGCGAAAAGATAGAGGAGCGCGTTAGGGCCGAAGCCGAGAAGCAGGATCAGATCATAGGCGAGAACACAGGCGCCGTTGATGAACGTCCAGCGGCTCCACATCGGCACCGTGCCCTTGAGCCGCGAGAGGCGGGTGAGCTGGAGAACCGGAAAGAGAAACATCCAGGCCGCTTTGCCGAAAGCGCTTCGGCCAAAGAAGCGCGCCTCCCAGCGGTCCGGCAGATCGGCATCATAGTCATAATCGCCGAGATGCGAATGGTGCTTCATGTGATAGCAGCGGAACCCCATGGCGGTCGGCACGCCGTTCGGCAGATCGGCCAATATGCCGGCCCATTTGTTCATGGCGTTGTTCTTGAAGATGCAATTATGCGTCGCATCATGAATGACGACATACATCGCATGATTGGCGAAGGCGCCGATGAAAATGGCGGTCAATACGGCTGCCCACCAATAGGCCAAGCCGAGCCAGCCGAAAGCCGCCGCGAGCGCGGTCTGCAAGGTGACAACGGCGAGTGTGATGGCCGCGGTGCGCCAGTCTTGGCCGATGAGCGAGGCGACCTCGGGATGCGCCGCTAAAATGGCGCGCCGGCGCAAAGGGTGAGGGCGCGGAAATTCGGTCGGAATGAAGCCATACAAGCCGGGGCGATTGGCGCCGCCTTCAACCCGCCCATCCGCAGAGCCTTGCGCGCGCAAAGGCGACAGCTCCATACTTTGTTGTGCGTGGATCACGATCGGTCAGGCCGCCAGCTTTTTCTCATAGATGCGGTGGATCTTGTCGATCTTCGCCCCCGAAAGCTCGATCGGCCGGCGCATGCCGAGGTTGTTCTCCAGGACCCAGCCGAATTCCACATGGCCGATCGAACTGGACCGGCTGCGCTGGCGCATCTCCTCGATGAAAGCGAGAATGACGGCGCCGCCGACGGCCTTGCGGTGCAGGGCGCGGCGGACACCGAAGAGGGCGAGCCTTCCGGACCGGAAGCTGTGATTCCGGATTCGCGCGATCAGGTGGGCAAGACCGAAGGGAAGGAGCCGGCCACTGAGATCGGCGGTGATCTCATGGAGATTGGGCAGAATGATCCCGAAAGCCTGCGGCTCGCCGTCGAGCTCGATCATGAAACCACCCTCCGGCGGCATCACAAGCTTGAGCGCGTCGGCGCTCGACATGAACTCTTCAAAGGTGAAGGGTACGAAGCCCCAATTCTCGCTCCAGGCATCGTTAAATATGTCGATGATAGTCCGTGCCTCCGGGCCGATGTTCTTGAGATCGAGCGTCCGGATCTTGATGCGCGCCTTCCATTCGGGCCGCGCCATGATGGTTGGAACCGCCTGGCGGTCCTTCTCGCCGACCTCATAGCGGTAGGAGATGAGATCCCGTGCCTTGGTATAGCCAAGCCGCTCCAAGGAAGAGACAAGATAGGGCGGATTCCATGGCATGAAAACCATGGGTGTGGCGTCAAAGCCTTCGACGAGGAGGCCGCTCTCGCTGTTGATGGAAGGCGAGAAGGGGCCATGGATGAGCGTCGCGCCTTGCCGCCGCAGCCAATCCTCGGCGGCTTGCGTGAGTTGCCCTATCACCTCATCATCCTCGATCGCATCGAGCGCGCCGAACTGCGCCCGGGAAGCGCCGAGCGGCGTGTAGGTTTCATTGTAAATCTGGGCGAGGATCCGTCCGGCGAGCCGGCCGTTCTTGCGGGCAAGCCAAGCCTGGGACTGCACAAGCTTGAAATGCGGATTGAGTTTCTTGGCGAACATGGTCCATCTCTCGGCGTCGAGCGGCGGCGCAAAACCCTCCCGGCCCTCGTAAATCAGCCGGGGAAGCCGGCAAAAGGCAAGAAAATCTCCAAGCCCTTTCGTCTCCTGAACCTCAACAACATTGACGCTGCCGCTCATCGGCCTTCCTTTATGTATCTTGCTTTGACGTGTCTGATGTCATCACGAGGCGCGAAGCCGCCGGCGGGATCCAGAAGCAGGGTCCAACACCTCAACGGTGCTGGATTGTTTCGTCGGCCTCTTCTCCCCGCAACGACGTTTCGAACCTCTAGACCACGATGATGTCGGGTCGATGCGACCCAACATCATGAAATGCGATAGATTCTAAAAATTTAGAGCGGGCCTTCAGCGGAAAGAGGGTCACCACTTTTTCGCATCCCGCTCTAGCCGGTGGCGCTCAGCGAGCGGGCCGGCGCTTCATGGGCTTTGCGCTTGGCCAACAGATCAATGACGCCGGCAATTTCCGTTTCGGTATGCAGGGCGGAGAGGAAGAAGCGCAGGCGCGGCTGGTCCTTTGGTACCCCGATCTGGATGATTGGCGGCACATAGTAGCTATGATCCATCAGATGGCTGGAAGCGGCCAGGGTATCGAGGCTGTCGCTGAACAGGATCGGGACGACTCCACGGCCGATCGCCGGCCCCGTATCGAGCCCGCTTTCATGTGCGAGATCAATGAAGAGCTTCGCATTTCGCCGCAGCCGCTCGATGCGCCATTTCTCCTCTTGCATCAGTTGCAGGGCCGTCTCAGCCGCCGCTGTGATGACCGGCGAGAGACCGACGCTATAGACAAATCCGGGCAAAGTATAGCGCAGCCAGGAGATGACGGCTTCTCGCCCGGCAACAAAGCCGCCGCAGGAGGCGAGCGTTTTCGACAGGGTGCCGATGATGAGATCGACCTGGTTTGGATCGGCGCCGCTCTGTTCCCAGAGGCCGCGCCCATCGCGGCCCAGCACGCCGATCGAATGGGCCTCGTCAATCAGGAGCCACGACTTATGCCGCTCCTTGATCTTGATCAAGGATACGAGGTCGGCGATATCGCCGTCCATGCTGTAAAGGCCTTCGACAATGATGAGCACGTTGCGATAATTGGCGCGCTTATCGGCCAGCAGATAATCGAGATGGTCGAGATCATTGTGCCGAAAGGTGATTGTTTCCGCTGTCGTCCCCTTGGCGCCGCTAACGATGCTGTTGTGCGAGAGCTCGTCGATGAAGAGTCCGTCGCGCGAGCCGAGAATATGAGAAATCGTCGTCACATTGGTGAGGTATCCGCTGACCAGCGTCAGGGCGGATTCGACGCCCAAAAACTGGGCTAGCCCTGCCTCGAGTCGCCGGTGGGTCGAGCGCTCGCCCCCCACCAGACGTGAGGCAAGCGCCCCGATACCTAAGGTTTCGAGCGCCGCTGCTGCCGCTGCCTTCACGCTCGGATGGCTGGCGAGGCCCAGATAATCGTAATTGGCAAAGCTGACAAAATGGCGGCCGCTGCTCTGAGCTTCCCGGCGCAGGCTATCGAGTGGCGCGAAAAAAGGGTCGCCGTAACCAAGATACGCTTTTCCCGCGAGGCGGAAGCGCTTGGTGGCGTATTCGGCGAGGCTATGGGTCTTCTGCACTTCTATGACCGGCAATCCAAAAGAGTTTCAAGCGACAATCGGAAAGTCCGGCATCTTCGTCACTGCGGCTGGGCCGCCGCCTCCCGGCCGCATCGTATATATCATAAGCATGGCTTGGCATAGCATCATGCGCTACAAGGAGCAAAAGGGGATCGCGAAGGCACCGGTAAAGAACGGTGCAAATATTCCTTATTGAATGTAAAAGTTAATTTTTATCAAAGCCTTAGACAGTTTTTCAATTCCCGTTACAAAACGTAACAATACCCCTTTAACAGAGTTGTGGACAGCCTGCGGCGGCTTTTTCCCGCCTTTAGCGAGTCTCAAACGAATCAATATGTTGGTTAGCGATCGTCGATCGAAGACCGCCTTCAAGACTTGAGGTCAGCCGTCAGCCGATCCGGCTTTGGCGTTTCGCTTTCTCTCGATCGGGATGCGAAAAAGTGGGTGCCGTTTTTCACTGAAATACCGCTCTGAGTTTTGATCACGATGCGTGATCTAGGCGCGGCCAGCAAGCTGTTAATTGCCCGGGTGGCTTCACGAGCCATGGTTTTGCGGTCATCGCCCCGCCGATAGGTCAGGGGCTCGCCGAAAATGAGATCACAGCGGATCGACGTTGCTGCCTTGAGGACCAACCAGAGATGCGTGAAGAGGCCGGCCTCGCCATGCCAGGCGGCCGCGGGCGTCGAATAGCGGATGGCGGCCGGCTGTACAAAGACCGTCTCGCTGGCCTCGTCCAGGCCGAGCCATGCGTCGGCCGCCGCGAAATGAGAGCTGTGAAATTTTCGCAAGGCCAGGCCGTCACCCGTCGTCGCCTCGGGGAAAATTAGGATCGAACGCCCGGCAGCCAGGCGCCGCGCGATCGCTGCATTGGTGCTGGGAAAGCTGTGTCGCTGCCCGCGATCGACGAAAACCGTCTCGGTGAGCAGGGCAAAATGGCTCACCGACCAGAAGGCCAAGATATCGAGCCAGGATAGATGGTTGGCGGCCAGGATGCGCAGTCCGCGTGTTCGCGACTGATAGTGCGCCCTGACGTCAAGGCGCAAAAGGCGGGCAAAGGTCCGCCCAAAGGCTCGGGGAAACCAGAAGCGAAAAGGCGAGCGAATCCGTAGAGCCAGCCACTGAAGAGGCGTGAGAGCGAGAAAGAAAAGCACGGCGATGGCAAGGGTGCCAGCGCGGAAATATGCCATGATGGGCCTCGGGTGTTATGCTGGCGATTCAGGCCGTGAGAAAAACTCCGCAAACGAAACGCACGCTCTCTATGCCTGTTGACATCGATGGTTGAGCCAATGGTTCCAGACTCCGATATCGCTGTCGGATGTAGCACACCGCGCACCGCTTCACATCGCTCTTGCCACTACGGCTACCGGCCCTGTTCACGGCGCTCCAGCATCATTCTTGTTGGTTGACAGTGCCCGTCTTGCATCGGAGCTGCCAAGGCAGGAAGAGGCAGGCCAGCGGTTCGTGCGCAGCAAGAGCCTACAATCTTTCAAGGACAAGGTGAGGCACAAGACGATCCATAGCCGGGGCGACAGCCTGGGGCGGACCATCGCCGACCTCAACCCGCTGTTGTGGGGCTGGTTTGGCTATTTCAAGCCTGTCAATCCGGGTTTATTCGAAAGGCTTGACCAGTTCATCCGGCGACGGCTGTGGGCCGTCCTGCGCAAGCAGGAGCGACGTCCGTCCATGGGCAAAAGCGAAGCTGATCATCGACGCTGGACCAATGCTCTCTTTGCGGATCAAGGCCTGTTCACCCTTTATGCAGCCTTAGAAACGGCGAGAAACCCCGATGAGGAAACCGCAATCGGAGAGCCGTGTGCGAGAGGACCGCTTGCACGGTTCGGAGAGCAGGGAGGGCGTGAGCCCTTCCCGACCCCTATCAACCACGAACGCGCAACGTTTATGCCGTTCATGGACAAAGCTCGGAACCGCCCTGCGAGCCCCTCGGCTCGGTCGCCACGTCATAAATGGCTGATCTCGACATCCTCGCAGGAGAGGCCGAACTGGGAGAGGCCCTCCTCCAAATAATCGGCGAGAAGCGGCATTCCGAGCAGATAGCTGGCCGTGCGCCGGTTATGGGCGCGTTGCGCTTCCGCCCGTAGGTTCGCCCAGTCCTCGATCGTGCCGTCCCCTCGGCCAAGCCAAGTGAGAGCGACGAGATCGACCTGCTCGTCTTCATTCATCGCCACGATGAAACCGCGGATTTCCTGACCGGATGGATCATCGCCATGCTCCTCAAGCACCGCGATCATGTGATCATCGGTGGGATTGGAGCTGTCGCCGAGATCGGTCGCCACATCCTTCACGTCATATTCGCGCGCCTTGACGATGAGAAAACAGATTTTTTCGGTCGCAATCGACAAGGTCGGAGGGTTTTTCGCCATGGCAGAATTCTCTCCTATGCGACGAAAGAGTTCGCGCCGGGTTTCATGTCATCCTCGCGAAACAGGCTGTGAGAAAACTGTTTTGTTCCCGTGAACGTCTCGGATTCATAGCGAGTCCACGAGGTGAATCGAAGTGGAACCAGCACAAGTTTTCTCACAGCCTGGATGGCAAGGACCCAGAAATAGTGCAGAGCGTCATCGGCAAACGTCTGGATACTCGCCCATCTAGCGCTCACTGGTCATGCCGGCATCGGTGAGCAAGCGCCTAGTTAGCGCCGGCGTCAATTGGCCCTGCGCTGGAAGCCCATGATCACGCTCGTAGCGGGCGACTGCCTCTTTGGTCGTTGCGCCGGCGAGGCCATCGGGCTTGAGAACGAAGCCAAGCCGGACGAGTGCCTGCTGGATCTTGAGAACCTTGGGACTCGCCTGTGCCGGCTTTTGCCGCGGGGGTGGGGGCCTATCGGTCGGTTTCGCCTGCAAGGAAGGGACAGGCTTGGGTGGCCCTGCCGTCAAGATCCGGGCAATTTCATCCTGTGGCTGCGGCGATGCAGGATTGGCCACCGGTGTCTTCTCGACTAGCTTATCGTGCGGAGGCGTCGGCACAGCCTGTGGCTTTGGCCGCGACGCGGCCGCCATCGTTTCGGCGATCTTTGGCTCTCTTGGCGGCACAAGCGGTTTGCTCGCAGGCGCGAAGAGGGGTGCGGGATGGCGGGCTTTTTGCCAGCTCAGCGCATTGAGCACAATCGTCGCGGCGAGGGCAGCCGACAAGAAGAAGGCAATCCCCTTTTTGAAGCGCTTGGGGCGGCGGCTCGCGGCAGGCGATCCGGGCCTTCTTGCCGCGCCGAAAGCGTTCAGCAGGCGTCCGAGCTTTGGGGTTTCGCTGACAACGAAATCATGGTGGGTGGCGGCCAGGGCTTCACGCAATTTTCTTCACCATCATCTTTGGATAGGCCTCGGGTTGATCGAGTGGGGCCAAGACGGCCAAGGTTTCGATTTTGGCAGGGGTTCGTGCATCGTTTGTCAACTCGCGGCCATCAAGCGGAAATGAAACCGTGACGCAGGTCCCCTTGCCTTGTTCGCTTGCAAGCCGGATCGAACCGCCCAGCCTTCCGACAAGGCTGCACACGATCGAAAGGCCAAGACCCGAGCCCTTTCCGGACCTCTCGATGGAAGCCTTGGCTTGAAAGAATGGCGCGCCGAGTTGGGCCAGATCGTCGATTGCTATGCCGATGCCGGTGTCGGCGATACAGATCAAGAGCGATTGCGCCTCGATCTTGGCACTGATCGTCACGCTGCCCTTGGCCGGCGTGAATTTGATCGCATTTGACAAGATATTGATCAGAATCTGAATGAAGGCTCGCTTGTCCGTCGTGATCGGCCCCAAGCTCTTCGGATAGGCGCGCAAGAGCTCGACATCATTCTTCCTGGCATGAAGCTTCACCATGTCGCAGCAAAGATCCACGAGCGGCGTGACGCTGAAGGGCGAAGGTGCGACGGGCAAGCTGCCAAGCTTCATCCTCGACAAATTCAGAACAGCATCGATGACGGAGAGAAGATGGAGGCCGGATTGATTGATGATGCGGGCATATTCGCGCTGCTTTTCAAGATCGAGCGGTGCAAGGCGCGGACTGCCGAGGAGTTCCGAAAAGCCGACGATCGCGTTGAGCGGCGTGCAGAGTTCATGCGCGACCTGCGCGAGCCAACCGTCAAGATCTCCCACGCTGGTCGACCGCCCATCCAACCCGGTGCATTGCGTCTCATCCAGCCGGGCTTGGGTCACATCATGGAACAGAAAAATGATGCCTTGCGCCCCCTCCAACTGCTTTTCGACGCTCGTTTGCCCGGTTGCGACCAGACAAAATTCAGGATCCCGGCAGACCCGCATTTCAAGCCAGCGAAAGACCGGCTCGGGGCAGGCGCCCTCTGTGCCAGACAAGCCGGCGCGCCAACGCAAAGTGGTTTTCATCTCGTCGATCGCCCGGCCAGCATCCGAGATCGCTTGCAAGAAAGCCGGTCGATCGGCGACTTGCACGCGTTCGAAGAACCCGCGCCCGAGCAGGGCGCTGGCCGGCACGCCTAACAGGGCTTCACAATTGCCGCTGACCGCGCTCACCGAGCCGGAATTGTCGCAACGCAGGGCGAGGCTGCCTAAAGGCTTGGCCTCAGGATCGAATGGTCCGGTCAAAGCATCCTCCGCCCCATGGTGCAAAGCCTGAAAGGAGGGGGCCGTAGGGAAAAGCGCAAGTCAAAGGCCCAAGTGAAAAGGTCGAAGAGAAGATGAACGTCCCGATCATGGGCGGCTCAGTGGGTTGCCCGTGCTTGGCCGCGCGGCCCAGAGAGCAGCGCCAAAAGAACGCCACCCTCAGAACCTGCCAGAGGCTTCTTAACCAATTGCCTTTTTTGTTCATCAAAGCGGATCGGCGCGGTTTTTTCGCTCCAGATATTAGTCCTATGGTATAAAAGCCGTTGCTATGACCACCGAGCGGCGCCTCAGGAGCGGCGCAACCGCCCGCCCTTCAAATCGATGGTAAGCCGCGTTTAACCAAGGTGATCGAAGGACGAGAGGGGGGCTGTGCTCTTCCGCGCATGACGCAGCAAATCCCGCGGCCTGGGAACGACGGAGCAGGTACATCCGGTCCGCCATCCCATGTCGCGTGAATTCGGGAGACACGAGACCGAACGCTTCCGTCTTTTTCATGCGCCTTCACACTCCAATTTGCGGCCAATGTTTCGCTTGAATTGACGGCCCCATCACCCCTATGTGTGAGTTAGAGCGGGACGAGCAAAAGTGTGAAGCGGTTTTGCGCTCGTTTCCCGCTCTAAATTACGAGAATCGATCACGTTTCATGATTTTGGATCGATTCGATCGAAAATCATCGTGATCTAGAGCGTTAGAAAATCTCGACTGGCTTCGTTTCTGCATGGCTTTTTGAGCCAGGAACCATGATCCGAAGTTATCAGGGGGAGTTCAACTCGACCTGCGCGTCAAAGCCGCGCGCTTGGGATCAAAATTGCGAGGTTGACCGTCGAGCTTGAGACGTAACTGCGATGGAAGGAAGTTCCGGTTGCGCTTTGTGATCCTCCCGGCCATCGAGTTTACCGTGCTAGGATAAAAAGAGATGACTGACGTTCGGGTGAATCCGAAGCTTGATGAGATTACGGAGAATTTCGGTTTCCTCGACGATTGGGAGGACCGCTACCGTTATTTGATCGAGCTTGGCCGCGGTCTCGAGCCGCTTGACAAGGCCGCCTATAACGAGACCAACAAAGTGCGGGGATGCGTGAGCCAGGTCTGGCTCGAAAGCAGAGTCGAAAGAGATGATGGGGGCCATCCCGTTCTCTACTTCAAGGGCGACAGCGACGCCCATATCGTGCGTGGGCTCGTGGCTCTCATGCTCACTCTCTATTCCGGCCAGACGGCGGCCCGCATTCTGACCATCGATGCTGAACGCTTGTTCCAGGACCTCGACCTCATGTCCCATATCACGCCGCAGCGCTCAAATGGCGTACGCTCGATGGTCGAGCGGATCAAGAATGATGCGCGCCTCGCCGAAGGCCAGTCATGAAGGGAACAAAGAGACCGATGTCACGCCCAGCATTGCGATCGCGGGGCGTTCGACTTTAGATAGCGCGATACAAAAAGGGATGACAATTTTTTTGCGGTCATCCCGCGCTCCGTCTTCGGACGCCATGACCTTTCATGATCTGGATTGGCGGGGTCCAAGGCCTCGGTTGTGCGGCTCATGCGACTCGCAAGGCATATGCGGCCTGACGGGCCGCAAAAGTGAAAACCGGGCGAATTTGAAAATCACGGAGCGGCTTGGCGGACGGTCGAGACTAAAGAAAGCCGTGCGCTTGTCCATGCTCATCTCTTGCGGCGCCGCTGCTGGCCAAGGCCCATTTGCTTGGCGAGATTTGAGCGTGCCTTGGCATAGTCCGGCGCGACCATCGGATAATCGGCGGGTAGTGCCCATTTCTCCCTATATTCATCTGGCGACATATTGTACTGCGTGCGCAGATGCCGTTTCAATGATTTGAACTTGCGTCCATCCTCGAGGCAGACGAGAAATTCCCGCGTGATGGATTTCTTGGCAGGCACGGCCGGCTTTGGTGTTTCGGTTGGGACAATGGCGGTTCCCGAAGTCACACGCAGTAGGGCGGAATGCACGTCACTGATCAATGACGGCAGATCATTTACAGGGACGGAATTGTTGCTGACGTAGGCCGAAACTATATCGGCAGCCAGTTCGATATAATTGTTGGAGCTTGTAACCTCGCTCATGACCTTGGGTATCCTCGAATAAGAAGTGCCAGTGGTATTTATACAAGATGGATCAGCGATAGCCGCCATCTGCCCCCCGCTGCAAGACTGTCGATACGTAAGCTCTTGTCAGCGATTTCAGCGAATCAACCTTCAAGACCTTTCATCCTTTGTATAGGCAACAAATGATTTTCGCAAGTAGCGGAACTACACTTTACGGCTTCAAATAAAAAAAAGCGTTGAAATTTTAAAACAGTAACTGAATAAAGCAACGCCCATGGCCCGCGACCTTGCTGACCTATACGGTCTAAGCTAAGTCGTCCTAAACGAAGAAAAACGATGCGTAGTTTTCAATTCCCTGTCCTCACTGGTCCGAATAAGCCGCCCCCGGTGGCCAGACACCCGAAGAAAACAGAGGTGCATGGCGTGACGCTGACCGATGACTATGCATGGCTCAAGGCAGAAAACTGGCAGGATGTCTTGCGCGATCCAGCTTGCCTTTCGGCGTCAATCCTCGCGGTGATCAAGGCCGAAAATGAATATGCTGATGCCGTCTTCGATCCGGGCAAAGCCCTGCAGGAGGTCCTCATCAGGGAAATGCGCGCACGGATCAAGGAAGAGGATTCGGACGTTCCGCAGCCAGATGGTCCATGGCTCTACTACACGTCTCACAGAGAAGGCGGGGAACATCCGCTCTTTTGCCGCCAGAAACGGTCGGGAGGCCCGCCCGAGATTCTGCTCGACGGCGATGCGGAAGCGCAGGATAAGGACTATTTAGACATTGCCTCTTTCTGCCACGCGCCCGATCATGCAAAGCTTGGCTGGAGTCTTGATGAGATGGGCGCTGAATTTTACCAGATTCGAATCCGCTCGCTTGATCCAGTGGCTGCGGACGAACCAGTCAAGCCCGGGGCCGATCGCGATGACGTGATCTTGGAGACCGATGGTAGCCTTGTCTTTCTGGCTGATTCAAGCGGCTTCTTTTATGTGCATGTGGATGAAAATCACCGGCCGCATGAGGTCCGCCTTCATGTGATCGGCCGCACGCCCGCCGAGGACCACTGCGTTTTCGCCGTGCCTGATCCGCGGCTCTTCCTCCATCTGCGGCGTGCTCAGTCGGGGCGCTTTGCCATCATCAATGTGAGCGATCACGATTCCTCCGAAACCCACCTCCTTGATCTTCTCGACGCGAAAGCGCAGCCCGTCCTCGTTACGCCGCGGCAAGCCGGCGTGCGTTATGACGTCGAGCCGCATGGCGGGCGTCTATTCATCCGCACCAATGCCGGCGGTGCCGAAGATTTCAAGATCGTGAGTGCGTCGCTCGAAAGCCTGCCGACAGCCGCCTTCGTAGAAGAAGTGCCCCATCTGCGTGGCCGCATGATCATCAAGCTGTCGGTCTTTCCCGACTATCTCGTCTTTGTCGTGCGCGACTCCGGCCTGCCGGCGATCTGGATCCGGCATTTGGCGAGCGGCGATGACCATGCAATCTCCTTCAAGGAGGAGGCCTATTCGCTCGGCCTCGAAGAGCGGCTCGAATATGACACGCGAACGTTGAGATTTAACTATTCTTCGATGACGACCCCTTGGGAGACGTACGATTATGATCTCTCGACAAGAGAGCGGGTCTTGCGCAAGCGCCAGCTGATCCCCTCGGGCCATGATCCATCCCTTTATGTGACCCGCCGTCTTTTCGCTCCCGCGCAAGATGGCGAGCTCATTCCAATCTCCCTTCTTCATCGCGCGTCTCTTCCATTGGACGGTTCAGCGCCTTTGCTCCTTTATGGCTATGGTGCCTATGGCTCGCATGTGCCGGCTTGCTTTTCGGCCGAGCGGTTGAGCCTCGTCGACCGCGGCTTCGTCTATGCGATCGCGCATGTGCGGGGCGGCACAGACAAAGGCTGGCACTGGTACCTCGATGGCAAGCTCAGCCACAAGCCGAACACATTTTCCGATTTCATCAGCGCGGCCCGCCATCTCATGGCGAAGGGCTATACGAGGGAGGGGCGGATCGTTGCGAAGGGTGGCAGCGCTGGCGGTATGCTGATGGGTGCCGTTGCCAATCTTGCACCGGAGCTTTTCGCCGGAATCCTCGCGGATGTGCCTTTCGTCGACGTGCTGAATACCATGCTCGATGCGAGCCTGCCCCTCACCCCGCCGGAATGGGTCGAGTGGGGCAATCCGGCTATCGATCCGGAAATCTTCGCCGTCATGCGCACCTATTCGCCCTATGATAACGTCACCGCTCAGTCTTATCCGGCGATCCTTGCGCTCGCCGGCCTCACCGATCCGCGCGTGACCTATTGGGAGCCCTTGAAATGGGTAACGAAGCTGCGCGCCCTTTCAACGAGCGATCACCCGATCCTGCTCAAGACCAATATGGGGGCGGGCCATGGCGGCCGGCCAGGACGCTTCGAGCATCTTGAAGAAATCGCCCTTCAATATGCCTTTGCGCTTGGCTGCGTGCCGGAGCTTTGAGCGATTGCAGGCTGCGAATGGTTCCCGGTTCGGATGAAACAGGGATCGCATCGATTCAGGATCATGGACCGAGAGGTTCCTATTCTTGGGGGAGCTGGCCGTCTGATTCCAGAAAGGCTTTGAGTTCGGCCATCGACCTGAAATGAAATACCGCGCGTTGGGTCCGTGCTTCGACGGAACCGTCGGAATACATCACATAGGACGTGCCCTGCGTGTCATATTGACCGACGACGGCGAGCTCCTGCGCATTTGACGAGAGGGGCGGTAGTGCCCCGGACTCGTCATGGGCCATCTCGGGTTTTTCGTTTTGATCGGGAACAGGCGGCTCGGACCGCCCGAGAATCGCCTCCTGCGCTCTTCTCAATTCAATGAAAAGCTCTTCTTCGAAGTTGGGCGAGAGGGAAGCGGTGGGAGTTGCTACTTCTATATAAGGCTTGGCAGAGGGCTCTGCGGGCTGCAGGTTCGGCGCGGCCGGCTCGGCTATAGGAGGTTCGACGGATGGCTCTTCCTTAATCGCTCTCCCGCCTTGTTCCTTGAATGGAACTTCCTGGGGCTGAGCGAGCCGCTCTTGTTTCTCCTCTTGGCCCTGACGCAAATCCGGACCTTCGCCCCATGGCTCCTCCTGTTGACCTTCTGGCGCGGCGGGACGGTCCAGAGAGGGTTCAAGCGGGGCGCCTTCAGAAGGAGTGGCGGGGCGCCCGCGGGGCACGACAGCTCCGCGTGTCTTGATGAGGTTGCGGGCCGCTGAGAGACCAGAACGGGCCGAGCGTGCCGGCCAGCCGCGTCCGGCCGGCGCAGGCGGAACAAGGGCTGCTGGCTCGCTCCCCGGCCCAAAAGCCTCGGGAGACGCAAGGAACTCGTCCCGGCGGTCTCCCGCGAATGCCCGACGCGCTCTCAGTGCGCGCCGCGGGGCCGTTGCCCACAAAGCTTCGAGGCGAGCGAGCTCATGCAAAATGAGACCCAGCGCGACGATGACGAGGCCAGCAGAAAAGGCCACGGAACCTGCGATCACCATCGCCCAGCCGCGTTCGACCTCAATGATCCCATAGCCCGAATAAAAGGCAGTCGCACCGCACAAGGAAAGAAAAGCGCCAAGCGCATAGACCAAATAGCTCATAATCTTGTCTTCTTTTCTCTTTGCTTGCGCTCTTAGGCGGTGAGAACTCTCTCCGTTGAGATCAATTGAGCTGAAATGTTCGATCGCCCAGCTAGATCCAGGTGAAATAATGGTGCTTTTCGATCGAAATCATTGAAATTGATTCTGAAGACTTGGACGCAGCCCGCCTAATCTGAATCGCCCAGGGTCCTCATTTTCCGAGTCGTTCTAGAAAAAGCTCCCATCGGCAAGGGCCTTGCCGCGCCGCAAAAGCCGCTTCATAGTTGTACTGGAACGGGGGGCCTAAACCTTGACCGGGCAACCGGCCAAAAGGCGCACCCCAGACCCTATTCCTGACGTGGAGTACCCGATGTCTTTTTCCCTGCCTGATCTTCCCTATCCTTATGACTCCCTGCAGCCTTATCTCTCCAAGGAAACGCTCGAATATCATCACGACAAGCATCATGCGGCCTATGTGAATACGGCCAATACCCTTTTGAAGGACAGCGGTCTCGAAGGCAAATCCCTGGAAGAAATCATCAAGGAAACTCACGGCAAGAACGTCCCGCTGTTCAATAATGTGGCGCAGCATTATAATCATTCGGAATATTGGAAATCAATCAAGCCCGGTAGCGGCGGCAAAGTCCCCGGAAATCTTGAGAAAGCGCTCGTCGAGACTTTCGGATCTCTGGACAAGGTCAAGGAGGAGCTGGTTCAGGCCGGCACGACCCAATTCGGTTCCGGCTGGGCTTGGCTCGCGGTCAAGGACGGTAAGATCATCGTCACCAAGACCGGCAATGCGGAAAATCCGCTGCTGCAAGGCGCCCAGCCGATTTTGACCATCGATGTCTGGGAACATACCTATTACATCGACTATCGCAATCGCCGACCGGACTATCTCAAGGCCTTCGTCGACAATCTGATCAATTGGGACTATGTCGCTGAGCGCTACGAAGCAGCAGCGAAATAGACAGTTCTTGCCATTGTCATTTTTGACAAGAGGATATCGCAAGAATGACAATGAGTGATTTGAAACGCGGCATGGCATGATTTCGACGCGAGCATGCCATGCCATACCTGGTGAACAAATTCCTCGCGGTTCGCCATTGTCGAGAGCGTGAGACAGGGCTGCGACTGGACATCATTTCCGTCATCACAATGCAAACCTGCCCGATCACTTTCGCATCGATCGGGTTGGTCTCAGCGAAGCCGCGACCTCGGCCAGGTAGCGAGGCTTGCCGCCACCACGGTCTCTAATTCGCCAGTGGCCTCGACCGGACGGTGGCCAAAGGCAGGGCCAAGGCGAGTGATCGGCACATCAAGACCCCCGCGTCCCCAGAAGGCTGACCGCGGTGCGCTTAGCCTCCCCTCACAGTAAATTGATGCGGCCAATATAGCGCGTTCATTTCTGTTCAAGGACGAGACCCTCATGAGCTCTTAGTCTCAAACTTGACTGGACTAGCTCATTACGACGGTCGCCATGGGTCGAGATCGCTACACTTAACCCGCTCGGGGCGGAGATGGGCCACACCTGCGGATGCGCGGTAAAGTTGAGAACGATGATGATTCGATCATCACCGTGGCGCCGCTCATAGGCTAAAATACTGTCATCGCCCCCCAAGGGGTACCAGCTCCCTCGCGACAGCGGCACATGCCTGCGCCGATAGTAAAGCAGGGTTCGAACCAGGCAAAGGATTGACGTTTCATCATCGCTCATGACCGCCACATTGCGCGTCGCATGATCGGGCGTGATTGGAAGCCAGGGTTCATGTTTTGAAAAGCCAGCGAAGACAGTCGAATCCCATTGCATCGGTGTTCGTGATGGATCTCGCCCGACGCCGATGCCGGGCTCTCGCTTCGCCCAAGGGTCCCTAATTCGGCTTTGTTCGATCTCGACGAGAGCGATGCCGAGTTCATCGCCATAATAGAGCGTTGGAGAGCCGCGCAGGGTCAATAGGAGCATCATTGCAACACGCGCTTGCTCCGGTCCCGTGCGCGCCGCTATGCGCGGTCTATCGTGATTGCTGAGAACCCAGTTCGGCCAGCCGCCCTCCGGCAAGGCCGCTTCATATTTTTCGATCAAGTCAGAGATGTTCGGTGCCGTCCAAGCCGCGCTTAAAAGCTGGAAGTTAAACGGCAGATGAATGCCTGTGAGGTTTTTGCCGTAATAAGCAACAAGCCTTTGGAGAGGCAGATAAATTTCACCAATCAGCACCCGATCATCGAATTCGTCGACGACCTCCCGTATCCCGCGGATGACATCATGCACCTCAGGCTGGTCCGCCGAGTAGATCTGGAGCAGGCGCTCGATTTCTGGATCTTTTTCGGTCCACGCCGGATTGGGAGGGTTATTGCGAAACGCTGAATCCTTGATCAGGTGCCACACGACATCGATCCGAAATCCATCTATGCCGCGCCGCAGCCAGAAACGTAGCACCTCATGCATCGCTGCGCGCACCTCCGGATTTCGCCAATTAAGGTCCGGCTGCTCAGCCAGATAGGCGTGATAGTAGTATTGGCCAGTCCTTCCATCCCATGTCCAAGCACTGCCGCCAAAGTTGCTGAGCCAGTTATTCGGCGGCCCGCCATCCGCAGCCGGGTCCTTCCAGATATACCAATCGCGTTTCGGATCGTCACGGGAACGCCGGCTGGCCACGAACCAAGGATGTGTGATTGACGTGTGATTTGGAACAAGGTCCAGGATGACTTTGAGGCCTTTCGTATGCGCCTCATGAATGAGGCCATCGAAGCTCTCGAGCGAGCCGAAAACCGGATCAATCCCGCAGTAGTCCGCGACATCGTAACCGAAGTCATGCATCGGTGAAGGATAAATCGGAGAAATCCAGATCGCATCGACGCCGAGCCAGAGAAGATAATCAAGCCGCTGCCGAATGCCATCGAGATCACCAATACCATCGCCATTCGAGTCCTGAAAAGATCTCGGGTAGATCTGATAGAGTGTGCCGATTTGCCACCAGTGATACATGACACAACCCTTAGTCCAAATAGTAATCGTGGTTAAGTGCTTTGTCTAAGCGAAGGGCGTAGTGTCTTTGATGGCTTTTCAATAGCCAATAGATAAGCTCTAAGCGGGTTCCACGATGCACTTGCAAATTTTGACGTATCTCAATGCCCGACTGCCTAAGAAAGCGCTCATTAATGTGGTTTACCTCAGACCTCCGGGTCCCCTTTGTTCCAAATCCGACCTTAGGCGACACGCAGAAAAAAACGAATCGCTTCTGTAGATCATTCCTGTGAATTGTTTTTATGGAGGATTCCAGTCAAAGCTGCACTACCTTATTCTACTTTGATGATAGATATGGAAGCAATTTGTTGCCGCTGGATAGCGGTCGCCGGTCACCTTGATGAACGTGGACGCCGCTTATTTGCGGCCGCGGAGGTGCGCACGGCAGGGCATGGCGGTTTGGCGGCGGTTTCCCGCATCACCGGGCTAGCC